>JAWLES010000008.1:0-29635 GCA_041685935.1 Desulfobacteraceae bacterium | reverse complement strand
AACTTCAGGGGCCATTCCGTCGGAGAAGCCTTTACCGGAATCATGAGGAAGGGTGAAGACCCGAAAGGCACCCAGATTGTACTTCCGGTCCGGTTTCCCACTTTTGACAAAATGCGCAGGGGAGACATTGTGTTTTCGGTCAAGGATTATGAAAAAACATACTACACCGGACTTCAGGTGGCAAAAGATCCCGGCGTCCCGTACGTATATGTCGGTTTTATACTGATGATTGCCGGCTGTTTCATAACGTTTTTCATGTCCCACCAGAGTGTTATGGTTGAGGTGACATCCGGAAACAATCCGGTTTGTGAAGTATCTGTCGCAGGTACTGCGAACCGGAACAGCCAGAGTATGAAACTGAAAATTGAAAGATTGGCAACACGATTAAAGGAGTCGATATCATCATGACAAGTTCCTATATATTATCCCTGACCACTTTTGTATACGTGACAGCCTCAGTATTCTATATCGGCGCCTGGTCCTTTAACAGGAAAGTTCTGTATAAAGCCGGCCTGGTGATTCTTTTAACCGGCTTTCTCATGAATACCGCAGGCATTCTGCTCAGGTGGGTGGAATCCTATGACCTGGGATACGGCCATGCACCGTTTTCAAACATGTACGAATCCCTGGTGTTCTTTTCATGGACGGTCTGCCTGCTTTATCTGTTTGTGGAGTACAAGTATAAAGAAAGAATTGTCGGAGTTTTTGCAACACCGTTAATATTTCTTGCAATTGCATATGCATCGCTATCACCCGGGGTTGAAAGTGAAATAAGCCCGCTGATCCCTGCCTTAAAGAGTAACTGGCTTATCGCACACGTCATTACCTGCTTTCTGGGGTATGCCGGATTCGCAGTGGCCTTCGGCTTCAGTGTGATGTATCTGATTCGGCCGGACGGGACGGAGTCGTCCGGGCTTCTCTCAAGGCTTCCGTACCAGGGAGTCATCGACGAGCTCACCTACCAGATGGTGGTATTCGGTTTTCTCTTTCTCACCATCGGCATAATCACAGGGGCGGTATGGGCCAATTCCGCCTGGGGTTCCTACTGGTCATGGGACCCCAAGGAGACCTGGTCCCTGATCACCTGGTTTATTTATGCCTCTCTCCTTCATCTTCGCATGATGAGGGGCTGGAACGGCAGAAGAATCGCATGGGTTTCCATAGTCGGTTTTATGGCGGTCCTCTTCACCTATTTCGGCGTTAATTATTTTCTGTCCGGGCTTCACAGCTACGCCTGAAATGATTTTACTTGACAAGAAGATAAGTTATTAATATAGAATAACGCTGACCATTTGATAAAATTTTGAATGCAAATGCGGGGTGGTATATCCGCAAATAAGTTACCACCTGCCTTTTGTAGCAGGTGAATAGTTAAAGATTCATCAACATTTTTAATTAACGGGGTGTTCATGAGTGAATTAGATGAAAAAACTGAAAACGGTTCAGTGGAAGCCACCGGAGAGTGCGGCACTGAAGAAAAAAAGGCGAAAGATAATTCCGGGATCGGACTCGGGGTTATCTTTTTTTTGGTCGCCTTTGGGGTTGTTTTTCTTTCAGGCTGGCTGCTTTTTCCCAAGCTGCTCTATTCGGAAAAAGAGCAGCCTTTCAATTTTAATCACGACCTGCATGTTTATGAAATGGGCAGTTGTGACGCATGCCATTATGTTCGCGAGGACGGCAGCTTTTCCGGCTTGCCCGATCTGTATTCATGCACACAGTGCCATTATGAAGAACCAATGGGAACCACCGAAGATGAAAAGATTTTCTGTGAAGAGTACGTAGCCAAAGGAAAGGAAGTTCCCTGGCTTGTGTATTCCAAACAGCCGGACAATGTGTTCTTTTCCCATGCAGCGCACACAGAGGGTGCCGGAATGGACTGCAAGACATGTCACGGACACATAGGGGAGTCCAAGGAACTGCCGGTTTACGAAGAGAACAGGCTTACCGGCTACAGCCGAGACATCTGGGGTGACAACATCTGGGGAATCAAAAAGAATTCCTGGGATCGAATGAAGATGGATGACTGCGCTGAATGTCATGAAAAGGAAACAGGGAGTAAAGGTTCATGTTTCCAGTGCCACAAGTAAAACCGATTTGCACAGGGAATGCAATAAACTTTATAGAGGTATATTATGAAAGTTGACAGAAGATGTTTCTTGGGACTCGGACTCGGTGTGGTTGCAGGTGCTGTGGTTTCTCCCCCCGGGGCGAAACTGACGGATGATTTGGCCATCTGGACCCAGAACTGGCCCTGGACTCCGGTTCCCAAAGACGGAAAAGTAACATACGAAAAAACCACATGCAGTCTCTGCAAAGGGAACTGCGGTATAAGTGTGAGAAAAGTAGGCGGAAGGCCCGTTCATATCAGCGGACAGGAAGGGCATCCTGTGAGTGACGGAGGGGCTTGTCTCCACGGTATTTCAGGGTTGCAGTATCTTTATGGCCTCACCCGGATCAACGCGCCGCTTAAAAGAAACGGAGACACATTCGAGAAAATATCCTGGAAAGAAGCTGTCTCTCATGTGGCTGACCGGCTAAACACAATGAGGGAAAACGGGGATGCTGACAAACTCGCCTGCATTACCGGAAAGGAAAGAGGATCGATTCCGGAGCTGTTTAAACGCTTCATGAAAGTCTACGGTTCCCCGCATTACTACAGCATGTCAGACATGAACACCACCTGGCGCACGGTTGCGGAAACCATGCATGGAGTAAACGCGGACATGGGATTTGATTTTGAAAACGCAACTCATATTTTAAGCTTCGGCTCAGGCCTTCTTGAAGGATGGGGTTCTCCAGTGAACAACTTCCGGATTAATGCAGGGCGAAAAGACAAGGGCGGAAAGCTGGTTCAGGTGGAACCCAGGCTGTCCAACACAGCTGCGTGCGCAGACCGATGGGTCCCGGCTCTGCCCGGATCAGAGGCTGATCTTGCCCTTGCCGTTTGCAGCGTAATCATGAAAGAAGAACTTTATGACGCCTCTTATCTTGCGAGCTACAACACGGGTTTCAGTGCTTTTACTCGACTTGTGGCCAGCACGTATACGCCGGAGAAAATGGAAAGCAGAACCGGGGTGAGCGCGTCCGATATTAAATCTCTTGCACGGGAATTTGCCAAAGCTGACAAGCCTCTGGCCGTTGCAGGGAAGGGCAGGGGAGAAAACGCAGGTGATCTCAGAGAGTTCGCAGCTGTTCATGCCCTGAACTGCCTTGTGGGCAATATCAATTCAAAAGGCGGAGTCTGGCTGAACAAGGCTTTGGAGTATCTGAAATTCCCCGAAGAAAAAATGGATGCAGATGCTGAAAAGGGCCTTGAAAAAGAGCCTGAACCGAGTGTTGCAAGCCTTGTGGAAAAAATCGCCGAATCAGACAGCTCTCAGATTCAGGCCCTGCTGTTAGAGGAGGCCAACATCTGTTATACCATGCACGATGTTGACAGAGTAAAAAAGGCCCTTGAAAAGGTACCGTTCAAGGTAAGTTTCTCCTCTTTCATGGATGAGACTGCCAAAGCTGCTGATATAATTCTGCCTGCACATACGTTCCTTGAAAGATACGAGGACCTTCCCTCGGACCCGACCATGTCCATTCAGGTGGTCGGCTTATCCGTCCCGGTTCAGAAGCCTTTGAAGGAAACCCTCAACCCGGGGGATGCGGTTATACGGATTGCAAAGGCAATGAAGGGCGTTATTGCTGAAAATTTTCCATGGAAAAAGTATGAAGACTGCCTTGAATCCGGAACCGGGAAACTGTGGGATGCACTTTCGGATAAAGGATATGCGGTTGTGTCTGATAAAGCGCCTGCAAAGAGTGTAAATGCAGATCTTTCCTTTTTCTCGGTGAACAACGGCAAAGTCCTTGAAATTGCCGGGGACAGGGCGGAGTATCCATTCACTCTCGTTCCCTATGACAATATGAGAATCACAAGCTCTGAGGTCGTGTCTTCACCATTTGCAGTCAAAACGGTATCCGACGAAGAGATTAAAGGAAAAGACAGTTTCGCGCAGATGAACCCTGAGACGGCACGCAAGCTCGGTGTATCACAGGGGGACAGGGTTAAAATCAATACTCCTGCAGGCTCCGCAACTGTCAGAGTTCAGGTTTTTGAAGGTGTTATGCCCGGATTGATCGGTATGCCCAGAGGGCTCGGACACACAGTGGACAACCCCTACGTGGCCCGGAAAGGTGTGAATACGAATCAGTTGATAAGTGCTTCAATTGATCCGAATACCGGACAGGATGCGGCCTTTGGAATCAATGCAAAGATATCCAGAGTTTAATATATAATTCGTTAAAGAGGTTCCGATGTCAAAACAAAATACTCACGGAAAGACATATAAATTCGGCATGGTGATCGACCTTGACAAGTGCACCGGATGCGGTTCCTGCATGGTCGCATGCATGTCTGAAAACAATGTGCCGTTCAAAGAGGACGAGACCGACAAAAAGGACAGTATTGCCTGGATGAGGGTATACAAACTGACCAACGGCAAATCGTTCCCTGAAACGGAAATATGCTATCTTCCGCGGCCATGTATGCAGTGCGGCGGCAAAGGCGATCACGGACATTCACCCTGTGTCTCTGTATGCCCGGCCGTGGCAACGGATTACGGACATGATACCGGTGTGGTAAGTCAGATCCCTGTCCGGTGTTTCGGTTGCCGGTATTGTATGGCTGCATGCCCTTATCATGCAAGATACTTTAACTGGTGGGATCCGAAATGGCCCGGCGAGATGGAAAAGTACCTCAGCCCGGATGTGTCCCCCCGGATGAGAGGTGTGGTTGAAAAATGCAGCTTCTGCTACCATAGATATCAGGCGGCAAGAGATAAGGCCTATTACGAGCACAGGGAAGAGATTCATGAAGATGAATATCAGACCGCATGCACCGAAGCGTGTCCCGCAGGTGCGATCACGTTCGGAGATCTTCACAATCCTTCTCACAAAGTGCATCAACTTGTCAAACCGGATCCGCACCACAGCGGAAGGCCGAGAAATCCAAAAGCGTTCCGTCTTCTCGAACGGCTCGAAACCAACCCGAAAGTATACTATATTTCCGAAAAGGAATGGGTGAGAAAGGCCGGGGACAACTACCTTGAGGGAGAGTGGAAGAAGATGAACAAAAAACATGGATAAATTCATGAATCTGCATATCAAACAACGAATTAGGAGTTATTTATTATGGATTCTGCATTAATACCCGAGGGCGCAAAACGCTGCTCTTTTCCAAAGTTTGCCATAGGGATCGCAGTGGTGGGTGCTGTCCTTCTCTGGGGCGTTTTTGCCATGCTGCTGTGCTGGATAAAGGGATTGAACCAGACCAACATGAACGATTATTACGGTTTTGCCTTGTGGATATGGGCTGACCTGGCCATTATCGCCATAGGCGGGGGCGCTTTTTTCACGGGACTGCTAAAATATCTTTTCGGTATCGACGAGTTGAAGAACATCATTAATTTTGCAGTGATTATAGGATTTATCTGTTACAGCTCTGCACTGCTTATTCTGGCTATTGATATCGGCCAGCCTTTGAGGGGCTGGTTTATTTTCTGGCATGCCAACGTGCATTCGATGCTCACGGAAGTGGCTTTCTGTCTTTCGTGTTATTTTGCCGTCCTGACCATCGAATTTATCCCCAACATTCTGGAAAACCCCAAACTTGACAAAGTACCGTTTTTTCACAACCTCAGTCACAACATGCATGGAGTTATGGCTATTTTCGCCGCCACAGGAGCGTTTCTTTCCTTTTTCCATCAGGGATCGCTCGGCGGTGTGGCCGGTGTTCTCTACGGAAGGCCGTTTGCATTCAGAGAAGGTCTGCTCATATGGCCCTGGACATTTTTCCTTTTTACCTTTTCAGCCGCTGCCTACGGACCGACCTTCACCATTCTGGTAACAAAAATCACGGAAGCCGTTACCCGGAAAAAGCTTGTAAAAGAAAATGTGATCAACCTGCTTGCCAAAATATCCGGCTGGATGATAACCATATATATCATCGCCAAGATTATTGATACAATTTACTGGGCTGTTTCCACTGCTCCGGAAATGGGGTTCACATTCATGGATTTTTATTCCAACAATCCGGTTTACGGGGTATCAATACTTTTTGCTGAAATCGTTATCGGAGGTATTGTGCCCGGATTACTCCTTATCTTTAAACAGACAAGGGAGAACCCGAGACTGCGGCTTATAGCCATGATACTTGCTGTTTTCGGCGTATGCCTGAACAGGTGGGTAATGGTGCTTCAGGTAATGGCCGTACCTGTGATGACATTTGATCAGTGGGCTATGTATATCCCAAGCTGGCAGGAAGTTGCCACCACAATACTTCCGGTGGCATACGGAATCATCCTGATCGCTCTTTGCTACCGGTATCTGCCGGTGTTCCCCCAGGAACAGGAACTGTATGCAGGCAATGAGCAGGGAGCGGAATCTTAAATATGAATAAAGGAGAATAACACTATGTTTCCCTTTTGTTTTGAATGGAGTTGGGACGTAGGGCACTTGCTGTTTTTCGGCGGCTTCTGGTACGCAATGTCGATTCTGGGTATCGGGATGGCATACTGTATCGGAAAAGCCATCGTGGATACAGTTTCCGGAAAAGGCGGACACCACTGACTCTGAATAAATCTGCTCAATAATAAATATTACGCTTGAAAAGCGCATTGTCCTGCTGTTCTTATATAACCGGATAATGCGCTTTTTTATTGCCTATGGATCATTCGGATGAATACACGATTGACAGGACGGATTGAACGGGTCACCTATTCCAGTGATGAGACAAACTATGCTGTCTGCAGGGTCAGGACCGGCCGGAACCCTGAGCTTGTCACGGTTGTGGGCAATATTGTCAGCCCTTTGCCCGGGGAAGTCCTGGAAATGGCCGGACAATGGATCAATGACCCCAGGTATGGCCCGCAGTTCAAAGTGGCATCTTACACCAGCAGGACTCCGGCCAGTGAATTCGGCATAAAAAAATACCTCGGCTCCGGACTTATTAAAGGGATAGGCCCTGTTATGGCAGACCGGATCGTTGAACGCTTTAAAGACCGCTCTCTTGATATAATTGAAAACGACATCCAGAAACTTTCGAATATCGAGGGGATCGGGAAAAAGCGGATAGATTTGATAAAGAAAGCATGGGAAGAGCAAAAAGAGATCAGGAATGTAATGCTTTTTTTAAGCTCCCATGGAGTAAGTTCCACATATGCAGCCAAGATTTTTAAACAGTATGGAAATGAAGCGATACAGGTGGTCAGTGAAAACCCGTACAGGCTTGCAGAGGACATTTTCGGGATAGGATTCGCCACTGCGGATAAAATTGCTGAACAGACCGGAATTGAAAGGAACTCTCCGGAAAGAATGGAAGCAGCAGTCCTTCACACCCTGGCGGTTCTGGCGGAAGAAGGTCATGTCTGCTATCCGTGTGACGAACTTGTCCGGAAAGTCGCCCAACTTATCAATGTTGAAATTCAGAATGCTGAATACGGGGTTAAAAAGGCACAGGACAGGAAAAAGATAATCATTGAACCAGCAGGCTCCCTTGTATTTCTTGCAAGGTATTTTTTCAGTGAAAAAGGGATAGCATCAAGACTGAAACGCATTGGAAAATCCGGCAAAAATATCAGAAAGGTCAACATTGACAAGGCCCTTGAATGGGTCCAGGATCAACTGACCATCCAGCTTGCAGAAAAACAGAAAGAAGCTGTAAAAACCGCCCTGTATGAAAAGATTCTAGTTATTACCGGCGGGCCAGGAACCGGAAAAACAACCATCATTAACGCCATCATCAAGATATACAATCAGCTCGAACCTAATATCGTACTTGCGGCTCCGACAGGGAGGGCTGCAAAAAAGATGAGCCAGGCGACTTTTATGCCTGCAAAAACCATTCATCGACTTTTACGGTATTCATTGAAAAAACGCGGGTTTGAAAAGAACGAAGACAATCCTTTGAACTGTGATATCCTGATTGTGGATGAAGTGTCAATGGTGGATACCTATTTGATGCATCATCTTTTGAAAGCGGTACCCGACCCCTCCGTTCTTATCCTGGTCGGGGATGTGAATCAGCTTCCTTCCGTCGGAGCCGGCAATGTTCTGGGAGATATCATTGCCTCCGGGGTTTTCCCGGTTGTACAGCTTGACACCATATTCAGACAGGCCAGAAAAAGCAAAATAATTGTCAACGCCCATCGTATCAACAATGGATATTTCCCTGATATCAGCCGGGATGAAAAAAGTGATTTCTTTTTTATTGAAAAAGAGGAGCCCGAGGAGGTGGTCAACGTAATCACCGAGCTTGTTCTGCACCGTATTGAGAAAAAATTCGGATTTGACCCTGTCAATGATATCCAGGTTCTCACCCCGATGCACAAAGGCATTGTCGGGTCGGCAAATCTCAATTATGTTCTCCGCAATACGTTAAATCCCGGGAAAAAAGGAGTTGAGAAAGGGATTAGCGAATTCTGTGAAGGGGACAAAGTCATGCAGATTAGAAACAACTATGATAAATCCGTGTTCAACGGAGATATCGGACGTATAGCCGGGATAGATTTCGAAGCCAGGATGGTTACCATTGCTTTTGGTTCAAGGGAGGTTGAGTATGATTTTTCAAGCCTTGACGAGATCGTGCATGCCTATGCCGTATCCATTCACAAGGCCCAGGGGTCGGAATACCCGGTTGTGATTGTACCTGTACTGACCCAGCACTATATTCTCCTTCAGCGCAATCTGATTTACACTGCAGTCACAAGGGGGAGGAAACTCGTTGTTGTCGTGGGAAGCAAAAAGGCTCTTGCAATCGCGGTCAACCGGGCTGATTCTGAAAAACGCTACACCGCACTTCAAGAAAGGCTTATCAACTGAACAATTAAAAAACGGGACTGCTAAAGCAGCCCCGTTCCGAAGGCATGACAGAGACTATTTCACTTCGATCTTTTTAGTTTTTGCCGTTTCAGTATGCGGGACTTCAATTTTAAGAACCCCGTCCTTGAAATATGCGCTTATTTCATCCGGATTCACGCTTTCATCGAGTGTGAATGATCTCTGGAACGTGCCGGTAAAGCGTTCCCTTCTGTAGACGTTCTCTTCATCAATCTCTTTTTCATGCTTTTTTTCACCTTTCAGAGTGAGAACGTTGCCGTTGACATCGATTGAAATATCATCCTTGTTTACTCCCGGCAGTTCCGCGTTAATGAGAATTTTGCCGTCATCCTTTTCGATGTCGACAACCGGCTGCCAGTTCGCTTTTTCTCCGGTGAAAAACGGATCATTGAAAAAACGGCTCAATGAGGTGTGAAACGGATACAGTTCATTCATTGGATTGTATCTTACAAGTGACATATGATTCCCTCCTTTCACTTTTATGTTTCTCTCGGTCCGTACCCAGAAGATAACCATGAAGCTGTATGCGTCAAGAGGCTTTATTATTTTATTTGTATATATATTCAAAGTAATGGGGGCGGGAGGGTCAGTTAAGCAGGAACCGGTCTTTGCCTTCAACTGACTGCGGAAGGCGAAGACCGGTTCGGATTTTTAAAGGCGTATCAGCAGGAGTCCGGATCGTTGATCGCCGCCTGCGCAGCAGCAAGCCTGGCGATGGGAACCCTGTAAGGGGAGCAGCTCACATAAGTCAGGCCGGCCTTATAGCAGAACTCTACAGAATCGGGGTCTCCTCCGTGCTCCCCGCATATGCCGAGCTTTATGTCAGGACGTTTTTCCCTGGCCTTTTCCACACTGATTTCGATCAGCCTGCCCACGGATTCTTTGTCAATGGTTTCAAACGGATCCGAGTCAAGGACTGCATTTTCAATGTACTCGTTCATGAATGACCCGATATCATCCCGGCTGAAGCCGAAAGTCATCTGGGTGAGATCATTGGTGCCGAAAGAAAAGAATTCCGCATATTCCGCCATTTTGTCCGATATCATTGCGGCTCTTGGAATTTCGATCATCGTGCCGAACTTGAAATCGATTGAATCGAGTCCGTATTTTTCAAGCACCTCTTTGTACACCCGGTCGTTTATCTGCTTTACAAAGAAAAGCTCTTTTTCGTTGCAGGTAACAGGAACCATGATTTCTGCAGAAGGTGTCCCTCCGCCGGAGATAAGTTCGGCTGCCGCTTCCAGAATCGCCCTGATCTGCATTTCAGTGATTTCCGGGTAGGTTATCCCCAGCCTGACTCCCCTGTGGCCGATCATGGGGTTTGTTTCCTTGAGGGAATTGCTTCTTTTTACAACTTCTTCCGCATCAATCCCCAGCGCTTTGGCGATTTCATTACGGTTTTCCTCGGAGTGAGGGACAAATTCATGAAGCGGCGGGTCCAGGAGCCTGAAAGTGACCGGATAGTTCCCCATCACCTTGAGAGTGGCCTGTATTTCCTTTTTGACATAAGGAAAAAGCTCCTTTATGGCATTATTCCGTTCCGTATCCGATTTGCTCAATATCATTTTTCTCAGCAGAAAGAGGGGAGTCCCTGATTCAGACCCGTAAAACATGTGCTCGGTACGGAAAAGCCCGATCCCCTCGGCCCCGAGTTCAAGCGCAAGTTCGGAATCTTCCGGCGTATCCGCATTGGTTCTTACACCCATGGTCCTATAGCGGTCGGCAATTTCCATGAACTTTTTGAATCTCGGGTTTTCGGTTGCATCCTTCATCTTCAGGCATCCTTCATATACGATCCCCCGGGAGCCGTTCAAGGTGAAAAAATCTCCTTCTTTATAAACCCTGTCTTTGCTTGAAACCTGTTTTCCAGCGTAATCGATATGGAGATCCCCGGCTCCGACAATACAGCATTTTCCCCAGCCTCTGGCAACAAGTGCGGCATGGCTGGTCATCCCGCCCCGGGCGGTCAGAATCGCGCAGGCCGCTCTCATCCCTTCAATATCTTCCGGGTTGGTCTCCTCACGGACAAGGATCACATCTTTGTCCGTCTTTGCCCATTTGACCGCATCTTCGGCGTTGAAAACAATTCTGCCGCATGCGCCTCCGGGGCCTGCCGGAAGCCCGTGGGCGACTTGAACCGCGCTTTTTTCCGATTCAGGGTCCACCAGGGGATGAAGCAGATCGTCGAGCTGCTTGGGAAGGACCCGGCTTACCAGGGTTTGTTCGTCTATGATATTCTCGTCGAACATGTCCATCGCCATATTCAAGGCTGCTGTTGCGGTCCTTTTGCCGGAACGGCACTGAAGCATGTAAAGGGTGCCCTGCTGAATGGTGAATTCGATATCCTGCATATCCATGTAATGATTTTCCAGGGTCTCCCGGATGTGAACAAGCTCTTTGTAAAGTTCGGGCATGGTTTCTTCCAGGGATGGAAGATGGGTGTTCTGGTCGTTTTTGGTGTCATGGTTCAACGGATTCGGGGTCCGTGTACCTGCCACCACGTCTTCTCCCTGGGCATTGGGGAGCCATTCCCCGTAAAATTTGTTTATTCCTGTGGCAGGATCACGGGTGAATGCAACCCCGGTTGCTGATGTATCCCCCATATTGCCGAACACCATGCTCTGTACATTCACTGCGGTGCCCCACTCATCAGGGATATGTTCAATCCTCCGGTACGAGACGGCCCGTTTGCCTTTCCAGCTTTTAAAGACGGCGCCTATGGCGCCGAAAAGCTGGTCCCGTGCATTGTCGGGAAATTCATCACCCAGGGTTTCCTTTATCTTTCCCTTGAACTTTTCACACAAAAGCTTCATTTCATCAATGGTGATCTGGGTATCACTCTGGTACCCCTTGTCGTTTTTCAGATCATTCATCATCATCTCAAGGTGGAGGCGGATTCCCATGCCGTCTTCAGGGGTTATTTCCTCTGCCTTTTCCATGACAACATCAGAATACATCATGATCAGTCTACGGTATGAGTCGTAGACAAACCATTCATTTCCGGTTTTTTTAATCAGGCCGGGGATGGTATCCGTGCAGAGGCCGACATTGAGTACGGTTTCCATCATGCCGGGCATGGATTTGCGGGCACCGGATCTGCAGGAAACCAGAAGAGGATTGTCACCGTCTCCGAATTTCATTCCCATCTCTTCTTCCACGTCTGCCATTGCGCTTTCAACTTCTTTGTAAAGCCTTTCGGGAAATTTGCTGTTCAGGTTAAAATAGTCGTTGCAGCATTCCGTTGATATGGTAAATCCGGCGGGAACGGGAAGCCCGAGTTTGGCCATTTCAGCAAGGTTGGCACCCTTTCCGCCCAAAAGGTTTTTCTGGTCTGCCCCGCCTTCGGCAACGGTTTTCCCAAAACGGTAGATGTATTTCGCCATATGCTCCTCTTTGAATAATACGGTTCTTGAATTGATTACAATAAACTTCAAATTAAATACATTCATAGATTCAAGTCAAGAACAATCTTTGATGTTTATAAAATGGTGTGGACATGCTAATATCCTAGTGGTTAATTTGCGGAACAATTAAAAAAAGATACGTGGCTATGCTGAATGTTGAATCTGTCGTCAAGGGGTTCGGCGGTCATCTGTTACTTGACAATACCGGGTTTCAGATAAATTACGGGGAACGCATAGGTTTTGTGGGAAAAAACGGTTTCGGCAAGACCACCTTGATTAAAATGATTATGGGTGAACAGAATCCTGATGAAGGTTCTATTACCATCCCCTCGGACTACAGAATAGGTTATCTGTCCCAGAAAATCTCCTTTTCCCGGCCCACGGTGCTTGAGGAATGCATGCAGGGGCTTTCCGATTTTGAAAAAGATCATTACTGGAAAGCAGAAAAAATCCTTGCCGGTCTCGGGTTTTCCGATACAGATATGCAAAAGGATCCCATGAAGTTTTCAGGGGGTTTCCAGGTCCGGCTGAACCTTGCAAAGGTACTGGTGTGCGCCCCTGATCTTCTGATTCTGGATGAGCCCACCAACTACCTTGACATCACTTCCATACGGTGGCTCTCGGAATTTCTCAATTCATGGCCGAGGGAGCTTTTGCTGGTAACCCATGACAGAAGTTTCATGGATAAAGTGGTCACTCATATCTGCGGCATTAATCGGAAAAAAATAAGGAAGATCGAGGGAGACACTGAAAAATATTACACCAGGGTTGCCAAAGATGAAGAGATTTATGAGAAGACCCGACTCAACGAGGAAAAAAAGCAAAAAGAGATGGAGAATTTCATAAATCGCTTCAGGGCAAAGGCAAGGCTGGCAAGCCTTGTTCAGTCCAGGGTGAAGACTCTGGAAAAAAACAGGCCTAAAGAAAAACTTGATAAAGATCCCTCACTTGATTTTTCTTTCAACTCGGTTCCGTTTTCAGGAAAACAGGTAATGAAAGCTGAACATCTGAGTTTTTCATACCCTGGCCGGGAAAACCTGATCAATGATTTTTCACTTACAGTATATCCCGGGGACCGGATCGGTATTATCGGAATGAACGGGAAAGGGAAGACCACTTTACTCAAGATGCTTGCAGGTAAACTGATTCCGTCTTCTGGAGAGATTACGTATAACCCGAATGTACAAACCGGGTATTTTGAGCAGACAAACGTAGAGTCCCTTGTGGACAGCTTTACGGTGGAGGAGGAGATTCAGTCTGCATGGCCGGACCTGACAAGGCAGCAGGTCCGCAATATCTGCGGCGCCATGATGTTTGAAGGAGACAAGGCACTGCGGAAAATTTCCGTTCTGTCAGGAGGGGAGAAAAGCAGGGTAATGATCGGAAAACTGCTTGTAACGCCTCTGAATCTTCTTTTGCTTGACGAGCCTGGAAATCATCTTGATATGGAATCCTGCGATTCCTTTACAATGGCGCTCCAGGAGTTCGAAGGTTCGGTAATACTCATTACACATAATGAAATGTTTTTAAATACACTTGCAAACCGTCTGATCGTCTTTCATAATGATAGAATTACGGTTTTTGAGGGAACGTATCCTGAATTTCTCGAAAGAATCGGATGGGAAGAGCAGGGCGGAAGTCAAAGAAAAAACAACTCCACAAAACCGGGGTTGGGAAAAAAGGAATTGAGAAAGGCCAGGTCCAGGATTATATCAGAGCGGTCAAAACATATCCGGCCTGTTCAGTCTGAAATAGAAAAGGCTGAAAGTTCGATAGAAAGGCTGGAAGAAGATATAAAAGCTCTTAACGACGATATTATCCATGCAACTCAATCCGACAGTGGAGGCAGAATAGAGACTCTCTCAGTCAAGTTGTCTGAAAAAAAGATAAAGCTGGATGAACAGTTTGAACAACTGGAGGCATTTTTGCAGACCCTGGAGGAAAAAGAGGCCTTTTATGATGAAAAGCTCAGAGAAGTCGAAAAGGAAGAGACGAATGAATAAAAACAATTTGCAGACTATATACGGAGCGGTGCTGATTATGGCAGGCATGGGTGTTTTCTACAGAATCCCGGCTGTCATGGAAAAGGTGAACCAAATTGAATACTTTGCAAACGCATCGTTTCTTGTAAAAATCGTGTTTTACCTTTTTGGTTTTTTTGTGCTCCTGGCCGGTGTCATCAAAATATACAATTACAAGATTAAGCCTCAAGATTCAGCAGATATATGAAAACCGCGGATAAAAAAAAGGGTAAAAGAGGAACATCAAGCCTTAAATCCACCATCAAGGATCAAAGCGGTGCCGGAAAAACCCGCATCGGAGAGATCCTTTCCAAGGAAGGGCAGATTACAAGCCTGAACCTGAAGGACGCGCTTAAACAGCAGAAAAAGACAGGTGAGAGACTAAGCAGCATACTTTTAAGCAGGGGGTATATTGATCCGGATACCATAGTAAATGTTTTGGGCCGCCTCTACAATTATGATGTGGTAAAGTACAACGATATCAGGCCGGATAAAAAAATTCTGGAGATTCTGCCGTACGAGACGGCAAAAAGCTACATGGCTTTCCCTGTGAGACTTGAGGATGACGATCTTGTGGTTGCCATGACCGAGCCCACTGACACAACTGCAGTTGAAGCTCTTCAGAAACAATGCGGGAAAAATCTCAGGGTCAATGTTGCCACTGAAAACGACATAATCCAGGCATACCGTGATTATTATAAAATAAGTGATGAGGAGTACCGGCAGTTTCTCAACTTTGAAGAGGAAGGGGAGGAAGAGCAGGTAACAAGTGTGGAGGACTTCGGTTCTCTTGTTTCCGAAGCAGCCGAGGAAATGGAGGTCCAGCCCGATGAAAGGGACGACGGCAGAGACGATTTCATGGCCTCTGATGCTCCCATCATAAAGCTTGTGAACGGAATCTTGACTAAAGCCCTGAGTGACGGTGTAAGCGACATTCATATCGAACCTTACGAGAAATCGTTTCAGGTGCGGTACCGCCTTGACGGCTCTTTGTACAAGGCAATGAATCTGCCGACCACTATCAAGAATGCAGTGATCTCCAGAATCAAAATTCTTGCCGAACTTGATATTGCTGAAAGGCGGATACCCCAGGACGGCAGAATCAAGATGAAGTTCGGCAGGAAAAAGTCGGTCGATTTCAGGGTGTCCACCTTGCCCACTCTTTTCGGTGAAAGTGTGGTCATGCGGATACTTGACCAGAGCGCCCTCAACATTGATCTTGCTAAACTCGGATTTGAATCAGGAACATTTGAAAGCCTGAAACGGTGCATCAGCCTCCCGTATGGACTTATTCTGGTAACAGGGCCCACCGGAAGCGGAAAAACCACCACCCTGTACTCGGTGCTGAACAGGCTTAATCAGGAGGACACAAAGATTCTCACTGCTGAAGACCCGGTGGAGTTCAACTTCAAGGGCATCAATCAGGTGCCTGTGAAAGAGGAGGTTGGAATGACTTTTGCCGCTGCCCTCAGGTCTTTTCTCCGGCAGGATCCTGATATTATCATGGTTGGAGAAATCCGGGACAAGGATACCGCTGAAATCGCTATCAAGGCCGCCATGACCGGCCACCTGGTGTTCAGTACCCTCCATACCAATGACTGCCCGTCCACCATAGGCCGTCTTGTGGATATCGGCATTCCGTCCTACATGGTTGCTTCGTCGGTTACCATGGTGCTTTCCCAGCGCCTTGGCAGACGGCTTTGCCCTGAATGCAAGGAGCATGTGACCGGCCATGATCCCAATGAACTTGAACTGCAGGGGTTTTCCAAAGATGAAATTCCCGGTCTTGCAATATACGGCCCCAAAGGGTGCTCCAACTGTAACGGGACCGGGTACAAAGGCAGGGTCGGATTTTACGAACTTATGGAAGTTACGGATGAAGTGGGAAAAGCGATCAATGCAAGCGTGCCTGAAGATCAGCTGAGAAAGCTCGCCATCCAGGAAGGTATGACCACGCTTCGGGATGCAGCCCTTGAAAAGGTCAGGATGGGAGTTACCTCCCTTGAAGAGGTCAAAAAAAAGACCACCGTGACAAAGGAGGACCTGCCTGCTTACCTTGTCAACCCGGAAGTGGAACGGTACGAGGACAAGGATGTCATTATAAGGGAAGGCAATACGGATATTGATTTTTTCAAGCTCGTGCAGGGCGGGGTTTACGTGGTGAAAGGCGGCAAAAAGATCGCTGAAATCGTCCAGCCCGGGGAGTATTTCGGGGAGATGGCAGCGGTCACGGGTGAGCCCAGGTCCGCGTCGGTTATCTCGAAAGGAAGATCCATGATCAAGAGGTTTCCTGGTGACAAGCTCGAAGAAATAATTGAGAAATACCCGGATGTGGCAAAGCATCTTTTCGAAATGATCGCAGGCAGGCTCAACCGGACGGACCGGCATTTGATCAGCATGCTCAAAACCAGGGTGAAAAAAGAGGCCGGCAGAAACTGAAGTCTGCTGTGCAATGATTCGATTAATCAGGTTCTTTTTTGTAAAAGCGGTTTTTTTCACTGTAAATGCAGCCGCAGTACTGCTGCCTGTACAATCCGAGACGTTTTGACTCTTCTATTCCCTCTTTCCAGCCGGAGGAAAAGTCCCTGTAAAGAAACCGAACCCCCTCGCTGCGGCCGATTTCCCGGCCCATGGACTGAATCATCTCATGGTTCTGGAATTTGCTGTATAAAAGAGTTGTGGTAAATGCATCAAATTTACCTCTTTTGGCGGTTTTGCATGCAGCAAGCAGCCTGTCATGATAGCAGAACGTGCATCTTTCAGATTCACGGAACACAACGTTTTGTAAAAATCGTTCCAACTCGTATCCTTTCTGATATATTACCTTGAGCTGGATACTCTCTGCATATGATTTAAGGGTGTTTTCTCTTTTCATGCATTCGGTGAAGGGATGAATGTTGTGCCGGTAGAAAAATCCCATCACGTCAAGTCCCTCTTCATTGAGCACCTTTAAGGGGTAAATGGCGCAGGGGGCGCAGCAGATATGTAACAATACTTTCAATTGCGGCTTCCGAATATGTTGGTACCGATTCTCACCATGGTGGCCCCTTCCTCAATTGCAACTTTGTAGTCGCCGCTCATACCCATGGACAGGTGGGTAAGAGATACGCCAGGCAGGTCTTTGCTGTTGATGAAGTTTTTAAGCTCTTTGAGTTTCCTGAAATAGGGCCTTGCCCTTTCCGGGTCGTCAAAAAAGGGTGGCATGCACATCAGGCCCTTTAAAGAAAGATGTTCCATCTGTCCTATTTCCTTGGCAAGGGCAATGGCGTTATCAGCATCAGTTCCTGATTTTGTATCCTCTTTTGCTATGTTTACCTGGATGAGAATGTCCTGGGTTTTATTTATTTTACCGGCCTGTTTGTCGATTTCCCTGGCAAGCTTGATCCGGTCCACCGTATGAATCATATCGAAATGGCGCACAGCATACTTGGCCTTGTTGGACTGGAGATGCCCTATGAAATGCCAGGATACCGGTTTTTCCCGCAGTTCTTCGATTTTTTGAACCGCCTCCTGGATATAGTTCTCTCCAAGAGCTTCTACCCCTGCATTTATGGCCTTTTGAACCGCCTGGACCGACTGTGTCTTGGATACTGCAATAATGCGGACATCTTCCGGGCTTCTTTGACATTCTGCTGCTTTGTCTGCAATTGTCCGCCTTATTTGCAAAAACCTGCTCTCTATTGAATCCATTTTTAAGTTTCCCCTATTGCAACGATATTTTCCTTGATCAGGATTTCCATTGTTTCACATACAGGCAGACCGACTACATTGGAGTAGGATCCGTTTATTTTTTTCACGAGGAATGATCCGATTCCCTGTATTGCATACCCTCCCGCCTTATCATAAGGTTCGTCCGTGTTTGTGTAAAATACGTTTTCAGCGGAGCTGATTTTTTTGAAAAATACCTGGGTTGCCGCAGCTTCGGTTATGTTCAGCCCCTTTTTCAGGCAGCATACGGTATACCCGGTAAAAACGGTATGACAGCGGCCGCTGAGCATATTCAGCATATCAGATGCCTGTCTTCTGGAACAGGGTTTCCCGAGAATTTCTTTGTCAATGGTCACAATGGTATCAGCTCCGATGACTGCGGCGTCAGGATAATCTTGGGCAATATGGTGCGCTTTCATGCAGGAAAGTTTTTTTACCATTTCTTCCGGAGCTGGCGCCCCTGGAACGGTTTCATCTATTTCTGCAGGAATGATTTCAAACCGGAGGCCGGTCTGTTCCAGAAGAGATTTTCGTCTCGGGGATTTGGACGCAAGTATGATCGTTCGAGTATTGATTTTCATAACAAAAGCATTTTTATCATAAAAAGCTTATTCGGCTCAACAAATATATTCCTCCTTCATAAATTGGGCTTGCAAAAACAAAGCAAATATTATATTTAGTGGACGTAATGCCTGGGTGGCGGAACTGGTAGACGCAAGGGACTTAAAATCCCTCGGTGCAAAGCACTGTACGAGTTCAAGTCTCGTCCCAGGTACCATAAAATGATGAAAAGGGTTTTGGGGGACACGCCCGGACCCTTTTTTCAATATGCAATACAATATCCCGAATACCTATGGACAAGATTGAAATCGTCGGCGGTAAAAGGCTGACAGGTGAAATAAGCATAAGCGGAGCTAAAAATGCAGCTCTTCCTCTTCTGGCCTCAACCCTTCTTGCGGAGGGAAAGTCGGTTATATCCAATATCCCCGACCTTGCCGATATAGAGAGCATGCTGGCCCTTCTGTCCGATCTGGGGGCGGATTACCTGTTTGAAAACGGGCGGATTGACATTGACACCTCCTGCATTAATAAGACTGTTGCTGAATATGATCTTGTCAGAAAAATGAGAGCCTCCATTCTGGTTTTGGGGCCTTTGGTCGCAAAATTCGGCCATGCCAGAGTTTCCCTTCCAGGGGGATGCGCCATCGGTGCAAGACCTGTTGACATGCATCTGAGAGCTCTTGAAACCCTTGGTGCAAGTATTCGGATCGAGCACGGATATATAGAGGCGACTGCTGACCGGCTCATCGGGGATGAAATCTATTTTGACACCCCGACGGTGACCGGAACCGAAAATATTCTTATGGCCGCCTGCCTCGCCAGGGGCAGAACAGTGCTGCGGAATGCTGCCAGGGAGCCTGAAATTGTTGCTCTTGCTGATGCACTTTCCGGCATGGGTGTTAAAATAAGCGGCGCCGGCACTTCGATCATTACAGTAGAAGGTTCGAAAGACCTTGCTCCCCTCGATGTTGCCGTGATCCCGGACCGGGTTGAAACAGGGACCTTTATGGTGGCTGCAGCATGTACTTCAGGCCATCTTGCGATCAAAGGGTGTCGCCCTGATCATATCGGAGGGGTCATCAGCAAACTTAGGCAAACCGGCACCGGTGTGACCGTAGAAGGGGACACCATAACCGTGGAAGGAACGGACCGGATTAAAAGTGTGGATATCAAAACCCTCCCTTACCCGGGCTTTCCCACGGATATGCAGGCTCAGTTCATGGTTCTTATGAGTATCGCAGACGGAAACAGCGTGATCCATGAAACCATTTTTGAAAACCGTCTTTTGCATGCAAACGAGCTGATGCGTATGGGGGCGGACATTTCCATTTCACAGGGAAGTTATGCCGTGGTCAAGGGAGTGGACAAACTTCAGGGAGCTCCTGTCATGGCTTCAGACCTGAGGGCCAGTGCTTCGTTGATTATCGCAGGTCTGATAGCTGAAGGCAAGACCGTTATTAACAGGGTCTATCATATAGACCGGGGCTATGAAGCCATAGAGAAAAAACTGGCAAAAATCGGGGCTGATATTAAACGGGTTCCCTGACAAAAATTTTTACAATGTAAAGCACTCCATCCGGGTTTTACATGTGTATCATCAGGTTGACAGGTTGTAAGAAACGTATAAACCCTCCGCTTTTGCTCCCCGCAATAGCCTGCGTATCAGGTTCGGCTGCAGGCGTTCAATTTTTCACCTGTCAATCCGCTTTTGTTTTTTCATTTCTTATCGTTTTCTTTTTTTTTCTCTTTTTCATCCGTAAGAAAACCAGGGATTCTTTTATCTGGTTTTTATCCGCTCTTTTGTTTCTGGTTTGTGCAAATAGTGTTTCCGGAATTGTAGATGAGACCGGTTCGGAAAATTTTGTACGGAACTGTACAAACAAACAGAAGCTCTTGATCTTCGGGGAGGTTGCAGAAAAACCGGAATCTCAGGCAAGAAGGAAAAAGATTGTTATCAGGGATGTTTCCATAAAGGAAAAAGGCCAAAGCAGGAAGGATGTGGACGGCAAGCTTTGCGTGTATGTATATAATATCAAGAACCCGGTTCAATACGGGGACAGGCTGACCATCAAAAGTAAAATCAGAAGACCGAGAAATTTCGGTAATCCGGGCGGATTCGATTACAAAAGGTATCTGGCGTTCAAGGGAATCAGGGGAATTGTTTATACAGATGCCGATTTTGTGGATATCAGGGATACCCGTAATGATTTTTCCTTTTACGACGGCCTCCTGAGAAAAATCAATACCCAAAGGGAGAGTTTTGCGGATTTTATTTCAGATTCAGTGGAAAATACCGGTTCGGCGTCTGTTTTAACCCTTTTGACCACAGGGCTGACCGCAAAAGTTTCAGAAGGTCTGCGCCTGAGTTTCTCCAAGGCCGGCGCCAGTCATATTCTGGCTATATCAGGGCTTCATCTTTCCATAGTGGCGGGGATTTTCTTTTTTCTTTTCAACTCGGTTTTCAAGCTGTTCAAAACTCTTCTGGTACAGGGGCTGAACCGGAAGATCGCAGCGTTTGCCACTCTGATTCCGTTGACCTACTATGCCCTGCTTTCCGGCTTTTCCCCATCAACTCAGCGGGCTTATATCATGATTGTGGTATTCCTGCTTTCCTATGCAGTTGAAAAACAGGCCGACGGTATCAATTCCCTGTGCGCGGCTGCTGTTCTGATTCTGCTTATCGATCCTGCAGCCCTGTTTTCAGTTTCGTTCCAGCTTTCCTTCACGGCTGTATTGTTCATTATTCTCGGGCTGTCCCTTGTAAAAGATTGCCGGATTGTCAGGAAAAACGATTTCACATCCAGGGTGTTTATATTTTTTTGCGTATCCTTTTTTGCTGTTGCAGGGACAATTCCCATCGTGATGTATTATTTTAACCTGATTTCCTTTGTTCAGCTTTTCACAAACTTTATAATGATTCCGACACTCGGTTTTATCTGCGTACCCCTGGGCATAACCGCTTTTTTTGTCTTCCCTTTTTTCCCTGACCTGTCTGTATTGTTGACTGCTTTATGCGAGCCGGTCCTGCTGTTTTCGGTAAAATTTGCTGAGTTCACGGCTGCACAGGAGTTCACCTGGGCGAGGTGTGTAACTCCACATCAGGTTGACCTGTTCTGTTACTACTTGTCAGCAGCTGTTTTGTTCCTTGTGCTGAAAAAAAGAAACACACGGTATTTTTTTGTTTTAATACCTCTGCTGGCAGTTTTTGTTGCCTTTCATGCCGTGGGTCTGAAAAAACGGTATTTTAATGAAAATCTCACCGTAACCGTTCTGGATGTGGGACAGGGCAACAGTTTTCTGATCGAGGCCCCCGGCGGAGTGAGGATTCTTGTGGATGGAGGGGGGTTCCCGTATACATCCGGGTTTGATACGGGCAAATATATTGTTGCCCCCTTTTTGTGGCAAAAAAACATTCTGGCGTTGGATGCTGTTATACTGACACATCCGGAAATGGACCATATGAACGGGTTGATATATCTTCTGAAAAACTTTAAAGTGGATATGTTTGTGAAAAATAGTGATAAAAGAGACAAACAATCATTCAAGGATATGATGAAGACACTGGAAAAGAAAGAAACCAGGGTTTGTAATCCCCCTTTCAGGGGCGGCTCGGTAGATGTGCAAGGGGTGGAGCTCAGGTTCTTGAATCCTGTCAACAGAGAGGGGGAAATTTTTCATCAAAAACTGGATTACAATGACCGGTCCCTTGTTTTCAAACTGTCCGGTGAAACAGTTTCCATTCTATTTCCCGGAGATATTACCCGTAAGGTGGAAAAACAAATGGTTGAACTGTACAGGGAAAAGCTGGAGTCAGAGATTCTTGTCGCGCCTCACCACGGCAGCAGCAGTTCAAGCTCGGCATCCTTTCTGGACCGGGTGAACCCGGATGACGTGATTATATCGTGCGGCTGGAAAAACAGATACGGATTCCCTGCAAAAGAGGTGATAAAGCGCTGCCGTAAAAGAGGAGCTGATGTGTACCGGACCGACCTGCAGGGAGCTGTGGAGGTTTACGCAACCCAAGAAGATTATGAAATCACCCCCATGAAAGGAGAGTAAGTTTGTACTATCTTTATTTTCCATATGTGCTGCTGGTCGCCATTATTTTTTTTATTTACTTTATCCGCAACAAATATCCGGTTTCATGGACTCTTGTTATTCTTGCTGCACCGGTCACGGTCCCTTATTATGTATTGAAAACAAACCGGGAAAGGGGAGTGATTTATGTGATGATTTTTTTGTCTACGTTTTCAGCCGTGGCAACAGGAGAGGTCATTCTCTATTCAATGAAAAAAGAGGAAATGAAGTATGCAGGCATGCCTCCCATAAAACGTCAGATGGTTCAGCTGACTGAGAATCTGAAAAATTCCACCCAAAAGCTTGACCAGGCGATTTTAAATCTCGAAGAGATGAGCAAGGTGGAATCCAGCCTTGACAAGATAAAAGAGACCATAGATTACATCGGATATGTCAGACTGCTTCTTGAAAACAATCAGGAGGCTGTTGCAATGGTAGTGGATTATGCAAACGACTACAGCAGCTATTTTGAAAAAAAGAATATCAAATGGGTGTCCAAGGTTGATGAATACTACAAGGCAGCCCCGGTGGTAAAGCACCATGAAACTCTTGAAACCTACCTGAATGAATTCGAAGACCTTCTGAAGTACACCTTTAAAAATTTTTATGAGATCACCGAGCTTAAACTGCCCAAGGCACAGAAAAATTATGACCAGTATTACCTGGAATACCGAAGGGCAGTGGACCGGCACAATAAATACAACATCAGAAGGATCGAATTCCAGAACCGGTTTTTAAAAGAGAATCCCTCCCTTAAGAAGTATCTGCCTGGAAAACGTCAGACCGATTCCTTCAAAATCTGGGGATAAACCGATTTCGGCTGAGTGAATTTTAAAAACGGTATCAGTATCCTGTTCTTGTTTCCCCCTGAAAGGTCATATGTGATGCTGACAATGGGAATACCGGTTTTCTTTTCGATTGTATGCCCCATGGCTTCGGTGATCAGTGACGGGCAGCAGAATGACGGACTGGTCTGCACAAAGAGTGAAATATCAGGGTGTTCCTTGAGCACGTAATGTATCTTGAGGAGATTGTCCATGGACTCGCCGGTATGCTCCGGCAACAGGCCGTAATCCCTGAGGATATCTTCAGGGTTGTCGTCATAACTGATTTCGGATTCATTCAAAAGCGGTTTGAAATATTTGTAATACTTTTTTTCCAGCCGCGTCATCGTTGCAAAGAGTGCCCTGTTCGAAATCAGACTGAAGTATCTTCCCTCCTTGAACCACTTTTTAAAATACGAGGCAGCGATCATTTTGACAAATTTGTAATAGGGTGTAGTGATCACCTCTCCTCCGTTTTCTTCGATAAACCGGATAAGGTCCTGGTTTATCACTGCATTGTCCCGCATGTAAAGGTCTCCGAAAATTGCAATTTTCGGCCGGCTTTCATTTCTTGTTTCAATGCCGGAAAAGTATGAAACCATTTCAGACAGAGCATCTTCCTTGGAAAGGTGCTCTTCGAATGTATGCTCAAGCACGGTCAGTGATTTTTCAATTGCCCTGTCGGTTTCTCCCTTCTTGACCTCATAAGGCCTGATTTTACACCCTATGCTCCTTATGAGTCCGCCGAACATGTAAGCAAAGTATGCATTGATGGAACTTCTGAATGAAATATCAATGAAAGACAGTTCCCCCACATACACGCCTGCCTTTTCAAAACCATCACCGTTCCGGGTAAGTATGGTTTTGATGTGGTGGGGATACAGCTTGATGTTGCATGAAATTTCAGATTCACTGAGCCATAAGACACATTCTGCCGGGTCGAGGCCGCGGCTTTTAACGGTATGGATGAATGCGCTTGCAATGGCGTTCAGGGGGACACACTGTCCCGTGTTGGTCTTGAGGCACTCTTTCAGGGTTTCATCAGTCTCTTCCATGAGGCAGGCATTGTACCCTTCACTTTTCAGAACCGCAACCAGAAGCTTGCCTGTGATGCCGTCCCAGTTTGGAAAGATTATTGTTTTGCTGCCGATGTGTTTGGTCAGGTCCGGATTGATCCGCTCTTCTTTGGATATGTTTGAGTCCTGAGTGTTTTTGGAAGAAACTTTAATGGGTTCCTGTCTGGATGCAAAATAGTTTCTGTGGTTTCTGAAGGCCCTGACAGCAGCTTCAATTCTGGTTTCATACCCTACGTTCGAATCATGCTCGTCAAGTTCCAGTACAAGGTAGGGTTTGTCACGGGCTTCCATTATCTGCTTGAAGTAGTCTATGCAGAAAGAGTCAGGAGAACAGTTGAACGAAGTAATGTATACCGGATATAGATTTTCGGTATCTGCTGCGACATGGGCGGCTTTTAATATGTTTGCAGCGTGCTTCCAGTGGATTTGCTGTAAAAGTCCTTCTATCTGTGAAAAATCATGACTGTTTAAATCAAGCATGTCCTGGTAGAAAACATTTATGTCGAGTGAGGAGAAAATATCCGGGATACCGCAGTTCAGGGTTTTTGAAAGTATTGTATAGGGCCTGCCGAGAAGAACGGCATTGACATCGGAAGGATTTTTGTGATCCCGGAAAAGCTGGTTAAAATTCTGCCGTGTCGCCTGCCTGAGTTCAGTTGCCTTGTCCCATGCCGAAGATATGTCAAGAAAGGAGAAGTCCTCCCTGGTGACTCTTTTCAAGGATTTGTAAAGTTCAATCTTGGTATGGAACGTTGAGTACAGGTACTGAATCAGAGGGGAGATCACTCTTTGCTCATCAATCTGCGGAAGCTTTGAAATCACCGAAGGGGCAAACTGGGTATAATAGCAATGCTGTCTCCTAGCTTTTTTCTCCCTTTTGTGCTCTTCAAAGTAGAAAGGCAGGAAAACATAATCAGCTTTGTTTGCAAGGTGGGCTACATGGCCGTGCAGCGAGAGAATCGGCGTGCAGAATTCGGCTCCCGCCATGAAACGTCCGGTTTCCACCGGGGTTTTAAAGTTACGGCTGGTCACGGTTTCAATTCCCAGGCAGGTGAAAAAATTGTGCCAGAAATCAAGGTCTTCAACCATATGAAGCCCGTCAGGGATGCCGACTGTAAAATCATGTTCCTTCTTTTCAGACTTCGCTTTCAACGTGGCCTTTTGCCTCTCTTTGAGAAGATTGAACCCTTGGTCTTTGGAAACATAGTGCTCCGTGTTGTAATCCCGGCCGCACAGAAAACCGAAAGCTTCGATTGTGCCGTTTATATCCGCAATCGTAAGTTTGCAGTGATTGGTGCAAAGCTGGCAGGTCTCCTGCCGGACAGGAATCTCTTTTTTATACAGATCGAATCCTCTGAACTTTCCTGAATCGATATTCCGATCCTTGAGCATCAGTGCAATTCCAAGGGCTCCGGTGAGATGGCAGAATTTTGAAACATGAATGGGCTTTTTAATTTTCTGCTCAAATGCAGCCACAAGGGCCTTATTGCGGGCGGTTGCTCCCTGGAACAGGATGGTGTCACCTATTTTACCTTCGGATGCAACCTTTGTAAGGTAGTTGTCCCGAACCGAGTGCAGGGCTGACGCCAGAACTTCATTGATATTATATCCGGATGCCAGAAAATAGTTCATGTCCCTTTCCATGAATACCGTACACCGGTCGCTGGAAAGAGGTGATTCAACAAATTCGGTTTTGCGGGAGTATTCGGAAAGAGGGCAGGAAAGCTTGTAGGCCTGTTCTTCAATAAAGCTGCCCGTACCTGCGGCACAGATATTGTTCATAACAGACGAGGTGACATTGCCATCCTTGAGTGTGGTGAACTTTGCGTCCTGGCCGCCGATTTCAATTATGGTGTCCACATTGCCGTTTATTTCCACTGCAGCTCTGGCATGGGCGGTAATTTCATCAGGCAGAATGTCCGCTCCGATTATTTTTCCGGCAAGTTTCCTGCCTGATCCGGTGGTTCCGCATCCCTTGACCTCAAGGCGTAGATGATGTTCGTCAATCAGGCGATCCATTGCCTTCAGCACGGCTTTTACTGCTTTCACCGGTTTGGAGGCGGTCTTGGTATAAAAGCCTGCCAGAACTTCTCCGTCTTCCGTTAATATAACGCTTTTGGTGCTGGTTGACCCGACATCAATGCCGATATAGCAGGAAAAGGTGCGGTTTTTTTCAGTGTCTGCATAAAGATCTGTTTCCACGCTGTCGGTCACTGATGAATGAAAAGCTTTAAAATCAGGGTAGGTGGACAGTTCAAGCGCCAGGGGCGGATAAAAAAGTTTTTTTTCGGTCCGGCTTTTTTCAAAGATACGGGAAACATTTACTGACGGGAAATTTAAAAAATCGGTCTGCTGCTCCTGCTGCATATCGTCCAGCAGGCACAGAGCTGCACCTGCTGCCCCATAAACATGGGAATTTTCATCCACCACAAGCTCTTTTTGCAGGAGTGATTCAATATAGTTTTTCACGCAGATGTTTTTGGATACACCACCGCAGAAAATAATGGGCGAGGGGACTGAGGGGCCGGAAAAAAGTGTGTTGTGAATATTTCTGGCAAGCCCTTTACACAGTCCGTCACAGATCTGCGGTATGGAAAACCCTTCCTGCTGGGCGTGGATGAGATCGGTTTTGGCAAAAACTGCACAGCGGGTGGCAATATCAGGAACGGGCTGTGTGTTTGAAAGAGCCTGGCTGCTTAATTCCATGGAGTTTTCAAGCCCGAGTCTTGCCGCCTGCTGGTCCAGAAAGCTGCCGGTTCCGGCAGCGCAGGAGGTGTTGTGCCTTGAACCGGAATAGCTAAGGTTTGGATCAAACAGGCTTAAATTGAATTTTTCACCACCTACGTTGAGAATCGCCCCTATGTCCTGATGAAAATGTTTGCAGGCCCGGATTGTTGAAACGAGCTGGTCATACTCCCGGGTTCGGGCCGTGTATGACGGGGAGCCTGAAGTTACTGCGACATATGCCGGACCGGCTGGATTGATCTTGGAAAGAACTGCCTGCATGGTGTTTGAGATGTTGCCGTTGTGAAAGCGGTAATCAGTATACAGGAAGGTTTGGTCTTTGTTCATCAGCACTGTGCCGATGGACACCGAGCCGATATCAATGCCGAGGATCAGGTCGCATGTATCATTTTGTATTTTCAAAGTTTCTCCTTTATCTCATTGTAAAAATCGAGTATTCCTTTGGACCATCCTTCCAGAAAAAGTTTCGCATAAGGTCCCAGCCGGTCCTGGTTGTATGAAAATTTCATCAGTTTGTCGGATTTGAAAATTTTGTTGAAATACTCGTTCATTTCAGGGGTATGGAATAAATCCTTTGGGTTAGTGTGTTGAACAGCTTTTATCAGATCTTCGTAATGTGCGGTTTTTGCCCATTTGAGGCCTTCAGCTTTACCGGTGTCAAAGTAGTTCTTTTCAGATTCCATCTTTTCCTGCTGCAGGCGTTTTATGATCTCAGGCATGTCAAAATCCTGCTGGAAGCGCTTCTGAAACTCTTCTTTTTTCTGGATGGCCTCGGCCACGGTTTCCTGAAACATTCCGGAAAGATTGAGAGTCGGCCGCCATTTTTTTAATTCTTCATACAGAAAGTCTGGTATACTGAGGGTAACTTTCCTTGTCATCCCGGCACCTCGCCTCTGTTTAAATTAAGTTGAATTCAATTGTGGTGAATCAATACGTATATTGAGTGACTATACGTATTACATTTGCTGGTATGTGTCAATTTTTTTCCTGCTCTTTTAAACGGGTTGAATTTTTTTCATATATTACGTATAAGGAATTACTATGGTGGGAAAAAGCATTGAAAGTCTGGGAGGTACGGTTTTAGGTTATTTTGAAAATGTCGGAAGGCTTAGCTGGTTTGCGGCATCCGGCCTGAAGTATATATTTGTTTATCCCTTTCAGCTGAAAAAAATTCTTTATCACATCTGGTTTATCGGCACAAAATCAATGCTGGTGATCATTCTCACCGGTATATTCACCGGAATGGTGCTGGGTCTTCAGGGATATTACAGCCTTGTGAAGTTCGGTTCGGAAGGCATGCTCGGCTCCGCCGTAGCCTTAAGCCTGGTACGGGAACTGGGGCCCGTGTTCACCGCCATCATGATATCTGCAAGGGCCGGATCTGCAATGGCTGCCGAAATCGGAGTAATGCGCATCAACGAACAGATCGATGCCCTGGAAACTATGGGTATCCATCCGGTCAGATATGTGTTCAGTCCCAGAATCACAGCCTCTGTTATAAGCTTTCCTCTGCTTACGGCCCTGTTTGATGTAATAGGTATCTTTGGAGGGTATCTCGCAGGCTCGGCACTGATGGATGCAAACAAAGGGATCTATTTTAAAAGGGTTGTGGACAGTGTTCTTCTTGAGGACATCACAGGCGGCTTCATCAAGTCGCTTGTTTTTGCCCTGGTTGTGACCACAATATGCTGTTTCCAGGGGTTTTATACCCACATGAATACAAAATCCGGTTTCGGGGCCAGGGGGGTCAGTGAAGCCACCACAACCGCTGTGGTACAATCCTGTGTACTGATTCTGATTTTTGACTATATCATCACCTGGTTTCTTGTATAGTTATGGCCGAACCGTATATTCAAATAACGGATTTACACAAAAGGTTCAACTCCAATCATGTTATGAAAGGGGTGAATCTTTCCATTTATAAAAATGAAATTACCGCGATCATAGGAAGATCCGGATGCGGAAAATCCGTGCTGCTGAAGCATATCATCGGCCTTCTGGAACAGGACGCAGGTCGGATAATGGTGGCTGGAAAGGATATCTCCGGACTCACCGGCAAAGAGAGAAAGGGTTTTATGCGGAACTTGAGCTACATGTTTCAGAACAATGCCCTTTTTGATTTTCTCAATATCTATGATAATATTTCTTTGCCTCTTGTTGAAGGCTCTTCTTTATCCAAAAGGGATATTGAAGAAAAAGTAAAACTGAGAATGGAACAGCTTGAAATAGAAGGTATCGACAACAACTACCCTGCGGAGCTTTCAGGCGGGATGAGAAAAAGGGTTGCCTTGGCAAGGGCGCTTGTGACAGATCCGGAGGTGGTTCTTTTTGATGAA
>JAWLES010000007.1:0-30173 GCA_041685935.1 Desulfobacteraceae bacterium | reverse complement strand
GCGGATGCAAAATATTAATCAGGCGTCTTCCATAAAGATAAACTCCGTTATCAGGCCCGGCAATGTCCGGAATAATGTGGTTATCAGGAACAATTGTTTAAAACAGATTTATGTGGTATTTTATCGACCCTGTGGATGAAATTGACAAAACAGACAATCATATACTGGAGATATAATGGAACAGATTATTACCCGTTTTCCGCCGAGCCCCACCGGGTTTCTTCATATCGGAGGCGCCCGGACCGCGCTTTTCAACTGGCTCTATGCAAGGGCCAACAACGGCAGGTTCATCCTCAGAATCGAGGACACTGACGAGGCAAGATCCACGAAAGAGTCGGTGGACGCTATCCTCGAATCCCTTGAATGGCTGGGAATCGACTGGGACGAAGGACCTTATTACCAGACGGAACGGTATGACATTTACAAAACCCGCATTCAGCAGCTCATTGACAACGGGCATGCATATCATTGCGACTGTACGGCCGAAGAAGTCGAAGCCATGCGGGAAAAAGCGAGAGCTGCAGGTCAGAAACCCATGTATGACGGAAAATGCCGGGACCGGGGCCTTCCGGCCGGCGAAAACACCGTTGTCCGGCTGAGAACGCCGGATACCGGAGCAACCGTGGTGGAAGACGTGGTCAAGGGCCCAACCTCGTTCATGAACTCGGAAATGGATGATTTCATAATCCAGCGCAGTGACGGTACACCCATGTACAACCTGGCTGTGGTGGTTGACGACATGACCATGGGCATCAACCACATAATAAGGGGGGATGACCACCTTATAAACACACCGAAACAGATCCTCCTGTACAATGCACTGAACGCTGATCTTCCGGTATTCGGACATGTTCCCATGGTACTCGGCCCGGACAAGGCCAGATTGAGCAAACGGCACGGGGCCATGTCGGTCGGGGAATACAGAAAAATGGGGTACCTGCCCGACGCCATGCTCAACTACCTGGTCAGGCTCGGCTGGTCCCACGGAGACAGGGAATTTTTCACAAGAGACGACCTGATCGAACTGTTCTCCCTGGACAGCCTGGGGAAATCCCCATCCATGTTCGACACGGACAAGCTCAGCCATACCAACGCCAAACACATCCAGAGCGCGGATCCGGAAACCATCGCCGGCCACCTGATTCCCCTGCTTGCGGAAAGGGGAGTTACAGCGCAGAACGATACTTTCATCCGCGGAGTGATTTCCACCCTGCAGGCAAGGAGCAAAACACTCGCTGAAATGGCGGATGCAGCCCTTTTCTACTATGCCGACACCATCGGGTATGAAGAAAAGGCTGAAAAAAAGTTTTTGAAACCGGCAGCACTGGAACCTTTGAGAAAATCAGCAGGCTATATTGAAGCCCTTGAGGCTTTCAATGAAAAAGAGCTGGAGAATGCCTTCAAACAGGTTATGGAAGAGACGGGACTCGGATTCGGAAAAATAGCGCAGCCGGTCCGTGTGGCCCTCACCGGCACAACAGTCAGTCCGGGAATATTTGAAATGATCCTGGCACTGGGAAAAGAGAAAACCGTGGAGAGAATAAAGGCTGCTGCGGACCATATTCAGTCCATGGAAAACAGTACCCCGGAATAGCCCACAAAGCTGTCACCTGGAGATTTTTCATAACTGGTTGAGTAGTCCACCTCAACCGCGCGTCCGGCACCGGCTTTTTTTGCTGCAGCAGCTGCGGCTGCTGCAGCCCCTGCACAACACATATTCTGATTGGAAAGGCCTTCCCGGATAATCTTGCGAGGGTCAATCTCCATCAATGCCCTGACCGCGGCCCTGTCATTTTCCTCTTTCACCCATTTATAAGCCTTGTCTCCGCTTCCGGCCGGTGTGAAACCAAATGCCGCCCCGTAATGGGTCATGTCTGTGGAACCGATCACCACTGTTTTCAAACCCAGAGCTTCAGATGCATCAAACGCCGCCTCTCCTATCCTTTCCGCTTCATCCGAGGGCGGAACTCCCATTGCCACTATAGGGGTATCCCCGAAAAAATATTTCACAAAAGGAAGCTGGAGTTCTATCGTGTTCTCATCCGGAAAATATCCGGGGGAGAGTTTTTCGATTCTCTGCTCCTCCATGATTTTCCCTGAAAGCTCCTCCTGCACGTCCAGGTCCCCGAACGGTGTTTCCCAGGATCCTTGCGACAGGATAAAAGGTCTTGAATCCGGGCGCATATGCACCCCGAAAATAATGACTGCATCCACTTTTGACTCCGTTTGAAGCGATGCTATCACCCGGCAGGCTATGGAGCCGGAAAAGACCCATCCCGCATGGGGGACGATCCCGCCGGCGAACCTGCCTTTAAGCGGCCCGCCTTTCTCTTTTAAAAACGCCTGAATGCTTGTTTCACACTCTCCTGCGGATGCAGGATACCATGCACCTTTAAAGGAAGCCCGTTTTCGTTTCATGCCATCCTCCTTTCGGTTGAAACTTACGGTTCAAGTTTTCCTGCCACCTCCGCCCTGAGCCATTCAACCCACGGTTCAAGCCCTTCCTCCTTTGTGGCGGAGATCCTGAATACCGGAATTTCCGGGTTGACCTCGCTGATGTTCTTCACCGCAAGATCCGCGTCAAAATCCAGATAGGCCAGAAGGTCTGTCTTGTTCAGGATCGCGCTCTGGGCGAGTCTGAACATCAGAGGATACTTGAGCGGTTTATCCTCACCCTCGGTGACGCTCAGAACAACAGTCCTTGCATCCTCACCGATGTCGAACTCCGCAGGGCAGACGAGATTGCCTATATTTTCCACGATCAGAAGGTCGATTTGATCCAGGTCAAACTCCCTGGCGCACTGTTCCACGAGATGGGCTGCCAGGTGACAGTCGCCTCCGAACTGGTCAGTGTTAATCTGTGTTACCTCGGCTCCTGTGGATTTGAGTCTGTCCGCGTCATTCGTGGTGCAGATGTCCCCCACGATGACAGCCGTCCGGGTCTCCGGCATCAGCCTTGCCAGCGTTTTCACCAGGGTCTCGGTTTTTCCCGACCCCGGAGAACTCATCATGTTCAGCACAAAAACCTTTTTTTCGGCAAAGTATTTCCTCAGCCGTTCCGCCTCGTTTTCATTGGCTTCCAGCACCCGTTTCTGAATATTGATTTCCATTTTCTTTGACCTTATTTGTGTTTAATTCTCTTCAACCTCAAGTGATTGAATCTCAAGCTCCCTTCCGGTAAGCATCTCCACCTCTCCTGTTTCACAGGCAGGGCATCGGAACACCGGGCCTTCCACTTCCCATTTGTGGCCGCACCCCTTGCATTGGGCGGTTACAGGAACTTCCTCTATTACAAGCTCGGTATTCTCCAGGGGTGTATCCCTGGTGATGATCTCGAAACAGAATCTAAGGCTGTGCTCCACAACCGCTGCCAGTTTCCCGATCCGAAGGTGCATTTTTTCCACCCTGGCATCAGCCATATCATCGGGTATGGATGAAAGAGCAATATTCACCATCTGCTGGGCGATCCCCATTTCATGCATAAGGCTTCCTCCTTTACACCCGATCCATTACCCGTTTGAATGCGGCAAATGAATTCTCTATGGTGGCATCATCCACGCAGAACGAGAGCCTGAAGTAGCCGGGGCCTCCGAATCCGCTGCCCGGAACCCCGAGGATCAGTTCATCCTGCAGCATGTCCACGAATTTGACATCATCCTTGAGCGGGGACTTCGGGAAAAAGTAAAATGTCCCTTCAGGAAGGGTGAAATCGAACCCTGCATCTTTCAATCCCTCCGCCAACAGGTCGCGCTTTCTTTTGTAAGCATCGATGTCCACGCTTGCCGTCTGTATGTGTGGCAGCACCCTCTGCATCAGAGCAGGCGCGTTCACGAATCCCAGTATGCGGTTTGTAAGGGCAAGCGCCTGCTGTATACTCTGCCGGTGTGCGGCTTCAGGGTTTACTGCCGCGTAACCTATGCGCTCACCGGGAAGTGACAGGTCCTTTGAATGGGACGTTGTGATAAGGGCGTCAGGGTAGCACGAAAAAATGGACGGAACTTTTACGTTGTCATACACGATTTTGCGGTAGGGTTCGTCCGCCACAAGGTATATGGTTGACCCGAATTCCCTGCTTTTTCTCTCCAGAAGCTCTCCCAGGGATTTCAGGGAATCCCCGGAATACACCCTTCCTGTCGGGTTGTTCGGGGAGTTGATCAGCACGATCCGTGTTTTTTCATCAACTGCTTTCTCGATTTCATCCACGTTCAGGGAAAAATCCGGCCCTGCAGGCACTGTTTTAAGGGAGCCGCCGTGGTTCTGTGCGTAAAAGGTATATTCCACAAAAAACGGCCTTGTAACGAGGATTTCCTCCCCGGGATTCAAAAGCGCCCTGATGATCACGTTCAGCCCGCCTGCAGCACCGCAGGTGATGCAAATGTCCTCGGCACCGACGTCGGCCTTCTGCTCGCGCTTCACTGTTTGCGCGACAGCGGCGCGCACGTTCGGATACCCAGTATTGGGCATATAGCCGTGAATCCCTTCCCCCACTTCGGCAGCCACGGTTTCAAGGGCTTTCTGAAACTCGACCGGGGGATTGAGGTTCGGGTTGCCGATGCTGAAATCGAATACATTCTCAGCACCATGGCGCGCCTTGAGTTCAGCCCCTTTTTCAAACATTTTCCTGATCCAAGAGGATTTTTCAATGGTCTCTGCAATGCCGGAAGCTATGGTCATTTAATCATCTCTCCTTTTTGAATAGAATTCCCTTTTAAAACTGTTGTATGCATCTTTTTCCACGGCATCCCGTATTCGGGTCATAAGTTCAAGGTAGTAATATATATTATGGTACGTATTGAGCCGGTATGCAAGCAGTTCTCTCGTTTTATACAAATGGCGCAGATAAGCCCTGGAATAGCGGGTGCATGTATAGCATCCGCATTCTTCATCCACGGGGCGGTCATCCATGCGGAATTTTTCGTTCCCGATATTGATGCTGCCGCATGATGTAAAGAGTTTTCCGTTTCTTGCGTTGCGCGAAGGCATCACGCAGTCAAACATGTCAACTCCCATGCCTGAAAGCTCCACAAGGTCTTCAGGGGTGCCCACCCCCATCACATATCTCGGTTTTTTGTAATCCAGCAGCGGCACGGTCCAGTCAGCCATCTCGTACATCACATCCTTGGGCTCTCCCACGCTGAGACCGCCCACAGCGAATCCGGGAAAATCGATATCAGAGATCTGTTTTGCGGACTCGGCCCTGAGGTCGGCGTACATTCCCCCCTGCACAATGCCGAACAGGTTGTTCACCGAGCCGTTCTTCTTCCAGTGATCATACCCCCTTGCCGCCCACATGGTAGTCTTTTCAAGCGCCTGCTCAGCCTCGCCCCGGCTGGCGGGATAGCCCATACACCAGTCAAGGGACATCATTATATCCGATCCCAGGGTCATCTGAATGTCAAGGGCCTTTTCAGGGGAGAAAAAATGGCGGGACCCGTCCAGGTGGGATCGGAAATCCACCCCTTCGTCGGTGAATTTTGCAAGACTTGCAAGGGAAAAGAACTGGAAACCGCCGGAATCCGTGAGAACAGGCCTGTCCCAGCTGATAAACTCATGCAGGCCTTTCATGTGGCTGATCACCTCACATCCCGGCCTCAGGTAAAGGTGATACGTGTTGCCTAGAATAATCCGGGCGCCGCACATTTCAAGGTCCCGTACACATAAAGACTTCACCGAACCCAGGGTGCCCACCGGCATGAAAACCGGTGTCTCGATCATCCCCCTTGCCGTTTGTATTCTCCCACGTCTTGCGCGGCATTCGGATGATTGTTCCAGCACTTCGAATTTCAGCATATATTCAGCCCAATTCAGTTAGTGACCATCAGGTTTAAAAATCGCCGATCAGCATGGCATCGCCGTAGCTGAAAAAGCGGTACTGTTGTTCCACGGCCGTCCTGTAGGCGGACAGTATAGTCTCTCTGCCTGCAAAGGCTGACACCAGCATCAAAAGAGTGGACCGGGGCAGATGAAAATTTGTGACCATGGCATCCACACACCGGAAAGTATAAGGAGGATGGATAAAAATGTCACACATCCCGCTGCCCGGCATGATGGCCCCGGACTGTTGCCAGAGGTATTCAAGTGTTCTCACGCTTGTTGTGCCCACTGCAATCACCCTTCGCCCGGCTGCCTTGGCGGAATTGATCTTTCGGGCGGTTTCCTTTGAGACGGTGAAAAATTCGGAGTGCATCCGGTGCTCCCGGATATCATCCACCCGGACCGGAACAAACGTGCCGTATCCCACATGCAGGGTAATATCGGCAAACTCGATTCCTTTCCGCCCAAGCTCTTGCATCAGGGAATCAGTGAAATGAAGGCCTGCGGTCGGAGCTGCAACCGCTCCGTCGCACCTGGCGTATACTGTCTGGTAATTCTCCCGGTCCGCCTCAAAAGCCCGGCCCCCTGACCGTTTTATATATGGAGGAAGAGGAATATCCCCCTTTCTTTGTAAAAAATCGGAGATTCCGCTTCCGATTTCATCAAACTCAATTTCATAAAACCCATCTTTAACATTCACCACCCTTGCATGTATCTCATCTTCCAGGATCAGCCCGTCCCCCTGACCAGGCCCCCTGGAAGCCTTAACAAGGCAGTCGCAGCGGAACACTCCTTCGGTTTCAAGGGTTTTCATCCCGCCTGCATAATCGATAATCAGAACCTCGATCTTTCCGCCGGTATCTTTCCTGCCGGTCAGGCGGGCCGGAACCACCCGCGTATTGTTCACCACGAGAAGGTCTGTGGGCTCCAGAAGCCCGGGGATATCCAGGAAACGGTAATGGCCGTACGTACCGTCACTGCGGTTGAGAACGAAAAGTTTCGATTCATCCCGGAGCGCGGACGGCTCCTGGGCGATCCGGTCTTCAGGCAGCTCAAAATGATAATCGGTTACCGAATGCATTACATGAAATTCCTGGAAGCGTAAACGATCACCAGCCCCGCAGCCATTAGAATCCCCCCGAACCACCTGAGGGAATGGTCGGGAAGCTCGGTGACCATGCGGATCATCTGTTTCATTTTATCCGGGGACACGAAATAGGGGATTCCCTCCACAATCATGACCATTCCGATGACACATAAAAAAAATTTCATATATAAACCTTTAAAAATTTCTGCGCATGCACGCTCAATGGTTCTTTTTTTATATTTTTAATGCTATTATTTCAAGCTCAAAAATTCAAACCTGCTTAAAATCCTGTTGATAAACAAAAGAATCAGCGGTATATATAATGGTTTACAATAAAACTGCAAAACACAGCATTGAAGGATAACGGAAATATATGTTTGAACCTGTCATCGGCCTTGAAGTACACGCCCAGCTTAAAACCGCAACCAAAATATTCTGCAGCTGCCCCACCACATTCGGAAACACTCCCAACGCAAACACCTGTCCGGTCTGCACCGGCATGCCCGGCGTACTGCCGGTTCTTAACAGGGAAGCTGTGGCATTCGCAATTAAAAGCGCCCTTGCAACAGAATGCACCGTCCAGGAGTGGAGCCGGTTCGACAGGAAAAACTATTTCTACCCGGACCTTCCCAAAGGCTACCAGATCTCCCAGTACGCCTTCCCCATAGCCCTGAACGGCTCCTTGACGGTTCAGACACCTGACCGGGAAGAGAAGATCATCGGCATCACCCGGATTCACATGGAGGAGGATGCAGGGAAGCTGATCCACGACAGCGCCCGCGCCGTGAGCATGGTGGATTTGAACCGGGCGGGCGTCCCCCTGATCGAGATCGTCAGTGAACCTGATATCAGGTCTGCTGAACAGGCAGGCGCCTACCTTCGAAAGCTCCACTCGATCTTGAGATACATTGATGTATGTGACGGTAACATGGAACAGGGCAACTTCAGGTGTGATGCAAACATCTCCCTGAGGCCCGAAGGCAGGGAAGAATTCGGAACCCGGACCGAACTCAAGAACCTCAACTCCTTCAGGAACGTGGAAAAAGCGGTACAGTACGAGATAAACCGCCAGCAGACTCTCCTGGAACAGGGAGAGCGCATTGTCCAGGAGACGAGACTGTGGGACCCTGACAACGGGCGCACTGTAAGCATGCGGGGCAAAGAGGAGGCCCATGACTACCGCTACTTTCCCGACCCCGACCTTGTACCGGTGATTGTGGACAACGGCTGGATCGAACGGATCAGGCGGGAAATGCCCGAACTCCCGGATGCCAAACAGGCAAGATTTACAGAGGAATACGGGATTCCTGAATACGATGCCCGTGTCCTCACCTCCACCCGGGAACTTGCCGACTATTTTGAACAGACCGCAAAAGAGCTTGACGACAAAAAGCAGGCAAGCAACTGGATCATGGGATCGGTTCTTGCGCTGCTCAAAACCGAAGGGCTTACCATTAACAACTTTTCTGTGTCAGCTGCGGATCTTGCAGCTCTTTTACAGCTTATAGAGAAAGGGACCGTCAACACAAGAAGTGCGAAAAACGTGTTTGAGCAGATGGTTCAGACAGGTAAAGCGCCGGAAATTATCGTTAAGGAACAGGGCCTTGAACAGGTTTCAGATCATTCTGAGCTCGAAACAACCGTGGACCGGATCATGGAGGAAAACCCGGATGAGGTGCAGGCTTACAGGGACGGAAAAACCAAGCTTTTCAGCTTCTTCATGGGCCGGGTCATGAAGCTGACCAAAGGTAAAGCCGATCCGAAAATCGTTACGAATATACTTAAAAACAAACTGTAAAAAAGGGGATGCTTTGAATACCATTATTTTGAAACACTGCCGGAAACTTTCAAAAGCCGCCGCAGCCGTAGTTGCTGTCTTCCTGCTCATATCCGCCGGGCAGGCCCTTGGAGCCTCCCGGAAAACAGTCGCCGTTCTTCCCTTTAATATCAATTCAGACCGGGACATTTCCCACATACAGGAGGGAATCAGGCAGATGTTTTACTCCAGACTCACCTGGAAGGACACCGTAACCGTTGCATCCAAAAAGGAAGTGATGCCGCAAGTGGAAGAAAACAGCGGTCTTTCAGGAAAAGAACTCTCCATGAAAGTGGGGCGGAGCACGGGCTATGACTATGTTATTTCCGGAAGTGTAACCGAGTTTGAAGGGGCTTTCAGCATCGACGCCAGAATCCTGGATGTTGCCTCAGGCAGGTTCATTCCGTTTTACACCCAGGCCTCGAAAATGGAAGAAATCATACCGGAACTCGACCTGATAGCCGCCCGGATCAACAAGGATGTTTTTAACCGGGAAACCCGGAGTTATGCAAAAATCGAAAAAAAGAAAACAGAGTCCGAAGAAAGGCTCAGGCGCATGAACCCCGAAAAAATGATCCCCTACAGGCAAAGGCAAGACAGGGAAGAGGACAAACCCATCTGGATGTTCTGGAAATTCTGGGACTGACGCGGTACAAGCCGCAGAGCGGCGGAGTGCTCCGGACAGTTGACAGGTGACGGCGCGGCGGTCCTGTCAGCCGGAACGCTGCAGAAGACGGTTGATGCCGGTTACATATTCCGTGTTTTTGCACGGCTTGGAAAGATGCTCCACATAATCGTCCTTCTCTTTGATGCTGTTGATGGACTCGATGAACTCGAGATTCCCCGAGATAAACAGTATCGGTATTGTACCGTTCTTTTCCCGGATATGGCTGTACACCTCCATGCCGCCCGAATCACCCGGCAGAACGAAATCAAGACTGACAAGGTCGTATTCATTTTCACCAAACAGGCGTATCGCTTCAGGCACGTCCTGTGCAACATCCACAATGTGATGGAGCGGAGCCTGCTCAAGTATATGCTTCTGCATCCGGCTGATAACCTCTTCATCCTCAACCAGAAGAATTCGCCTGCCGGTTATCATGCCGCTGGTCACACTTTTCCTGATTTCCTCTGCTGAAACCTCCTCTTCGATCACAGGAAGCCTTACAGTAAATTTCGCGCCCTCGCCCTCCCGGCTTTCAAAGGTAATATCACCCTTATGTTTTTCCACATACTTTTTGACATTGGCCATGCCGTAGCCTGTACCCTTGACCCCTTTTTGATAAACTCCCTTGGTATCCCTGCTGCCCTTCAGGGTAAAAGAGGGAGTATAAATATCCCTTGCATGCTCCTGAGGGATACCGCATCCGTTATCCTCCACCTCGACATGAACGTTCCCGTCAGCAGAATATGTGGAAATCCTCAAAACCGGGGCATTTTCTTTGCCCATGGCATGCAGTGCATTCTGTATCAGGTTGACCAGCATATGCTCAATCATGGAGGCATCCGCAAGCACCTGCGGTATATCCTCTTCCAGATTTTTCACCACCTTCACCGGCTCCAGCTCGTTTTTTAAAAGATTCAGCACAAAATCAATATTTTCGTTTATGTTGACGTATTCCTGCCGGATCTCCTGGTCCCTGGCAAAAGCGATAAGATTTCTGGTAAGGCTCTTTCCCCTTTCGGTGAGATCACATATGAGCTCCAGGGATTTTGCAAACTCCTGGTTTCCCTGCCCTTTGTTCCGAAAATCCATAAGAGAAATCTCGGCATTACCCATGATCCCTGCAAGAATGTTGTTAAAGTCATGTGCCATTTTCCCGGCTACCTGGCCGACCAGTGCGTTCTTGTCCTGTTCAGCGGCCTGTTCCCTGGCTGCGATCATTTCCTTTTCCGCTTTTTTCTGCTCGGTAATGTCCGATATAATTCCTTCAATTCCATGCAGCTCACCTTCCTGGTCATAAACCCCGACTCCCTTTTCCCAGACCCATTTTTCAAGGCCCGCAGCCGTATGTATCCGATACTGGATGCGAAAAGGCTCCTTTTTATCCAGACTCTCCTGGACGTATTCCCAGACATGGCCCCGGTCCTCCGGATGAATCAGCTCCCCGTAAGCGACGGTCCTGTCGTTCACCAGGTCTTCAGGGGCATACCCGGTTAGGGCGAGGCATCCCTTGCTGATCCACGACATTGTATAATTCCTGTTATTTTCACAGCGGTAGGCCATGCCTCCGGGCAGGTTGTCGATCAGCCTCTGAAGCCTGTGCCGGCTTTCCTCCAGCTCCGCTTCAAGACGCCTGGAATCGGACATGTCCCTGAGCACCACCACTACACCGCCCGGGTTTCCGTCCCTGTCAAGGATGGGGGAGCCCGAGGCTTCCACTCTGTAATGGCTGCCGTCCCTGGCGATTAAAATCGAGCTTTCCTCTGTGGCTGCCGGTTTTGAAGATGTGAGTATGGTAGTAACCAGGTCGGCCTGTACAGCATTCGTGTGCCCGTCCACAAAAGTAAAAATATCCTTGAAAGGCCTGCCTTCAGCCTTTTCGAACGACCAGCCCGACAGGGTTTGTGCAACCGGGTTCATTCTTTTGATTCCGCCCTCATTGTCGGTTGCCACAACCCCGTCCCCGATGGAATCCAGGGTAATCCGCAAATCTTCCCGGGAATTTCGGACCTCAAGCGTCCGCTCGTCCACCATCTCCTTTAGATACAGTCTATGGTTTTCCAGCTTGCTTATGGTTCCCTGGAGCCGGCCTGTCATGGTATTAAAGGATTTGGCAAGTCTCCCGAGCTCATCCTTTGTATCCAGGCTGCAGCGGGTATAAAAATTCCCCTGGGCAATGCTCTCCGCTGCATTCGTCAGGCTCCGGACCGGTTTGGTGAATGTATGAAACACCACCCAGAGACTGAAAAAAGAGAGCACTGCAGCGACTCCGGCGGTAAAAATCATGACCTTTTCCAGTATTTTAAGCTGGCGTCCGGTATTTTCCAGAAGAGTTGTAAGCTGCTCCCGCTTGGCTTTGTCAAGCCGCTCCAGGGTACCGATCATTTTGTTGACAACCGGGGTGATCCTGGTTTTGAAAATATTAAGCGATATTGACCATTTTTCACTCCCTGCGATTTCAAGAATATCAGGAATGGTTCCAAGGATTAATGTATGATCCATCCGGATGGATTCTACAAGGTTGGAAACTGCATCTTCACTCGATTCTCCAAGTTCCGCAAGGCGGTTCAGGTGTTCGCCGTTGGAATCAAGGTAGGATTCAAGCAAATAATAAAAAGTTTTGTCTCCTGTCTGTGCATACTCTTCAAGGTTGGTGAGGACCTTTTCAAGGGAATTTTTATACTCCAGAAGAGGTACCAGAAGCTGTATATTCTCTTCTGAAGGACTGCTTTTCTCAATCCTGGACCTCAGGGCCCGTATATAACGGAAAACAGAGACCCTCAGAGACTGTATATCACTCTTGTAAATCCTGAGAGCGGGATAATTTTCAACCGGCTTTTTCCGCAGCTCAAAAACATCTTCAGAATAAGCGTGCCAATCTTCAAATTTTTCTTCCACCTCTTTAAGGATTGTATAATCCTCAACAGATACGGTTTCCTTGAGGTCCTCAAACTTTTCCTTAAAAAGTTTTTCCGCCCTGCGGAAATCTTCAAGCTCGGCTTCACCGCCCAGGACGAGATAGGCTCTCTCCTTTGAAATCATACTCCACAGTTTTTGCTGCACATTCTCCACATCCCGTGTGACGGGATAAAATTCATCCATTGAACGGGAAATATCTTCATGCGCCATGTACACTGTATAAAAACAGAGGGTTATAATCAGCACAAGCAGCACAAGCAAAGCTCCGAAACCGAAATTGAGCTTGGAGCTCACATCCATATTCCGGAAAAGCTGCAGTTTTCTTTTAAAAAATCCGGTTTTTTTGTTGCTGGCAAACTGGGGAGACATCATGTTTTCAGCCTGTTTTGTCCGGTTAGTTTATATACCGTCCTTGAACAGCTCATCCGGCTCATCCGCGGTATCCGGCTTCGGAGTATGCTCGGTTGGCACGGTCCCTTCCTTGAAACACTCAAAAACCACTTTTTCAGACTCTTTGATCGGCAATAGTCCTGTTTCCGCATCAATTTTGGCAAAGACAACCCCCTCAGGCACGTTAAAGCTTCTCACGCTTTTTCCCTCCAGTGCTTTCTGCATATATTTCAGCCAAATGGGGCTGGCCGCACGGGAACCGGTTTCCATTTTTCCAAGAGGCTTTTCATTGTCAAACCCCACCCAGACGCCGGTTGTGTATCTAGGGGTGTATCCCACGAACCACGCATCAAAAAGATTATTCGTGGTCCCGGTTTTCCCGGCCACCGGCCTGTCCAGCTTACTGACCCGCCGGCCGGTGCCGTTTTGGACCACCCCTTCAAGGAGGCTGGTCATAATGTATGCAGTACTCATATCAATAACTTTTTTCCGTTCAACTGACGATTCTTCCAGAACCTGCCCGTAGCGGTCGGTTATTTTTGTAATAAATGTGGGCTCCACACGGTAACCGAGATTGGAAAACACCGAATACGCCTTCACAATCTCGAGGAGAGAAACACCTGAAGACCCCAGTCCTATGGAAAGATCTTGGTTTATTTCAGAGTCTATCCCAAGCTTTCCCGCGTAATCTATCACATAGTCAATGCCGATGTCCTTGAGAATTTTAATGGTCACGACATTCCGCGACTTTTCAAGTGCGGTCCGCAAAAGAGTGGGGCCGAAAAATTTTTTATGGTAGTTCCTTGGTTTCCATGTAAAATCACGCTCTTCATCCCTGAACACAACAGGGGAATCAATGATCACACTGGCTGGTGTATACCCCTTGTCAAGAGCGGCGGCATAGATGATCGGCTTGAAAGCCGAACCCGGCTGGCGCTTTGCCTGGATGGCCCGGTTGAAAGAGCTGCTCCGGAAATTCCTTCCACCGATCATGGCCTTGACATGGCCGGTTTCCGATTCCACGCTCAGGAGGGATGCCTGGGCCTCGGGCTCCTGTTCCAGTACGAATTCCGGGGTATCGGAAGCCTCACCGTCCGACTTCACAGAGACCCGGATCACATCTCCGGTTTCAAAGACTTCATCCACATGACCTGCACTGTCCTCCCAGTAACCCACATCCGGATCGACCGGTCTTGCCCATGACACGGTTTCTCCCCGTATTACACCCTCAAAATCCCCCACCCGGACCGAGGCTTTATTCTCGGACTTGCTGACCCCGGTAACAACCCCCCTGTAGGTATCGTCCCGCTTGAGGGACCCGTCACCGATTTCTTCGGCAACCGTTTCACAGAATTCTTCAATTTTCAGTGCCGGCAGATGGTCTAGGGGCCCTCTGTACCCCTGTCTCCTGTCCAGATCCTTGAGACCTTTTGAAATCTCTTCCCTGGCGATTTTCTGAAGCTCTATATTCACTGCGGTATGGATATTGAGTCCCTCGTTGTAAAGCATCTCCTCCCCGTACTTATCCATGACATACCGCCTGACATGCTCGGTGTAGCAAGGGACACTCTCCATGAACCAGTTTTTGCGGGGCTTGATTTCAAGTTTCCTGTTCATTGCCTCGGTGGCTTCAAGGTTGGAAATGTACCCGTCCTGCTTGAGTCGGTTCAGCACGTAGATCTGCCTTTGCCTTGCTTTTTCCGGCTTCTTGAAAGGGGAATAGCTGCTGGGGGCCTGGGGAAGGCCTGCCAGCATGGAACATTCGGCGAGATTCAGATCCTTTGCATGCTTGCCGAAATAATTTTCAGCAGCCGCCTCAACCCCGTAGGCGCCATGCCCCAGGTAAATCTGGTTGAGATAGAGATACAGGATCTGATCCTTTGTAAAATGTTTCTCTATCCGATAAGAGAGGATCGCCTCCTTGATTTTCCTGCTGTAGGTACGGGCGGGGGTAAGGAAAAAGGATTTGGCGACCTGCTGGGTGATTGTGCTGCCTCCCTGTACAATGGTACCTGCCTTGAAATTTTTAACAAATGCCCGGAAGATACTGTAAATATCAACCCCGGGATGTTCACGGAACCTGGAATCCTCGGCGGCCACGAACGCATTGATCAAGTCCTCGGGCATCTCTTCCAAGGGAATGACGATCCGTCTTTGCTTGTAAAGCTCACCGATTTTTCTGCCGTCATCCGAATAAACACTGGTTACGGTGGGCGGAGCATAATCCTCCAGAGTCGTAATTATCGGCAAGTCCCGGCTCATGTAGTAGTAGAGCCCGCCAAGGGCGCCCGCCCCGATCAGAACACCTGTCACAAGAACAATGGCCGTCCATTTAAAAAAAGAAGCCATAAAAGACTTCTTTGTCCTCTTTTTTATAATATCCGACTTACTCTTTTTTTTTTTCATATATGGCAACTTGTAATATAATTTGAATGTATAAGGATCAGGCCATTTTAACGCGTATAGAATTAAATATCAAATAATCCCGACAATGACAATACCCAATCACGACTCTTGCCCGGCATGTAATATTAAAGTGAGAGGATCAAAGTTGCCGGCAGTCCGGGTTTCAAAAAAAGATTGACTTTGGCGCTTAAAAAAGCTAATTATAAGGGTTTTAATTGCTTGATTTTCAAAGGAGATTCTCTTGATGGAACAGCTTGACTTTGACAAAGGAGACGGTCTGATCCCGGTCATTGCGCAGGAACACAATACCGGAGAGGTTCTGATGCTTGCATACATGAACAGGGCTGCCTTTACTGAAACTCTTGAATCCGGCAAGGCCACCTATTACAGCAGATCCAGGAAGAAACTCTGGAAAAAGGGAGAGACTTCCGGACATGTGCAGGTTGTTCACGAGATACGGACCGACTGCGACAGGGACACGATCCTCCTGAAAGTTGAGCAGAAAGGCAAAGCCGCATGCCATCTCGGGTATTCCGGGTGTTTTTTCAGGAAGGCTGATGATTCCGGCAGGTTTGCCACGGTTGAAGATAAGGTTTTTGATCCAAAAGAGGTATACAAATAATGGAAAAAGTATTGAAACTCGGAATTCCCAAAGGAAGCCTCCAGGACGCCACCGTTTCATTATTCAGGCGGTCGGGGTGGAAAATAAACGTCAACGGCAGAAGCTACTTTCCCAGCATAAATGATGACGCCATAGAATGCGCACTCTGCCGCGCCCAGGAGATGTCCATCAACGTGGACACCGGTGTCATAGATGCAGGCCTCACCGGAAGGGACTGGATCGCGGAACACCAGTCAGACGTGCACGTTGTCACCGACCTGATCTATTCCAAAACAAGCGCCAAACCGGCAAGATGGATTGTGGCGGTGGCAGGCGACTCCCCGATCAACAGCATTGAAGAGCTTGAGGGCAAGACCATTTCAACAGAGCTTGTCCAGTATACCAAACGGTATTTTCAGGAGAAAAACATCAATGTGAATGTAAAATTCTCCTGGGGCGCCACAGAAGCCAAAATAGTATCCGGCCTTGCGGATGCCATCGTTGAAATCACCGAGACCGAAAGCACGATCCGGGCCCATAATCTCAAGGTGATCCATGAAATCATGGAGACCAACACCCAGTTCATCGCCAACCGAAAGGCATGGGAAAACCCGGAAAAGAGGCGGAAAATAGAACAGATTTCAATGCTTCTGCAGAGTGCGCTTGTTGCTGAAAAACTGGTCGGCATCAAAATGAACGTGCCTGCAACCCTTATTGACAAGGTCATACCGCTTCTGCCCAGCCTGAATGCTCCCACAGTGGCCTCTCTGTATCATTCCGACTGGTACTCGGTGGAAACCGTGGTGGACTCCAGCGTTGTGAGGGACCTGATCCCGAGGCTCCTGAACGAAGGCGCGGAAGGCATCATTGAATACCCCCTTAACAAGGTGCTCTGAATGAACAGACTTGAACCCGCGGAAAGATGCAGCGGCATCACCCCGTTTCTGGTCATGGAGGTGCTGGAAAAGATCCAGAAAATGGAGAGCGCAGGCAAGGATGTGGTACATCTGGAAATCGGCGAGCCTGATTTCCCTGTCCCGGAATGCGTACTAAGAGAGACCGTGGATGCCCTGGGACGCCATGAAACCGGCTACACCCACAGCCTCGGGGACCTCCGCCTCCGAAGGGCCATTTCCCGCTGGCACCGGGACAAGTATAAAACCGACATCGACCCGGACCGAATTCTTGTAACATCAGGCACCTCGCCGGCCATGCTGCTCTTTTTCTCCGCTTTTGTGGAACCGGGTGATGAAATCATCATCTCTGATCCCCATTACGCATGCTACCCCAACTTTATAAAGTTTGCCCGCGGAGTTCCGGTGACAGTCCCTGTATCCGAAGAGGAGGGATTCCAGTATACCACGGCGGGAATCAAGAAAAAGATTACTGAAAAAACAAAGGGAATTTTCATCAATTCCCCGTCCAACCCCACCGGAAACGTAATGTCCGGGGAAAGGATGAAGAAGATAGCCGAACTCTGCGACGCAAAGGGCATAACCCCGATTTCCGATGAAATTTACCACGGGCTTGTGTATGAAGGAGAGGAGCATTCCATACTCGAATTCACGGACAACGCTTTTGTGTTCAACGGGTTTTCCAAGCTTTTCGCCATGACAGGCTTGAGACTCGGCTACATCATTGCGCCCGAACAGCATATCCGCACGCTTCAGATCCTTCACCAGAACTTTTTCATCTGCGCAAATTCCCTTGCCCAGAGTTGCGGCGCCAGAGCACTTTCCGAATCCGCAGCTGAAACACTGAAGATGAAAGAGACATATAACCGCCGCAGGAAATTCATGATCAAACGGCTCAGGGAAATGGGGCTCGGCATCACAGTGGAACCCACAGGCGCCTTTTATGTGTTCGCAAACGCAAAGCATATATCAGGCGATTCTTTCGCCCTTGCCCTTGACATCCTGGAAAAACAGCATGTAGGCGTGACACCGGGAATCGGGTTCGGTGAAAACGGAGAAGGCTACCTGAGATTCTCCTACGCCAACTCCCTTGAAAACATTGAAAAGGGTATGGATCGACTGGAACCCTATTTCAGCAGAAGACCATGATTATCAAAAATGCAAGCTTTATAAAAAGCGCTGTCAAACCGGACCAGTACCCAGCCCCTGAATTTCAGGAAGTCGCCTTTGCAGGCCGGTCCAATGTCGGCAAATCCACGTTGATCAACACGCTCACAAACCGTAAAAAACTTGTCAAAACAAGCTCAAATCCCGGCTTTACAAGACTTGTCAATTTTTTCCTGATCCAAAACGACACACAGGAAGATGTTGTTTTTGTGGATCTGCCCGGATACGGTTATGCCAAGGTTTCCAAAAAAATCCGGGAACAATGGGGCACAATGGTTGAAACCTATCTCTCTTCCCGTACCACTTTGAAGTCCCTGGCCCTGCTGGTGGATATCAGAAGGGGATTCCAGGAAAAGGAGCATGATCTTATGGAATGGCTCCTGACCGAAGGGATCAGCTTTTTTATCGTTCTCACCAAATCGGACAAGCTCTCCAGGCAGAAACAGCAGAATGCGCTTGCACAAACCGCAAAAGAGCTGGGTATGGACAAAAACGACATCATCCTTTTTTCCGCAAAAGACAAAAACGGAACACAGAGGGTGCTGGACAGAATCGAACGTTCGCTGAACAGTTGAGGATATATGAACGATTCACAAAAACATGCTGATTTCAAATCCGGATTCGTGGCCATCGTGGGAGCGCCCAACGCAGGCAAGTCCACTTTGCTGAACCGTATCCTGGGCCAGAAAATATCCATCACATCCAAAAAGCCTCAGACCACCAGGGACAGGATACTCGGCATCTTTAACCGTCCCTGCTCCCAGATGATTTTCCTGGACACCCCCGGAATTCACAGGCCCAAAGGCCTTCTGAACCGGAAAATTGTGGAGCAGGCGTTCCGTGCGGTCAAAGACGTGGACATCATTCTCTTCATAAAGGATATGTCCTCCAGGCAGACAGGGGACGAGTCCCTGATCATCGAACAGCTGAAAAAAGAGAGGAAAGATGTTATCCTGGCGTTGAACAAAATCGACCTTGTGAAAAAACATGAAGTATTCCGGACCGTGGACCGGTTCAGGGGGCTGGCTGATTTCAATGCCTGCGTCCCGGTCAGCGCTGAAAAGGGAACACAGGTCCCGGAACTTCTGGAGGAGATTGAAAATCTTCTGCCCGGCGGGCCGCCGCTGTTCCCGGAGGACACTCTTACGGATGCTTCGCTGAAATTTCTTTCCAGGGAACTGGTCCGCGAAAAAATATTCAGGCTCACAGGAATGGAAATTCCCTACTCCAGCGCCGTAACCGTAGATGCGTTTGAAGAGGAGTCAAAGCTGATCCGGATTCATGCAACCATCCATGTGACGCGGAAATCCCAGAAAGGAATACTGCTGGGCAAAAATGGAGCCATGATCAAACAGATCGGAGAAAAAGCCCGGGGCGATATCGAAAAAATGGCCGGCAAAAGGGTATATCTTGAACTCTTTGTACGGGTGACCCGGGACTGGAACAAAAGTGCAAAACAACTTGATGAAATGGGATACTGATTCCATGGAGGAGGCGGCGGATGAATGATCACGGCTGTTTTTTCCCTGAAAATGAAAAACACTTGAAAAAAGAGCGGGACAAGGCCAGAAAACTGAGGGCCGGCCAGTGGTGGAAACGCAGGCGATCCAGCGGAATCTGCCATTACTGCGGTGAAAAATTCCCCCCGGCGGATCTCACCATGGACCATATCATTCCTTTGGCAAGGGGCGGCAGGTCGGAAAAATTCAATCTCGTACCCTGCTGCAAAGAGTGCAACACAAAAAAAAGGGGCATGCTTCCGGTGGAATGGGAGGAATACATGGACTCAAAACCCCTGAACTCCGGCGAAACCGAATCAAACTGATTTTCCTGTCCGACCTACAACACCGCAGTTTTATACATTTTCGCCGTTCCCGGTGGAAACGAAATCATGCATTCAAAAAACTGCGGCATTGTGAAAGTCGACTCTATTTACAGATGGAATAAAGCGGTTACTTCTTTTTGCTGCAAAGCCGGTGAATTGTCTGGGCGTGCCACTCACCCCGCCCTGAAAAAGTCGGCTGGCCGAGCTTTATCAGATACTGGGCGACTTCATCATAAGTTGCACCCTCTGCCCTCATCGTATGAATGATCTCCATGATCCGCTCTCTGGGCAAAAGTTCGGCATCTTCGGTATTTTCAGCAGTTTTGGCGGAAGTCTTGTCCTGCTTCCTGCGGATCACGGAACGCCGCTCAGCGGTTTTCCCGGAACCGATTTCAGGGGCAGGTGCAGCCTGGGAAGAGGCAGTCCGTGCATACTCTCCTGAAGGAGCCGGTTCGTCAAACTCCTGATCCTCTTCAGGAGCGCTGCCGACTGCAAAATGCAGATATCCGACTATTTCCTCCATGGCGCTCGCCTGGCGCTCCAGCATCAGATTGTTTCTTTCCTGGACACTGGCGAGGTATTCCTGGTTTTTGGCAAGTCCGTCAACAAGGGTTGCCAGATTATCCACAGCTTCGGCAAGCAGTGTCATTGCGGGCTCTTCAGCCTTAGGGGCCGGTGCATTGCCGTTCTGCGGAGTATTCCTCTGTATATTCTGGGGCCTGGCATTGGGCTGGACCCCGTGATAATTAAATCTCGCGGAATTGTTATAATTGTAATTGCTGTCTTTTCTTTTCTTTACAGGTCTCTGTTTTTCAGATTGTGACGCACGAAGTTTTTGCAAAAAATCGTTCATCTCCTCTCCTCCTTGGCATATTATGTCATGATTCGGCACTGTCCGTGTCGATACTTGTTATCATGATCAGTTTCGGTGATTTATTTATTCATCAACAACGTGTTGACAAGAAATTTTGACCCTTATCCAAGATTTTGGACTTTTTGTCAAGGCTTTTACCCAAATTTTTAAAAAATCACTGAAAAAGCTTTTTTACAAAGTTCCCGCACCATGCCCGGCAACTGCAAATTGAATTTTTTACAGTTATGTGATATTAAAAGAGCCTTGCAGGCCAAACAAAAAATATTGAATAATAAAACGCTCACAGACAAGGAACCGCTTAAAGATGACAGAAAACAGACAATATACACCGGGCTATCCGATCGAAACCCCGGATACCGTAAAAAAAGAGATTCTCGAACCCATTGACTATGCTTATAAAACCGAGCGGAGCATCGATATCACCATACGTCAACCGGAATACACTTCAGTGTGCCCGATGACCGGCCTGCCGGACAACGGCTGCATAACCATCCGGTACCGCCCTGACAAAAAAATAGTGGAGCTCAAATCCCTTAAGTATTACCTGCTTCAGTTCAGGAACGTGGGAATGTTTTACGAGCATGTCGTCAACCGGATACTTGACGATCTCGTGGAAGTTCTCGCGCCCTTGAAGATGGAGGTTGAGGGCGAGTTCACTCCCCGCGGGGGCATCAGCTCAAAAGCATGCGCCTTTTATGAGAAACGCGAATAGACGCGGATTTTTTCAAATCGTTTTCATGTTTTATCGTACGATTTTAAGAATGACTCGAATTCATCGATAAGTGCGAACGCCTCTGAACAGCTTTGTATGCGGGCTGCCCTGCGTTTGAAAGAGGCGGCCCCGAAAACCCCTTTTACAAACCTGACAAGTCTGCTTCTCAGCATACGGGCTGCATGATCGTCCGTAAAATAGTCCTGATACGATTCAACAAGCCGCCTCATGACGGAAAACATTCTGAAAAAATCAGGCTGCTGCGGCTCTTTCCCGTCAAGCAGGGCCTCGATCCGGGAAAAAATAAGCGGGTCTCCCATGGCCGCCCTTCCAACCATGACTGCATCGCACTCAGTCACCCGCATCATCTCAACCCCGTCTTCCGCCGACTTGATGTCCCCGTTGCCTATGACCGGTAAAGAGAGGCCGGATTTAAGCCTCCTGATCAAATCCCAGTCAGCACTGCCTGTAAATCCCTGCCGCGCGGTTCTCGGATGAAGGGTCACTGCATTCACCCCGCATCTTTCAGCGATTTCACCGATCCGGAACGCGTCACTTCCGGACCTGTCCCAGCCGGACCTGATTTTGATGGTGACCGGCAGGTGAACTGCCTGCCTGACTGCAGTGATCACATCCGCAGCCAGGTTGGGATCCTTCATCAAAGCTGCGCCCGCACCGGTTTTCAAAACCTTTTTAACGCTGCAGCCGAAGTTGATGTCAATAATATCTGCAAAGCTGTTTTCTTCCACATACCTGGCCGCCTTTTCCATGGAAACCGGGCACGAACCGAAAAGCTGTATGCTCAGCGGACGCTCCAGGGGAACGGAATCAAGCAGGTCCTTGGATTTGCCGGTATTGTACACAATGCCCTTTGCGCTCACCATCTCCGAGCACACAAGTGAACATCCGCACTCTTTGACGATCCTCCGGAACGGTACATTGGTAATTCCGGCAAGGGGAGCCAGTACGGTCCTGCCTTTGATTTCAAGGGAGCCTATGTTCATTTCCCATTCCTTCGGGATCTGATTTCCGTATCAATCACCGGATTGGCATAACAGAACACACAGTTGTGAAAACACGGGTGTTCATCATAGGAGCCGATATCCACCGACCGGGTGCAAAGACAGCCCTGGGAGGCCCGCTGGCCCCGGTCCCGCCTTTTGTCGGGATTCGTGCCGAAGAGAGTTTCAAAAAGCGGTCCTGAGATACAGGCACTCGGACGCACCAGGGATTTTCCCCTAATCTGACAACAAAGGTCTTTTTCACAGCAGAGTTCAAGCCTGATTCCCCTTTCAGTCAGAAGGCGCGCCATTCTCTCAACCACCTCCATTTTTTTGCGCTCATCAGTTTCCGCCGGTTCCGGCACTTCAGTCCCGTTGGCCTTGAGATACGAAATCCTTCTATCTATTTTCCGATACTGATCCATAAAACTTGCAATACACCTTTTCACCCCTGAAGTCCGGGCTGCTTCTGCAATATCGGGAAAATCGGAAAGATTGTTTTTGATCCCACCCTTCCCGGTCCGGTAAAAGCAGATCGGGTCAAAGCGCCAGGCCACGCTTTTGCCTCCGAACTGTTCACACAGGCTGAACAGCTGTTGCAGTCTTTCTGAAAGCCGCGGGACATTCGGCTCCAGGATCGAGGGGCCGGAAATGAGCGAAAAATGAAAGTAGAGATTATACCCCATCCGTATCAGGCTCGGCCCGATACCGGATTCAAGAAAAGGCCCGTAATTTTTAGACCAGAAAACAATGGTATTTACGGCGCGAGGGGTTGCATCCACGGTTCGGACCTTCCCTGTATAAGGATTTTTAACATCAAAAAACCCCCTTTCAATACCCTTCAGGAACCAGCCGAGGTAAAACGCGGGAATATCCGTTCGTCTGGATGCGGATAAAACAATTTCACTGTTCCGGGTCATCCTGGGATTTCATTTTTTTAAGCCGGTCAAAGGAAATTATTTCAGCATCCTCTCCATTTTGGTCCCCGGAACTTCTCTTTTGTTCGGACTCCTCTCCGGCGCCCCCTTCAAACGGGGCCTGCACAGGCGACGGAGCCTCTTCAGGAACCTCCACACGCTCGAGCTTCATTTTCTTGCCACCCATGTAAAACTCCTCCCCGTTGATGTAGTCGTCCTTGAGTATCCAGGTAACCACCTGCAGCGGGACCTGCAGCATCAAAAGCTTGATGTGGTACCAGTCCTTTTTTGAATCCGCCTGTATATCCTCCACCCTGGCGAAGGAAACAGGGGTGTTTTCCATATATATCAGTACAATATCGTTTTCCACAGTCATAGCGGCCTCTTTAAAAAAATATATTTACATGCACACCCTGATTCATATATCATAATCGATTTGCGGCATAAAGGATAAAACAGCAAGCAGAGATGAACAATAAAACCGGCAAAAAGTGGAGCGTGTTTTTTCTGGTGGCATCAGCGGTGTTCATGTCCACCCTTGACTCCAGCATTGTAAACGTGGCGCTTCCTTATATCATGGAGGATCTGCACACCCGTGTGGAGGTGATCCAGTGGGTTGTGGCCGTGTATCTGCTCACGGTTTCCTCGCTTCTTCTCACCTTTGGAAGGCTCAGCGACATAAATGGCAGAAAGGTTATTTACACAAGCGGGTTTGTCATCTTTACGGCAGGATCGCTCCTTTGCAGCATGGCCGGTTCTCCGGCATTTCTCATCGCATCCAGGGCGGTCCAGGGCATGGGCGCATCCATGCTCATGGCCTGTTCACCCGCTTTGGTGGTTGACATGTTCGAGCCCGGAGAAAGGGGCAGGGCACTTGGAATGATCGGAACCGTCGTGGCTGCCGGACTTACTGCAGGGCCTGTGGCGGGCGGTTTTCTGCTTGACCTGTTCTCCTGGCGTGCCATTTTCTACATCAACATCCCCATCGGCACTGCCGCTACTGTGGCAGGTCTTTACGTGCTCAAAGGAACCGGGGCGGAAAAGGGAACAGGCGAGCCCCTGGATGTGAAAGGGGGATTTCTTCTCATCCTCTTTCTCGGATCTCTTCTCATGTATCTCACCCACATCCGGGAATGGGGGCCTGCAGGGCCTCTATCCATACTTTTCCTGGTGCTTTCAGCAGCAGGCTGCTACCTCTTCATCAAGGTTGAAGCACAGGCTCACTACCCTCTTTTCCCGCCGGAGCTTCTCAAAATCCGGCTGTTTACGTTCTCCATTATTTCCGCGGTCCTTGTTTTTGCAGCCCTTTTCATTATTATTTTCATGATGCCGTTCTTCCTTGCGCATCCCTACGGACTGAGCGCTTCATCCACCGGCCTTGTCATGGTAACCCCGTTTGTCTTTCTCTTTTTTATCAGCCCGGTTGCAGGGGAGCTGTATGACCGGATCGGCTCCCGGGCCCTCTGCACCGCCGGGGCGGCCATGCTTGCGGCCTCCCTCGGGTCACTTGTTTTCATCACTCCGGATTCGCACCTTTTTTCAATCCTCTGGCGGATGGCTCTTGCAGGTATAGGAACCTCGGTATTTATCTCCCCGAACAACACATCAGCCATGACATCTACCCCGGTTTCCAGACGTGGTATTGCCTCCGGTGCAGTGGCAACCGCCAGGAACTTCGGCATGGTTCTCGGCGTTGCGGTGGCCGGGCTGATTTTTTCCGGGAGCATTTCTTCCTCCCTGACAGGGGGAGACAGCCTGGAAAACTACACAAGCCGTATGGAGCCGGCTTTCATGACCGGATTCACCCGCACAATGCTGGCAGGGATGCTCATCGCCGTATCCGCAACCGTTTCTTCCTTCCTGAGGGGAAAAGAGCGGTCCTGAACACAGAAATCATAACGGAGGTCCAGTGGGAAATTCTCAAATCGATTACAGACTGAAACATGCAAAAACCGCATCACAGACAGGATATTTCGGTGTCGTACCCCGGGAGCGGATGGATTTTGACACCGCTCTTGCCCTTTTGAAGTCAAGGCCCTTTGACGGTTTTCTCCACAAGTATCTGCTGGATCGACTGTCTGAAATGGACAGGGAAACCATCCAGCAGCTTTTTGCCAAAGCGGAAAATAAAAAGGACCCGTGCTTTTTATCCATATTCGCCGAACAAGTCATTGCCGAAAGCGGTCCTTCCGGGCTGAAAGCATACTTTGACGATACCTGGACGGAAAAGATCAGGACCGCATCTCCTTTAATTCACATCAGGAGCGCACTTCAGCCCAACCAGCGGCTTCACCGGCAATGGATATCGATTTTCAGGGAAAATATCATGGCCCATGAACCCTTACCTGCGCCTGCTGACGTCAACCTTCCTCTCATATGCGCCGGTGAATGCGGTTTTCAGGCACATGAAGGCCCTTTGGTTTCCGAACTTGCAAAGGATTACCAAAACAGGGAAGAGCAGCCGGACAGATTCTCCCCGGAAAAGACAGCCCGGGAAGCTCTTTCAGGACTTGAAAGGGCCGGTGTGAAACTCGGCCATGAAATGCGGCACCAGTCCAGCCTCTCTCCTTTCGGACTCCTCAGAAAATGGGAATTTTTTGTGGATGTTTCCTCCGGGCGGAACCTGTATACCCTTTCAGGAGAGCAGACCAGCTACGGGAAAGGACTCACCATGGAGGATGCCCGGGCATCTCTAACCATGGAAATAGTGGAAAGGTGCTCAGCCTTTGCAGACATCTCTCCTTTTGGAGCACCGGGGTATGCAAACGGACACCAGCTTTTCCACGCTCAGTACAGTGAGTTTGCAGCAGATACGGTTCATGCGGTAAATCCTGAAAAACTCGCCCTGGAAATCACGTATGAAAACGAACCCATCTTCTGGCTCCAGGGAGAGACACCCGGAGACAATGGTGCTGAAAAGGCTTTTGTTCCGGCTCAAAGTGTTTTTCTGTTCTGCAACCTTGACGAACCCGACCTTTTTTCCGGCCTGGGCTCCACAGGACTTGCCTCGGGCAACACAATGGAGCAGGCGAAAATCGCAGCGCTTCTCGAAATCATTGAGCGCCACCAGGAAGCCACCAGCCCTTTCAGAAATACGGACTGCTTCAGGCTTGTTGCGGGCAACGAAAATATCTCGGACCTGCTCGGCGCGTACAAATCCTACGGCATCAATCTCCAGTTTCAGGACTTGACTTCGAAAACCGGCATTCCCTGCTGCAAATGTTTTGTGGTTGACCTTGACGGAAACATCCAGAAGGGAACCGCAGCCTCGCTGAATGCAAGGAAAGCGATTCTGTCCGCCATCTGCGAGACCACCCACCCGTTTCCCCAGGGGCCGGGGACAAGGCCCGATCTTTACGAAAGAATCATTGTGGACTTTGACAACCTGCCTGACTATTCCACCGGCAATTTCCGCTGTGACCTTGAAATGCTCGAAACACTGCTTTTGCGCAACAACCTGAGGCCCTGCTATGTGGATCTGACCCGGGAGGATATCGGCATACCCGTGGTGAAGGCCGTAATCGAAGGTATGGAAATACTCGGAGACTTTGACGGATTTTCCAGGGTGCACCCGGAACTCTTTTCAAATTACCTGGAACTGTCAGGCAAACCTTAAAAAACCCCCGGTTTTGTAAATCAATCCCTTGACAAGGGCACAACAAAATCATAACGTTTCTACCGAACTTACAAAAAGGAGGGTTGACAAATGGGAAAAAAGATAGGTGTCGTGCTTTCAGGATGCGGTGTTTTTGACGGAACCGAAATCCATGAAGCCGTGCTCACCCTTCTCGCTCTTGACAGGGCCGGGGCGGAAGCTGTGTGCATGGCGCCGGACATGGACCAGCATCATGTTATCAATCACCTGACCGGAGAGCCCACGGAGGAAAAGCGGAATGTACTCCTGGAATCCGCCCGGATAGCCCGCGGAGAGATAAAGGATCTCAAAACGGTATCCAGCGGGGACATTGACGCGTTAATCATGCCCGGAGGTTTCGGCGCTGCAAAAAACCTGAGCGACTTTGCTTTTTCAGGACCGGATGCCGAGGTAAACCCTGACCTGAAAAAACTGATCCTGGAATTGAACAAGGAGAAAAAACCGGTGGGAGCGATCTGCATCTCTCCGGCAGCCCTGGCCAAAGCCCTTTACGGAAAGGGGATCAAAGTGACCATAGGCAACGATGTCTCCACTGCGGCAGCCATTGAAGCAACCGGCAGCCGGCACGAGAACTGCCCGGTCGACTCTGTTGTCACGGACGAGGAAAACCGTGTGGTCAGCACGCCGGCATATATGCTCGGACCGGGGATCAAAGACGTGGCCGAAGGAATCAACAAGCTGGTGGAAAAAGTACTCTCAATGACCCTTTAAAATGACTTTACCCTTCCGGGCTAAGGCCAAGGCCGGTATTGAGGCCCGCCTGAAAAAAATTCCGCCACCGCCTTCCGGTAGGCCCGGGGGGAATCGGAGCCGAGGATTTTTTTAAACGGGACTCTGCCGCTTACAAACGACGATTCAAGAAAACTCCAGAATCCCTTCATGCGGCAGGTAATTTTCCAGGGGTCGCTTTTTTTACCCGGCAATGCCAGATAAGCTTCAAAAAGATCGGCCATGAACTGATAAATCTTTGACAGGGAGCTGTTTTCCTCATATGAGGCCGCAGGCCGTCCCCTTTTAATCCTGGAGGGAAGGAAGGGATCGGCAAGAACCCCGCGGCCGATCATGAAGTCATGAATACCCGGAAGCTTTTTTTGAACCGAATAGAACGTTTCAGGGCCGGTTATATCCCCGTTATACACAAGTTTATGGCCGGTGGACTCATACACCGCCAAAAATGCATCCACATCCGCCTTCCCTGTATACACCTGGCTGCCGGTCCTGGGATGCAGAATGATCTCTTTCAGGGGATACCGGTCAAACACCCGGAGCAATCTGAAAATCTCCCCGGTTTCGTAACGGCCCAGTCTGACCTTGACAGACAAACCGCACCCGGTCTTTTGCAGAACGGTATCCAGGAACCGGTCGATACGGTCCGGGTACGGCAGAAGCCCGGAGCCGCGCATCTTTTTTACGATCCTTGAATGCGGGCACCCGAGATTCCAGTTAACATGGGTATGGCCCATCCTGTAAAGGTGATCCGCGAGAAACACAAATTCATCCGCATTGTTGCCCAGGATCTGGGGAACAACCGGGATGGCCCGATTCTCAGAAGGATCAACACCTGCAAGTCTTTTGGGGTTTATCCTGCCCTCTTTTCCCAGTGTGGAAATAAACGGGGCAAGTGCTTCATCAAGCCCGGAAAAATGGCAGGCGTACACTTTCCGGTACACAAGGTCGGTAAATCCCTGAAGAGGCGCCAGGATCAGCTTTTGGTCCGTATACGTGTCAAAGGTTCTGTTCATGCCGGAGGACGGGAACTCTCACTTATCAGTCACTGTCAAATTCCATGATCACTTCCAGTTCTCCGCCGCCTGCCCGTTCAAATCTGGCATTCGGATACCGCTTTTTGAAAACCTTTTTCATCTTGTTGTTTTCCACCAGGACACTGGCGGTAAAGCGTTTATACTTGTTCTCTTTTGCTATATCCTCGAGTATTTCAAGAAGATAAGATCCCACCCCCATGCCGTGCAGCTCCTCTTTAACCAGGAATGCAACCTCTGCCGTGTCGTTGCCTGCATCCGCATAGGAGCCGATAGCAACAATCCTCTTTTGCTTACCGATCTGCATCAGACCGATGATGGTCATGTTCCGCCTGTAATCCACATCCGCCCACTGGCCCTGGAGCATCTCCCTTGAAAAAACTTTTCTCTTGTTGAAAAACCTGTAATATATGGAGGATTCCTGCAGGGAATAAAAGAAATTGCGGGACTCGAACTCGTCCGACGGCAGCAGCGGCCTGAATTCCACGGTTTTCCCGTTTTCAAGATCGAGTGAATATTTGTACCGGTCGATGAACATCAAGTCCTGGTTCGTGGGAGGTGCCTGGTCCGGGAAAATGTAACGCCGCTTTTTGGCCTCCTCGATCAGCTGATTCCTGAATTTGGGATGGGCGATCTGGGCAAGCTCCATCACGCGCTGGTATATGCTCTTCCGCCTGAGCTCCGCAATACCGTATTCAGTGACCACGATATCGATATCCCCCCTGGTGGTTGCGACACCTGCACCTTCACTCAGGTGGGGAACAATTCTTGACACCTCTCCGTCCTGGGCTGTGGAGGGAATAACGATAATGGAAAACCCCCCTTTTGACATGGAGCTGCCGCGTATGAAATCAACCTGATCCCCGATACCGCTGTAAAAAAGGTATCCTTTGCTGTCAGTGCAGATCTGGCCTGTAAGATCCACTTCCAATGCCGAGCTTATGGAGATGAAGTTGTTATTGTTGGCGATCACGTTGGGATCATTTACAAATTCGGATGACCTGAAATAGAACATGGGATTGTTGTCCACATAATCATAAAGTTTCCTGGAGCCCATGCATAAAGAGGCCACAACCCTGCCCGGCAGGAAATTCTTGTTCCGGTTGGTGATGACCTTTTTTTCAAAAAGAGGTAAAAGACCGTCCGTTATCACCTGGGTATGGACACCGAGATCCTTTTTATTTTCAAGGTAGGGAACCACTGCATCCGGCAGGTGGCCGAATCCGATCTGAAGCGTGGCCCCGTCATCCACAAGCTGATTCACGTAATACGCGATCCGCTCTATGACCTTGATGTTCTTTTTACTGGGCAGCGCCTCCACAATCGGCTCTTTGTGATACACCATATAATCGATTTCATCAATATGCACAAAGCTGTCCCCGAAGGTCCTGGGCATTTCAGGGTTCACCTGGGCGATCACGGTCCCGGCGTTCCGCATTCCGGCAAGGGTTATATCCACTGAAATACCAAGGCTGCAGAATCCGAACTTATCCGGAGGGCTGACCTGGATCAGGGCCACATCAAGGCCGATCTCTTTGGAATCAAAAATTTCCGGGATCTGGGACAGATATACGGGAACATAGTCGATTTTGCCTTCAAACGCAGCCTGGCGGATATAAACACTTATGAAAAAGAGTTTCAGTGAAAACCT
>JAWLES010000006.1:0-33152 GCA_041685935.1 Desulfobacteraceae bacterium | reverse complement strand
TGACTTTGGTCACAGTTCGTTGACTTAAGACAGGTATTATGGCAGATTGAAAAAATAATTTCATACAATATTCAAGGTGGAAACATGCCGAATCCAATGCGACAGAACGCGGTACAAGGGATGAAAAAGGGAGATACCTTCACATTCACGCGGCAGTTTTCAAAAGAGGAAACCCTGTCCTTCGGCGACCTGACCCGGGATTACAATCCGGTCCACTATGACGAAAGATGGACCGAGAGCAAAGGCTTTGGCGGTCTTATCTGCCACGGCCTTCTGGTGGGTTCCATGATCTGCGAGTTCGGCGGACAGGTGGGATGGCTGGCCACCGGAATGAATTTTAAATTCATCAAGCCAGTATATTTCAATGACACAGTTACGTGTACCGTGACCCTGACCCGGCTGGAAGAAAACGGGCGGGCTGAAGCCGAAGCCTTTTTTGTTAACGGAAAAGATGAAAATGTCTGCTATGCATTCATGACGGGACTCGTTCCGGCAGGTGAAGACAGGGAGCTTCTGGGCCGGATGGTAAAAGAGGGGGACCCGACCAACAAACTCCGCGATTCCCGGCCGTGACACAGACCTTCCCTTATTAACCCGGCTGATGATAACCCGGCTTGCCCACGGCCCGGATCACTTCCGCGCATGCGAGGCAGAGATTGCTGCAGGCCCCGGGAATATTCCATCGGCTCTTGTCCCGGATACCGACAAAATTGGACACCGCCCGGATCTGCACAAAAGGGATTTCGTACAGATTTGCGGTTTGAACGGCAGCCGCACCTTCCATGGACTCCGCCAGCGGGGTGAACAGATTCCAGAGAAGGCGTTCGGTTCCCCTGGAGGCGGTGATGGTGGAAACCGTGATGAACGGACCCTTTTTCACTTTCAAGCCTGCACCTGAAAGAGCATTTTCAGCAGTCTTCCGTGCCGTTTCCGAAAAGTCCGGGTCCGGGTAAAAAATCCCTTGGCGGGTTTCCCCCAGTCCTTTGACAAGCTCAAACGGCAGCGGATCAAGCGGATATGAAAACGCATCATTTTCAACACCGGTATGGATGTACACCTCGCGGTCGGCTACCGCCACATCACCGATATCGAGCCCGGATTGCCTGAACGTTCCGGCAATTCCCGCCTGGATGATCAAACCCGGATCAATCCTTTCTATAAAACTGGTCAACCGGCTTGCCGTGTTCACAGAACCGATCCCGGTAATGCCCAGGTAAAAGGGAATCGAGTGAATTGAGGCACGGACCGGGGTTTCCCGTCCCGAACCGCGTTCCTGCTTCACACAGGAGAGTTCAAGCAGATCAGCGGCTTCCCTGCGGGTGGCCGCCGCCACAAGAATCTTACCCGGCATGCAGGATATCCCGTGCCGCCTCCAGGGCAAGCCGGTATACTTCTGCTCCGAACCCGGTGATCTGCCCGGTTGCCACATCACAGAGCAAAGACTTTTGCCGGAACTCCTCGCGCTTGTAAATATTGGAAAGATGAACTTCGATCACCGGAATATCCAGCATGGAAACGGCATCCCGTATCGCCACGCTGGTATGGGTAAAGGCGGCGGCATTGAGAATCACCGCGCCCGCACCCGCCGTAAAAATCTCGTGGAGCTTTTCAACGATTTCCCCCTCGTGGTTTGACTGAAAGGGAATCACTTCGAGCCCCATGGCTTTTCCTTCCGCCGCAAGGTCCGTTGTGATATCAGCAAGGGTGCGGGCCCCGTAGATATCCGGCTCCCTTTTGCCCAGCATGTCAAGGTTGGGCCCGTTAATCACATGAATGGTTCTGTTCCGGCGCTCAGTCAAATCCACCCCCTGAAATCCTCAATCCGGCAAAACGCGCCTTTCCTATTCAAGGGCGCTGAATCCCAGATCAAAGGCCTTAAGATTCATATCAAGGAATGCAGGCTTGGTTTTCCGTTTAACCGCCTCTTCCATGCTCTGCCTTGAAAACGGAATGCTGCCTGATTTCAAAAGAGCACCCAGAAGCACGATATTCATCGTCATGGGATTTCCTGCCTGCCCGGCAAGTTTCATGGCATCAAAGGCGTACAGCCTTGCAGTATTCTCTTTAATAATGCGCCTGATCTCATTGATATCAGGATACACCCCTTTTCCTATGGCTGCGGTGAAAGGCGGCAGGGGATGGGTGTTGGTGATAACAAAGGTGTTTTCACTGCACCGGTTCAAGGCTCTCAGGGTCTCAGCAGGCTCGAATCCCAGAAGCACATCCGCCTGTCCATCAGATATGATGGTGCTGTCCGCCTCCCCGAAAACAAGGGAACTTTCAACCACACCGCCCCGCTGGGCCATTCCGTGTATCTCGCTGAGCCGGACCGGCACATCCTCTATAAGGGCTGCTTCAGCCAGCACCTTTGACGACAGAAGATTTCCCTGGCCGCCCACTGCCACAATGATCAATCTGGTTGTCTGCATATTATAATCCAATCCTCACTTATTCTTTTACCGGTACAATGGCATTTTCAGGGCATATCTGGGCACAGACCGCGCATCCCACGCATGCAACCGGATCAATGTTCACCCGGTCGTTCTCAAGATAGAATGCAGGGCATGCTATGGAATTGATACACTCCCTGTGGTCCAGACATTTGTCCGCAACCCGGAAAGGCCTGAATTTTTTGAGTTTAAGGCTTTTTGCCAGAAGTGCGCACGGCTCCTGTGAAATGATCACTGATACGCCGTCATGCTCAAGGGCCTCTTCAATGATCCGGATACTCTTGTTCACCTTGAAAGGCTTGATCAGGGAGACATGCTCCACTCCAAGCGACCGGACCAGATTTTCTATGGAAATCCGGTTATACCCCTCAAGGTTCATCCCGGACATATCAACGCCCGGGTGAGGCTGATGCCCGGTCATTGCAGTGGTGCCGTTTTCCAGGATCACAAGCGTTATGTTGTGGTTGTTGAACACGGCATCCACAAGGCCGGTAATACCTGAATGGAAGAAAGTGGAATCCCCTATAAAGGCCACCGCTTTTTTGTCGGTGACTTTGGAGAACCCGCAGGCGGAGCTTACGGAAGATCCCATGCAGATCACGTAATCACCGGAACTCAGCGGCGGCAGAAATCCCAGGGTATAGCACCCGATATCCGTGGGGCGGATAATGTCCAGGTTCTTGAGTTCGGCCGCTTTTTTCACCTCATAAAAAGTGGCCCTGTGCGAGCATCCTGCGCAAAGATTCGGCGGTCTCTGCGGCACCTCGGGAAACGATGAGGTGTCTATCCTTTTGCCGGGTGTATACTCGAGACCGAAATACAAGGCGATTTTCTCTTTCACCATGGCAGGGTCAAACTCGTACATTCTTGAGAAAAGAGTTTCGCCTTTACCCTTGATAACGGTTACAATGCCCTCTTCCTGGGCGAAAGCCTTAACAGCCTCCTCCATAAAAGGCTCTCCCTCTTCAATCACCAGAACCCTGTCACATGATTTGACAAACTCTTTAATCTTTTTGCCGGGCAGGGGATTTGAAAACCCTATCCGCAAAATCCGGATACTCTCTGCGGCAGAGAGTTCCTTTACAGCATCCGATGCATAAGCAAAACTGACTCCGTTGCAGATGATCCCGAATCGTCCGGTTCCCTTCTCAAAGTTGAACCCGGTTTCCTCGGACACCGCCCCGGCTTTTTCAAGGTTGCCGAGAAGCCTTGCATGCAGTTTTCGTGATACCGCAGGTACACAGACATACCGCATTGGGTCCCTTGTGAACGTCCCCTTTGTCTGCCGCGGCTTCATCTTTCCGAAACGGACAAGACCGCTTGAATGGTTGATCCGGGTGGTGGTCCTGAGAATCACCGGCTCTTCAAGCTGCTCTGAGAGCTCGAACGCATATGCAGCCATTTCTCTGGCCTCGTCCACCGAAGAGGGCTCGAGTACCGGTATTCCCGCCATTTTGCCGTAGTACCGGTTGTCCTGCTCATTCTGGCTTGAAAACATGGACGGGTCGTCAGCACTCAAAATGACCAGCCCGCCCTTGACCCCTACATAGGCAAGGGTCATCAAAGGGTCTGCAGCCACGTTTACTCCCACGTGCTTCATTATGCACATTGTCCTGACACCGGACACGGCAGCTGCGGAAGCCACTTCAAGCGCCACCTTTTCATTGGTGCTGTACTCGAAGTAAAGGTCGGTTTCATGGGAGATGTTGAAAAGGTTCAGGGATATCTCCGAAGAAGGGGTCCCCGGATAGGTGGTGGCAAAAGCGACTCCGGCCTCCACAGCCCCCCTTGCAATGGCTTCGTTGCCGAGCAGAATTTCACTGTGCCCGGTGATGTCCTGTAAAAGTTTATGCATTGGTTCTCCTCGGCTTAGGCGTATAGTTTCTCCGCATCCTCGAGAGAGGCTGCATACCCGGTAAATCCGGGTACGTCTTCACATGAATTGATCGAATCCGACGCAAAAAAGCCTTCCACCATGGTTTTTTCTCCGTGCCGGATCAGCCCCATGAAAAGCACCGGCACAAGGGAGATACCCTCTTTTCCTTCCTGGACGGCATTCACCGGACGTGAGTTCCCCTTGTAAACGGCATACAACTCTCTGTTGGCCGGCATGATCTGAACTATCTCGGGATGATGGGCATGTGAATGCGTGTGGGCATGATCACTGCAATGATTACACATTTTGAGCACCTCTTTTGGTATTGTATTAATATCACCGGCCGCCTTCAGGGTATACAAGCCTGTCTGCAATCCTCCCCGGTATTCCGGCTTTCCTGATTTTCCCTGCGGCCGTCTGGTTATCATACTCCAGAAATCTGGGGACAATAATGCTGCGCACGCTGTCCCATATCACGTAAGTCGCCAGTATTTCACCTTTTCTGGGCTGACCCACGCTTCCTGCATTGACAATATACCTTCTGTTTTCGTCAAGCGCAACACCCCATTTGTCCAGTCCATGGATTTTTAAGGAGCCCTGTTTCAGTTCATAGAGCCCAAGGTAATGGGTATGGCCCGTAAAGGCGATGGATTCAGTCATGTTTTCCATTGCGGAGGTGATTATGCCGCGGGGCTGGTGAATGATATAGGTGGTGACCGAATCCGGCGGAAACCCGTGAACAAACCGGCAATCACGGCGTACAAGCCGCACAGGCATTCGCTTTATATCCTCCAGCGACCCGGCTGACAAAAGCTTGCTGTTCACGGACAGCGCCTTTCCTGCATGCGGGTGAAAGGACCGCAGATAAGAAGGATCCATCAGGGCCAGTTCATGGTTGCCCATCACCGATTCGATTTGGTGCTTCCGGATAAGGTTCATCACCTCCTCCGGGTCCGCACCGTAACCGATATTGTCCCCCAGCGAAATCACCTTCTCGGCCCGGACCTTTTTTATATCTTCCAGCACAGCCCGGAAAGCTTCAAGATTGCTGTGTATGTCCGATATAACCGCAAGCCTCATCCGATTATCCGATTTCCGCCTTTCTTTTGCATATGAAAGTCACCGCCGAATTTAGCGGCAACAAGCGATCCCCTCGCAGACCGGACATGATGCTTTTTAAATGCCCCGGTCTCAAACCATTTTTTCCATGTCTTCCCTTGAAAAAGAGTAGACCGTATTGCAGTGATGACAACGGATCTCCACCGGGAACTCGCTTTTTTCAAGAATATCTTTACGGTCGGGTTCCGGCAGCCTGGACAGATAGCTTTCCATTTTATCGGCGCTGCAGCGGCAGAAAAACGCAACCCGCCTGTCCCCAAGAATCACAGGATCAAAGGAGTCAAACGTTTTCAAGACAAACCGGTCACAGGCTTCCTCCGCGGCCAGCCTGCCGCCCAGTCCCGTGATGCCCGCCATTGTCTTTTCAGCCTTTTCCAGCAGCTCTTCATCCGCACCGGGCATGGCCTGTAAAAAGAGGCCCCCGGCCCCGAGCACCTCATCGTTTTCGTCAAAATCCACACCAAGGTTAAACCCTGTGGGTTTCTGTTCGGATTCCAGAAAATAAAGGGCGAGATCCTCTGCAATACTTCCGTACTCCAGGGCCACCTGCCCGGAATAAGGGGATTTTGCATCCTCAAGGTACTTGGTGACGGTCAAAATCCCCGCCCCGAAAAGCTGAGAAACAGACTTCAAGTTCCCAGGATCTTCCACCTCTATTTTCGAACTTTTCAGGAACCCCCGGACTTCGCCGAATACGTTGGCCTCCACATCCAGCCCCTTGACAGGGCCGGAACAGCTGATCGAGAGACTGACCCGGTCTTTTCCCTTGAGGTTAGACGTCATCAGGGCGGCCGCCGTATAGGCATGTCCCAGAATAAGGGTTTCAAGAGGACCTAAGTCATGGTTGGCCCGCATTTCCCTGACCATCCGGGTGGTGTTAACCACCGCCCCCCTGAGCATGCCGTCGGCCATTAAAAATGAAAAAAGCTTGTCATTGGCGGATGCCCTGAGCTTTCCCTTCAGATCGTTTTTGAATATATCTTTTTTAATCATGATACGCTTCCAAATTTCAGTTGATATGTCTGTCCAGACTTCTGTACTGGATTGCTTCCGCAACGTGCCCGGAAGTGATTTTATTCTGATTTTCAAGGTCCGCAATCGTCCTTGAAATTTTGAGTATCCTGGTATACGCCCTTGCGGACAGCCCCAGGGTCTCCACGGACTTTTCAAGGAGGGATTCGCTCTGTCCGTCCAGCGAACAGAAGGTCTTCAGGCTGCCGGTGTCCATACGGGCGTTGCAGGATACGCCGGTACCTTGAAACCGTTCCTTCTGAACATTAACCGCAGTCATGACCCGTTCCCTGATCCGGGATGAAGATTCCGCACCGCCCGATTTCCCTGAAAGTTCAGCATAGGAAACCCTTGGCACTTCCACCTGGATGTCGATCCTGTCCATGAGCGGCCCGGAAAGCCTTGAACGGTATTTTTGAATCTGCGCGCCTGAACACGAGCACCTTCCTGCAGGATCATCCAGAAATCCGCACGGGCAAGGATTCATGGCAGCCACAAGCATGAAATCGCAGGGAAACGACACCTTGGCTCCGGCCCTTGAGATTGTTATGGCTCCGTCTTCAAGGGGCTGACGCAGGACCTCCAGCACGTTTTTCTTGAATTCCGGCAGCTCATCAAGAAAAAGCACCCCGTTGTGGGCGAGGCTGACCTCCCCCGGCTCAGGCCTGGTGCCGCCGCCGATCATCCCTGCATCGGATATTGTATGGTGAGGCGCCCTGAAGGGCTTTCCCACGGGAAACGGCTGCCCGTCTTTCATTATGCCCGCCACAGAGTAGATTTTCACCACTTCAATGGCCTGATCAAATTCCGGATTGGGCAGAATCGTGGGAATCCGGCCGGCCATCATGCTCTTGCCGGATCCCGGCGGCCCCGTCATCATGATATTGTGGCCGCCTGCAGCCGCAACCTCGATTGCACGCTTGGCATGGCTCTGGCCCTGAACCTCGGAAAAATCGACTTCAAATTCATTGATCCGGTTTAAGAATTCCCCTGTATCGTTCTGCACCGGATCAATGGAACAAAAACCCATGAAAAAATCCACAACTTCGCTTAAAGTGCGAACGGGAATGATGTCGATGCCCTGGATCATTGATGCCTCAAACCGGTTGGCATGGGGAATCACTATCCCCTTGTACCGGTTCGCCCTGGCTGCAAGCGCGGCCGGAAGCACCCCTTTGACAGGCCTGACTCCGCCGCCCAGGGACAGTTCACCCGTGAAAAGGTACCCTTCCAGGCTCTGCTCGGGAACGGTTTTCAAAGATGCAAGGATTCCCATGGCAAGCGGAAGGTCAAGCCCGGTTGTCTCCTTTTTGACATCCGCAGGCGCAAGATTGACAACCACCTTGTCCGGAGGAAAAGAATACCCTGAATTGTTTATGGCCGCCCTGACACGCTCCCGGCTCTCCCTGACCGAAACTTCGGCAAGCCCCACGATGCTGAATGATGGCAGACCATAGGAAATATCCACCTCAACATCTATGATATACGCATCAATCCCCGCAATCGCACTGCTTTTGACTTTTGCAAGCAAACTTCCCCCGGAAAAAAGAAAACAAAAATGTTGCAAAAGTATAACATTCTTATTAAAAATATGGCAATAATTGGTACAGGTTTCTTATTTATTTTGCTTTTACTTTAAAAATCAGGTATATATGGCAAATACGGATTTTACTTGAACCTGCTTACAAATACAGACGATACATATAAATGACTCCGAACAAAAGAAAACAGTACCGTGTTCTTCAGCAAACTCTTGCCAGGCCTGTCTCATGCCGGGGAATCGGGGTTCATTCCGGGCGGCACAACACGGTCACCATCAAGCCCGCCCCGGAAAACCACGGTATCAAATTCAGGCGTCTGGATATACCCGGGACCCATTACATCCAGGCCCTTTTCAACATGGTGGTCGACACGAGCCTTGCAACCGTCATCGGAACCAACGGGGCGATTGTCTCCACAATCGAACACCTGATGGCCACGTTTGCAGGACTCGGCATCGACAACGCCCTTGTTGAAGTGGAAAACTATGAACTCCCGGTCATGGACGGCAGTGCCAAGGATTTTACTTTTGCCGTCCTCGAGGGAGGCATTGTGGAACAGGAGGCGGAAAGACAGTTTTTCTGGGTCAAGGAGCCTGTCCACCTTAAAATGGAAAACAAGTCCGTTTCCATTTACCCTTCGGATACCATGAAAATAACCTGCTCCATCGACTTTGATCATCCCCTGATCGGCAGGCAGGAAATCACGTTTGACCACAGGCCGGACACATTCAGCAAAGAGATATGCCGTGCAAGAACATTCGGATTTGTCAAGGATCTTGAATATCTCAAAAAATTCAGCCTCGGGAGGGGAGGGAGTCTTGAGAACGCTGTTGTGCTGGACGAGGAAAAGGTGCTGAACAATGGAGGACTCAGATATGAAAACGAGCTTGTCAGACACAAGCTGCTCGACAGCCTCGGAGATTTTTCTCTTCTGGGAATGCCCATTTTCGGCCACATTGTCACGGATAAATCAGGGCACGCACTCAATCACATGTTCATCACCAAATTTCTCAAAACAAGGGAGGCATGGGAAACAGGCCCTTGTGAAAAGGAGCGCTACCTCCTGACATGAAACCACTGCTGAAAGCCGGAACCGCCGCACCGGTAATACTGATGGTCATCTGCGCAGTCCTGCTCTGCGGCAGAAACGCCTGTGCCCGCCAGAATGCCGAACTGAACGACATCAAGCTCACCAATGACCGGGATCATTTGATCACCTACTTTACTGTGAACGGGGCTTTCACTGAAAAAATCCGGAATGCGGTGCAGAAAGGTGTTCCCACAAAGTTTTCCTTTTATGTGTCGCTTTACAGGATAAAAGAGGGCTGGTTTGACAAGAAGCTTTCAGATATCCAGCTCACCTCCGCCCTGAAATACGACACCCTGAAAAAGAGGTTCACCGTGACCCGTTCGTGGAAGGAGGATGACCCTTTTGTAACGACTTCGTTTGACGAGGCCAAAAAGATGATGACCGAAGTGAACAACCTGAAGGTGAAGCCCCTGGAAAGCCTGGATAAAGGAGAAAAATACCAGATAAGGATCAAGGCCGAACTCAACCGGGTCACCATGCCTCTCTATCTGCATTACGTCTTCTTTTTCGTCTCGTTCTGGGACTTTGAAACCGACTGGTACATTATAAACTTCACATACTGAACAAAAAAAGGGTAATCCGCCCGACACCCTGAGACTATGGAAAAAGACCGCCTCGACAAGCAGAAACGGAAAAAGGAAGGCATCATTATCCTCTTCATTATCGCCGCTGTTTTTCTTCTGACACTGGCGGAAACGAGGATAACCGGTTTCGGCGAGGGAATGCCCTTTTCAAGCTCCGTTCTCATCTTTATTTTGATCAATGTAAACCTGCTTTTACTCCTTTTCCTGCTGATCCTGGTTTTCCGGAACCTTGCCAAACTTTACTATGAAAAGAAAAACAAGCTGCTCGGCACCAAACTCAAAACACGGCTGACCGCAGCTTTTGTAACTCTTTCCCTTCTTCCCACAACCGTGCTTTTCTTTTTTTCCATCCATTTCATCTCCTCCAGTATTGAATTCTGGTTTAACACACCTGTGGAAAAAACCCTTGACAGCTCCCTTGCCGTGGGTCAGAAGCTTTACGAGTTCATAGAGGAAAAAAACCTGTTCTTCGCCAAAAGGGCTGCCTCCCAGATCCATTCAAGAAACCTTCTGGAGGAGGAAAACAATGAAAAGCTCACCAGATATGTCCAGGTGGTTCAGAGGGCGTTCAACCAGGACGCTGTGGAGGTTTACACCCCGGAAGCAAGGCGCATCGCCCTGTCCCTTGCCAACGAACTTGAGCACCACTACTTCGGAATTCTGTCCAGTGACGAACTCACAATCACATCAAAAGACAGGAGGGTCAGGACCATATCACGGGAAAGCCCGGCAGGCGAGCTGCTGCGCACGATCACCGCAGTGCCCTTTGACGCGGAACCTGAGAAAGCCAGGGCATTTATCGTAATTTCCTCCAGGGTGGCTCCCGAACTCTCGGAAAACCTTGCATCCATCTCAAAGGGGTATGAGGAATACCAGCAGCTCAAAATGGCAAAAAAGCCCGTGCAGACCTCCAACTACATAGCCCTGTCCATTGTCGCCCTGCTGGTGGTGTTCTGCGCCATCTGGTTCGGATTCCACCTGGCTGAATCGATCACCGTTCCGCTGATGAAGTTCGCCGAAGGGACCCAGCGTGTCACCAAAGGGGATCTGAACTACAAAATCGACTTTGAAACCGATGATGAGATCGGCACCCTGATCGATTCGTTCAACAAGATGACCAGGGAACTGGCCACCGGCCGGGAACAGCTCGCCCTGTCAGAAAAGAAGATGAAACAGCAGAACATAGAGCTGGAAAAAAGCAGGAAATACATGGAAATCGTCCTCAGGAACATATCAGCCGGCGTCATAACCATGGACAACAAGGGGACTATTACCACGATCAACAAGGCTGCCGAATCCATGCTGGGGATAAAGGGCAACAACATGCTCAACAGGCGCTGGAAAGACATGCTCAAAGGAGAACACTACAACGCCGCCCAGGCCATTGCCGAGAGGATATCCCCTGCCTCCGAAAAAATGGAATTTCCCCTTTCCATTTCAATTGACGGAACCCCGAGATATTTCTCCATTCACTACAATACCCTCAAGGATGATGCTGATCAGATCATCGGAGCCGTAATGGTATTCGACGACCTGACAGAGCTGGAAAAAGCCCAGCGGACCGCAGCCTGGCGGGAAGTGGCAAGGCGCATCGCCCATGAAGTAAAAAACCCCCTGACTCCGATCAAACTTTCAGCCCAGCGACTTAAAAAGAAATACGGCAGCCGGATCCAGGAGGAAGTATTCAATAACTGCACCGACACCATCACCGAACATGTGGACCTTATTCGGAATCTTGTGAACCAGTTTTCCACTTTTGCAAGATTTCCTGAAATCAACTTCCAGACCTGCAGGGTTGAGAAAATTATTACTGAAACCGCAGCCCTTTATAGAGAAGGACTTCCGCACGTGGATATCCGGCAGATCTTCAAAGAGGACATCCCGCATCTTAAGCTCGACCCCCAGCACATGAAACAGGCGTTTATCAACCTTTTCGACAACGCCATATCCGCCATGAACAACAAAGGCACCATCACGGTGGAGGTATCGTACGACAGTATACTCAAACTTGTCACCATCGAGGTGGCGGATGACGGCAAGGGCATATCAGACGCTGAAAAAACCAAACTGTTCGAACCCTACTTTTCCACCAAAAAATCCGGAATGGGGCTTGGACTTGCCATCGTGAATTCTGTTATAAAAGACCACAACGGCTCCATCAGGGTCCAGGACAACAAACCCGCCGGAGCGAAATTTATTATCGAACTTCCGGCATGACCGGAACTTTATACAGGAGAAACAATGTATCCAGCCGTACTTATCGTTGATGATGAAACCAAAATAATAGAATCCCTTGAAGGGCTGCTGTCTGATGACGGATTCGAAGTCATTCACGCGTATAACGGGTATGAAGCACTCAAGAAAGTTGAAACCGAAGCCCCGGATATCGTGCTTCTGGATATCTGGATGCCCGGACTGGACGGGTTGGAAACCTTAAAAGAGATCAAAAAGAACAACCCTACCCTGCCCGTGATCATTATCACCGGCCACGGGAGCATAGAGTCGGCAGTGGACGCCACCAAATCCGGGGCGTTTGATTTTCTGGAAAAGCCTCTCTCCATTGACCGGGTCATGGTTACTATCAACAACGCCTTGAACTTCCGCCGCCTTGAAGAGGAAAACAAGTATCTTAGAAAAAAGAGCATTGAAAAAAATTCCATTACCGGATCAAGCCCGGCTGTGCACAAGCTTTACAGGGAATTGTCCGAGGCTTCCCCGTCTGATGCTTCCATTCTCATTGCCGGAGAAAACGGCACCGGCAAGGAGCTTGTGGCCAGGACCATCCACCAGTTGAGCAAACGTCCTGAAGGCCCTTTCATCATTGTCAACTGTGCTATCATTGATGAAGCGAATATCGACAGTGAACTGTTCGGACACGAAAAAGGAGCGTTGGGCGGGGCCACCGCAAGAAACAAGGGAAAATTCGAGCTTGCTGCAGGCGGCACCCTTCTGCTGGACGAAGTGGGAGATATGAACATCAAAACCCAGGCCCGGATCCTGAGAGCAATCGAATCCAAAACCTTCCAGCGGATAGGGGGAGGCCGTACCATACATATGGATACCCGTGTTATTGCCTCCACGAACAAAGACCTCAGGGCGGAAATCGAAAAGGGCCGCTTCCGGGAGGATTTGTACTACAGGCTGTGCGTCATACCGGTTCATGTCCCGCCGCTGCGGGAACGCAAAGAGGATATCCCCCAGCTGGTGGACACTTTTCTCAACGCCCCTGCCAACACCAAGGGGAAAAGCGAAAAAAAGACCATCACCAAAGCCGCTCTCGACCTGCTGATGGCCCACGACTGGCCGGGGAACCAAAGAGAGCTTAAAAATTTGATGGAAAGGCTGGCCATCATGTCCAAAAAGGATACAATCGACGTCGATGACATCCCGGAGCCCTACAATACCAGAACACAGGCCCGTTCTTCCGAGGAAAAAAGCTGCTTTTTTTCCATTGACAGCCTTGACAAGGCAAAGGCGGAATTCGAAAAAGAGTTTCTAAGAAAGAAAGTGGCACTGGAAAACGGGGATGTGAAATCCGTTGCCAAAAAAACCGGTGCGGATGTCAAAACCATATCCAGAATCGTAAAAAAAAATAAAAAACAATGCGAATCATAAGCGGCCGTTTCAAGGGCAGAAAACTCGCCACACCCGAAAACAGCTCCATAAGACCGACCTCGGACAAGGTCAGGGAAGCGGTTTTCAGCATCATTGCTTCGAAAATTTCCAATGCACGGGTTCTTGACCTTTTTGCCGGGACTGGCGCCTTCGGCCTTGAAGCCTTGAGCCGCGGCGCTTGTCATGCGACTTTTGTGGACATCTCCAGCGCCGCGGCAGCCACAATCCGGAAAAACACTGATCTTGCAGGAATCGGAAACCAGGCCGCCATGGTCAGGGGCAGTATCCCGGATGTGCTTAAAAGATCAGATTTTTCAGACGGAACCTTTGACATCATTTTTCTGGACCCCCCGTACGGCACGAATCTTATACTCCGAACCCTTAACAGCGAGGCGTTTTTAAACTTAATTACCGATACCACCGTTGTTATTGCCGAACATCCGGCATCCCCGGACATGATTGAACCTTCAGTGAGCCTTGCAATGATCGACCGCCGGAAATACGGGAAGACCTTTGTTTCCTTTTTCCAAAACAACGACAAAACGGAGAGCTGATTATGAATGAGCAGTTGAGAACAGCAGTATATCCGGGTTCATTCGACCCCCTCACCAACGGTCATATCGATATCATCGAACGAGGGATAAAGATATTTGATAAAATCATTATCGCAGTATTGCACAACCCGTCCAAAAACGCCCTTTTTTCGGTTGAAGAGCGGGTTGAGATGATCAATAAAAGCTTTAACGGGAGCAAGAACATCGAGGTGGATTCTTTCGGCGGCCTTCTGATAGACTATGCAGAACGGCAAAACGCCATTGCTGTTATACGGGGTATGCGGGCCATATCGGACTTTGAGAACGAATTCCAGATGGCGCTGATGAACCGGCGGCTTTCCAGAAAAGTGCAGACGGTCTTTTTGATGACCGGCCTGCGCTGGATATTCACAAGCTCTTCCATTATAAAAGAGGCGGCCCAGTTCGGAGGCGACATAAACGGAATGGTTCCCAAGCCAGTTAAAGACAAGCTCGAGGAAAAATATCCCGCCTTACGGAGAAAACACTGATATGGATATATGGCAGCTGAAAATCTTTACTGCGGTTGTTGATGAAAAAAGCTTTTCAAAGGCGTCCGAAAGCGTTCATCTTTCCCAGCCCACTGTGAGCAGTCATATAAAAGAGCTTGAAGAGCATTTCAACTGCCGCCTCCTTGACAGGCTGAGCCGGGAAGTTGTTCCGACAAAGGCGGGTGAAATCCTGTACTCGTACTCCAGGAAAATAATCGCTCTTGCAGGCCGGGCTGAATACGCTGTGTCCGAATTTCTGGGCCAAATCCGCGGAGAGCTTGTCATCGGAGGAAGTACCATTCCTTCCGGTTATATCATCCCCACCCTCATCGGCCCGTTCACGGAACAATATCCTGAAGTCCAAATCAGCCTTGCAGCCGGAGACACCGAAGAAATCCTCCGGAAAATCGGAACCGGGGAGATCGAGATAGGTATTGTGGGGGCAAGGAGCGAAATCAGTTCAATAAAGCAGGTCAAGCTTGTTGATGACGAGATGAAACTGGTTGTTCCAGCCTCTCATCCCTGGAGCGGCAAAGAATCGGTCACCTGCTCCATGCTCTTTGACCAGCCCTATCTGGGCCGTGAACAGGGGTCCGGCACCTTAAAATCCGTATCCTTGAGCATGAAGGAAAAAGGATTCGACCCCGAAGCCCTGAACATAAGGGTAAGACTCGGCAATACAGCTTCGGTGATACAGGGGATACTCAACAATGCAGGCATCTCCATACTCTCCACCATAGCGGTTCGCCATTATGTGGAAACCGGACTTCTGAAGACCCTGAGTATAAGCGATCTCAACCTTGACCGCTGTTTTTATCTGACCTGCCACAGGAAGAGAACATTGTCACCTGTTTCCAGAACATTTGCAGAATTTGCCTGCAAAAAACTTCAAAGGAGTGAATACCATTTATGCGAATCGTAACCAGACCGGATTTTGACGGAATCGTCTGCGCGGTTATTATCAGCACAGCTGAAAATACTGCAGGCCCGGTAACATGGCTTGAGCCGGGGGAGGTCCAGCATGGAACCGCCGCGATTAAACAGGGGGATATCATGGCCAACCTTCCCTATGACGGCAGATGCACTCTCTGGTTTGATCACCATATTTCAAACAGCCCGGAAAAAAAGGTGCCTGGTGCTTTTAAAATCGCCCCGTCCGCCGCCGGAGTGGTGTACGAATACTACAGGGAACAGGGGAAGATAGGCAGTGAATTTGATCAGCTGGTTCACTGGGCCGATATCATTGACGCGGCGAATCTCACCGAAGACCAGGTGCTCCGGCCGGAAAACCACCATTATGTTCTGCTGTCCATGACCGTGAGGAACCGGGACGAATCCGACCCCCCTTACTGGGAAAAACTGGTGGATCTGCTCAAACACCGGACCATAGAAGAGGTGATGGCGGATGAAGAGGTCAGGAGGCGCCGTGAGAAAATCATTCTGGAGAACCGGGCATATGAAGCCATACTCAGGGAGAATTCCGTTCTATATGACGGAATATGCGTCACGGACTTCCGACACTTTGACGACCCACCCTCTGGAAACCGCTTTCTTGTCTACTCGATTTTCCCTGAGACCATTGCCGCCGTCAAAATCAGGTATGCAGACCCTCAAAAAGACAAGGTGCTTGTGAGCATCGGCCACAGCATTTTCAATGACAAGTGCCGGGTCAACGTGGGCCGACTTCTTTCAGACTACGGCGGCGGCGGTCATAAAGGTGCGGGAGGCTGCACCCTTGACGTATCCGAAGCGGACCGTAAAATCCGGGAACTTTTGACCGTCATGAGAGAAAACCGGCCGGTTGAATAGTTTACCGCCGAAACCTTTTACCAAAGGAGCAAACAAACCCCTTGTTTATTAATAGATGATACGTTCTGCAGCCTGGTTCACTGAACCGGCGGGAGATACTGCAGGCGGGAGATAAAGATCAGCAGCACGGAAACGCCGCAGGCCACAAGGGGAGAGAGCACCCATGCGGCGAATATACTCTTGAGGGTGGCCACACTTACCGTTTTGACACCCTTGACGATACCGATCCCGAGTACGGCGCCGATCACGGCCTGGGAACTTGAAACGGGCACACCTATCATGGTGTACAGGTGAATGGTTGCACCCAGCGAGAGGGAGACCATGAGCGCGGAAAACGGATCCAGCCTGACCAGACGCTTTCCCACGGTTTCCATCACCGGTCTGCTGAAGGTGAGAATGCCCAGCGCAATGCTGACTCCCCCCAGAAGAGAAGCCTGAAATACATTGAGCATATCCGCACCCACAAAAACCGCGGACACGTTGGCCACATTGTTGGCACCCAAAGCATAGGCGCCATAGGAGCCGGATAAGATCAAACAGGCCCTCAAAAGCATATCCGACCGGAACAGGGTAACCCCGGACCGGTTGTAGAAGAATGCAATCACCTTGTACAGAACAAAACAGATAACCGCTCCTCCCACAGGGGTACCCACCCAGCAGGCCACCACTTTTCCAAGGCCTGCGGTGTTCACCTGTCCGTTTATGATTCCGATGCCTATAATCGCACCCACCACTGACTGGGACGTTGAGACCGGCAGGGAAAAAACCGTCATGGCGCTCACTGAAATGGCTGCGGCCACCGATGCAATAACCGCCTCGGAGATATCAAAAGAGGTAAGCCCTTTGAGGGTCTCTATACCGGCGCTGCCGGACATTACCGCCCCGATTACCACAAATACCGACGCGAGAACCGCTGCGGTCCCGAACTTGACCATTTTGGACGACACGGCGGTCCCGAAGATATTGGATGCGTCATTGGCTCCCAGTGACCACCCCAGAAACACTCCGCCCAGAAGAGAGAACATTATACTCTCCTTTTCAGGCTCAGCACGTTCACCAGTTTTGATACCCGGTCGGCCTGATCCGAAATATCCCCGATCCTCACCACGAGCTCCTTGAACTGCAGCCTTAAGTACGGATCGATATCCGAGTTCGGATCAAATATATCCGCAATCAGGTTTTTTTCCAGGTGATCGCAATGGCTTTCCTTGACATCAATTCGGTTCATGCAGTCCCGAATCCCTTTCTCCATTTTCAGAAAATGTTTAACCTGCAGGGCCAGAATCTCGCAGGTCTCAACGCTTATATCCACAAGATTTCTGATATCCTGGAATAAAAAGCCTGGTATATGAAGATTCTGGTATTTGATCATGAAAAGTGACTTTTCAAATATGTGAGGGATCTTGTCAAGGCCGAGCAGAAGGTTCATCACATCTTCCCTGGAATCGGGAATCAGGACCTTTCCGTACATCTGGTTGTTGATTTCGTCAATGATGTCATCAGCCATGGACTCGTACTTGTTGGTCTGCTCGGCCAGAAAATCAAAATCCCGGCAGTTTCCCTCTTCCACACACAGATAAAAAGCCTGGCTGAAATTATCCCTGGTTTTATCAAAAGTCTCAAGATATTTGTATATCAGATTTTCAACGATATTCTCTTTTTTAAAAAGAAATTTAAACATGCAGCTCCTGTGATGATAATGGGTTTTGCTTTGTTAACGGCGGGGGATACGGTTTCAGATTTTACCTGTCCTGTCCATTGCCTCCCTGAAGACGGAATACATATCCCTGTGCTCCTGAAGGGCGGTAAAAAGAATATTTTCGAAATTTTCGATGTCGTTGTGGTTGATGATATAGTTGACACTCATGTGCATTGCAGCCATGCTGTTGGCCGTGTCCAGCTTTCTGCTCAGCAGAATCACACAGATGCGTCTTCTAACCGACATATCAAGCCCGTTGACATGATGCAGAAGCTTTCCGGCACCCCTGCCTCCGTCAAAGCTTTCATCAACGATCAAAAGCTCAAACATCTTGTATTCCATCAACTTGAGTGCTGAAGCAGTATCTTCGGCAACCCTGGTAAGATGCTCATCCCGCGCCAGTGTATGGCGGAATGATTCGGCAAGCTCTTTGTCATTCACGCAAACCAGAGCCTTGCGGTTTTCCGACTCCCGCCGTACCGGAGGCACCGGGGCTACCACATCCGGCTCAGGCAGGGGGCCCTTTTCACTCGGGTTCACCGTAACTTTCTCCCTGCACTTGGGGCATTTGAAAACAGAGGGTTTCTCCCGGGGCAGCTTGTCATCCGGGATATTGAGTCTGGCCATGCAGTTATCACAGGTTATGTTCATTATTGATCCTCTCCTGTGTAATCCTTATCTATTTCAAGAGTTTCGATCTTTGAAGTTTTCTCTCCCCTGGAGCTCTTTATAAAATCAAGACCTCTTCCCACTATATCTTTACGGGTTGCATAGGCATTGGCAACATCCTCGCTGATCAGGCCCTGCTCGTACAGGTGTAGGATATAGTCATCAAAGGTGTTCATGTGTTTGGCCTTGCCGTCCCGTATAATTTCGTTAAACGTTCTGCCCTCTGACTCGCCGTGGAGGATCGAGTCCTTTACCCGCAGGCTTGTGGCCATAATCTCGAAGGCAGCCACACGACCGCCGTCAATTTTGGGCAGGAGCTTCTGGGAGACCACCCATCTCATTGTGTCTGCAAGGCGTATCCTGATCTGCTTTTCCTCTTCATTGGAAAACATCCCGATCAACCGATTCACTGTCTGTCCTGCGTCCACAGTGTGCAGGGTGGTCAATACCACATGACCTGTTTCAGCAGCAGTAAGTCCTATTTCCACACTCTCCCTGTCCCGCATTTCCCCGACAAGGATCACCTTGGGGGCCTGGCGAAGCGCCGCCCTGAGCCCGTTGGCAAAGGTGTCGAAATCCACCCCGAGTTCCCGCTGGTTGAAAGTTGATTTTTTCTGGGAATGCTGGAACTCGATGGGATCCTCAAGGGTTACCACGTGAACCGACTTGGTCTGGTTGATCTTGTCGAGCATGGCGGCAAGGGAGGTGGTTTTACCGCTTCCGGTTGCACCCGTGACAAAAATAATACCGTTTTTTTCCTCTGCGATGCCGTGGAAGGCCTCGGGCAGGTTGAGTCCCTCGATGGTGGGGATTTTGGTTTCAAGCTTTCTCATGACGATGGAATACTTGCCTGCTCTGGAGAAAATGTTGACCCTGAACCTCGCCTTGTCTCCAAGATGGTAGCTCAGATCGCACGACCCCTCCCGCAAAAGGGTTTCCGTAAGTTTTCTGTCGTTTCTCAACAGGTTCAGTGCAATAATCTCGGTCTGAAAAGCCGTGAGTTTGTTAAAGTCCGGAGACATTTTCACCGGTTTGAGCACTCCGGAGGCTTCCACTTGAATAGGTTTATCCGGTGTGAAGTTGAGGTCGGAAATATCATTTTCCGACTCAAGCATTCTCGAAAAGATGTAATCGATTTCTTTCTTGTGCAAGTTACCCCCGTTGGTCGCTGTTCCCGGTTCAGGCTTCCGTGAAATCCGCAGGCGGATTTTTCAGAAACGGCCTGAACTGGGTCTTGTCATTCGCCTTGGCATAGGCTTCATCAGCCCCTATCCAGCCCTTTTTGTAAAGTTTCATGATCGATTCATCCAGAAGCTGCATCCCGTACTGTTTCCCGGTCTGGATCATCGACGGGATCTGGTGGGTCTTGAATTCCCGGATCAGGTTCCTCACCGCCGGGGTGGCGATAAGGATCTCCAGGGCCGCGCACCTCCCGCTCAGGGCGTTTTTCTTTCCCGCATCAACCCGTTTGAACAGCGTCTGGGCCACAACAGCCCTGAGCCCGTCCGCAAGCGTGGAACGAACCTGGGCCTGCTGATGTGCAGGGAAAACTTCAATGATACGGTCGACTGTTTTAATGGCGCTTGAGGTATGAAGGGTTCCGAAAACCAGGTGGCCTGTGGCAGCCGCCTCAAGTGCGAGTGAAATGGTTTCCAGATCCCTCAATTCCCCCACCAGTATGATGTCCGGATCTTCACGCAGCGCACCCCTCAACGCGGCATGAAAGCTCTTGGTATGAACCCCGACTTCCCTGTGGTTGACAATACAGTTCTGGCTCCTGTGCACAAACTCGATCGGGTCTTCAATGGTAATAATGTGGTCTTTGCGGGTTTTGTTGGCCTCATCCACAATGGAGGCCAGCGTGGTTGATTTACCGCTGCCGGTGGGCCCGGTGACAAGCACAAGTCCCCTTGGCAGGTTGGAGAGTTTGGCGATAACCGAGGGAAGCCCGAGCTGCTCCACGGACAGGATATCGTTGGGAATTTCCCGGAATACCGCGTTAACCCCCTTTCGCTGCATGAAATAGTTCGCCCTGTATCTGGCCAGCCCCGGGATTTCATAACCGAAATCCACATCCCCTGTCTCTTCAAACTCCTTTATCTTCTCTTCCGGAGTGATCTCATACAGAAGAGAACGGAGTTTATCGCTTGACAGCTCCTGGTACTTTACCCTCTCAATGTCGCCGTGCAGCCTGATGGCAGGCTGGTGCCCCGAGGAAAGGTGAAGGTCGGAAGCACCGTGTTCATGCATCAGTTTAAAAAAAGCGTCAATCTCTGCCATTCTGAATTCTCTTTATTATGAATTTACTTCGGGTTTACGCCTGGTTGATAAACTTGAGATTCGAATCGGTTTCATCCGCAGCCTTGTTTTCCTCTTTTGTCATCTCCAGCAGCTTTGAATGGGACTCAATGACGGACCCGATCTGCATCTCAAGCTGCATGCGCTGCCGTTTCAATTCGCTGATATCATTGTGAAGCCTGGAGAGTCTCTTGTGGGCACGGCTCAATATCCTTTCAGCCTCAAGTTCCGCTTCCGCGATAATATTCCGGGAAGTTTTTTCCGCATTCTCCTTCATCTGATCCAGAACCTTCTGGGACTGAATCATGGCTCTTTTCATGGAATTTTCCCGCTTCCTGTAGCCCTTGTTTTCATGATTCAGCTTCCGGTTCATCTCGGCCAGATCATCCACTTTTCGGTTAAGGACCTCCATCTCTCCGGCCACATCTTCCAGAAATGCGTCCACCTGCCTGACATCAAATCCGCGAAATTTAGCTGAAAACTCTTTCTGTCTGACCACCTCAGGGGTAATACCCATTTGCCGACCTCTTTGTTACGGGTTATGAAAGTGCAAGCGCGAGCCTGTGAAGACTGCTTACCAAAAACACCTGAATAAATACAATGCCGAGAATGGCTATGATGGGAGAAACATCAATTCCGCCCAGATTAAGGGGCAGGTACCGCCTGATCCGATAAAGAAGGGGATCGGTGGCATTGTTGATAAACCGGACTATCGGGTTGTACGGGTCCGGGTTAACCCACGACAGAAGCGCCCTTGCGATAATTATCCACATATATATGGTGAGTGCATAATCCAGAACCACAGCCACAGCTTTGAAAAAATTTCCGAGAACGAACATGTTGCAACCCTTTATTCCATTTTGTGATTTTGATTACAAATTTATTGTTATTTCAGATTAAATATATTACACATATGATACAAAGCCTTCAAAAGTCAAGCCTTTTTGTCCCCTCCCACCTCCACGAAAGATTTAAAAAAAAATATTGACAAATGAAAAATTATACCATAACAATGGTTAAACCATTCTAAAGAACGCAAAGAGGGGACTATGCCTGAAATCAAGAGCCTTGGATTCCAGAAGGCAACAAAAAACCGAATATTTCAGGACGTGGTGGATCAGATCCAGGAAGCCATTCTGAGCAATGAGCTTAAACCTGGCGACATGCTCCCTGCGGAGAGAGATCTTCGTGAAACCTTCAACGTCAGCAGGGGGACACTCAGAGAAGCCCTCAGGGTACTGGAGCACAAGGGCCTGATAGAGATCAGGCTCGGCACCAGCGGAGGCGCGATAGTCAAAAACACCGGCATGGAGCAGCTCAATGAAACACTGGCCCTGCTCATCCGGTCAGGAGAACTGTCCGTAATTGATGTGGGGGAATTCAGGGCCGGGATTGAAGAAAAAGTGGCTCACCTTGCAGCCGAACGGGCTGATCAAAATCAGATCGGCCGCTTGGAGGCACTTTTGCAGGAAGCACGCCGCCTCACAGACATCGGAGTTTCAGCCTGGGACGATTTTCTGGATACCGACCAGGAAATCCACAAAAAAATTGCGGAGTTTTCAGGCAACACCCTTTACAAGTTCGTCAACAATGTGGTCCAGGACAACATCCGCAGGTACTATGACAGGTTCCTCGACCCGACCATGGAAAGAATGGAACAGAATTACCAGGACCTTGCCGAGCTGGTGGACGCCGTTCGGAACAAAGATGCCCGAAAAGCCGCCCGGACAGCGCAGCAGCATGTATACGCTTTTAACTCGTGGATGAGGGAAAAAGAGGCTGTAAGAGCGGGTCGATCCGCAAAAGACGCGGAGCAAAAGACCCCTAAAAAATAGAAATGCTTATTAAATCAAGGAGAGAAATCATGAGCAGGTTCATCAGAGTTTTAGCAACCATTTTCTTTGTTCTAATCTTCAGCTGTGCAGCCTCTTTTGCTGCAGAGACCATCAGGATCGGGGTCCAGGCGCCGACCACAGGTAAATATGCCAACGAAGGCCAGGGCATAGACAACGGTGTCAGGCTGATTGCCGAACAGGTAAACGCGGACGGCGGTATCCTCGGCAAAAAAATCGAGGTCTTCACATGTGATGATGAAGGCACGGCCATGAAAGCGGCCATATGCGCAAAAGATCTCGTCAACAAGGATGTGCTCGCCGTGATCGGCTCATATACCTCAACATGTGCGGAAGCTGCGCAGTCCACCTATTACCGTGCCGGCGTACTCCAGACCACGGACGGCACTGCCGACTCCCTCACAGAGCACGGATACTGGACCTTCTTTCGTAACTCTTTCCCGAACAGCGCCGAAGGGACCTATACTGCTGATTACTTCGTCAACGTGAAAGAATACGAAAGAATAGCCATTATCTCGGATTTCAGCAGCTTTGCAAACGGCCTTGCCAACTCCGTGGAAGAAAATGTAGAAGAGCTGGGCGGCAACATTGTATACCGGGGCAAAATCAAGGCGGGCAACCAGAACTACACTCCTGTTCTCACCAGGGTTAAATCCAAAAATCCGGACGTGATCTATTTTTCCGGCTACTATCCGGAAGGCGGCCTTTTGAGGGAACAGCAGGCCAAGCTCGGTATTCAGGCAGATTTTGTGGGCGGCAACTCATGCGACAACCCGGACTTTATCGAACTTGCAGGTGACTCGGTTGAAGGCGCCTACCTGATCAACGTTCCGACCCCGACAATGCTTCCGTACGACCTGGCGGAGAACTTCCTGGAAGATTACAGGGCCGAATACGACGAGAATCCCCCGAGTATCTGGACCCTTCTGAACATCGACGGAATGCGGGCGATCCTGCACGCAATGGAAGAGACCGGTACCACTGACACCAAAAAAGTGGCTGAATACCTTCACAACGACCTAGAGGATTTCCAGGGCCTTACCGGCCCGGTTAACTTTGCTGAAAACGGCAACCGGATCGGAAGCGCACACCAGACATATGAAGTCCAGGCGGACGGAGAATATAAAATCGTTTATCCGAAAGTCGATTAAACAAGCCGGCGTAAACCAAGCCCGGGACCGCACTTTTTTGCGGGGCGGTTCCGGGTAAATATGTAGGGCAAAAAATATGGACACCTTTTTTCAACAGCTTGTAAACGGCCTGACCATCGGAAGCATTTTCGCACTGGTTGCTCTAGGATACACCATGGTATACGGTATCATGAAACTGATAAACTTTGCCCACGGCGACCTTGTGGCAATGGCCGCGTTTGTGGGGCTGACGATTTACGACCGTTTCCTAGGCCCGGACACCAATTCCTTTGTATCTTTGATCCTTATTTTTATTTCCACCGGTATCATCATCGCTTTTGCCGGCATTTTACTCGAACGGATCGCCTACAAGCCGCTGAGAACTGCGCCGAGGCTGAGTGCGGTTGTTTCGGCCCTGGGAGCAAGCCTTGTGATCCAGAACGGCATCATGCTGATTTGGGGGCCGAGAATGCGGTTTTTCCCAACGGACATCCTTCCCTCCACCACATGGAACATCGGGGGAATTCACGTGAGTTTTATACAGCTCTCCATTCTGTTTCTTTCGGTGATCATAATGGCGGGGCTTATATTTTTTATCGACAAAACCCGCGTTGGAACCGCCATCCGGGCAACCTCACTGGACCATGACGCATCCAAACTGATGGGAATCAACGTCAACAACATCATCACCCTGGTGTTTATCATCGGCACGTTTCTGGGTGCCATAGGAGGGCTTTTCATCGGTTTATACTACAAGGGAATAACCTTCAACATGGGCTGGAACTACGGGCTTTACGCATTTGTTGCAGCCATCATCGGCGGAATCGGAAACATTCCCGGTGCCATGGTGGGAGGCCTCCTGCTCGGTGTTTTCAAGGCACTTATCGCAGGCTATGTCTCCAGCGTATGGGCTGATGCCTTAACATTTGCTCTTTTGATCAGCATTCTTGTGGTGAGACCCACAGGCATCATGGGCGAACGTGTTGCGGAGAAAGTATAATGAAATTTACTGACAAGAAATCCATCGGATACATCGTTTTTATCACCGCGCTTCTCATCTACCCCGGATTTGCCGATTCAAGATGGCTTGCTGTGGGCTCGACATTTCTCATCTTTTCCGTTGTCGGTTTAAGCGAGGACATCATTCTGGGCAAAGGAGGCATGTTCAATATGGGACACGCCCTCTTCTTCGGCATGGGGGCATACACCGCAGCCATATTGAACAAGTTTTTCGGCATGCCGATCCTTTACACCACTCCGTTCGCCATAATAGTCCCGGCAATTTTCGCTATCCTGCTGGCAGGCCCGATCATCCACCTCAGAGGGGACTATCTTCTGGTCTCCACGATAGGGCTTAACATCGTGTTCATCCAGCTTGTACAAAACGACCTGTTCGGAATCACAGGCGGACCTAACGGCATATTCGGGCTGGATATCCCGCAGGTTCTGGGAATCGATCTGGGCTCGCCGACCGCGGTTTATTACACCGGGGTTTTTGTCCTGTTTTTAACCTTCCTGATCATGACCAACCTTGACCGGAGCAAACCCGGCAGGGCGCTTCACTACTTCAGGCTGGACGACCTTGCAGCCAAGAGCATCGGGATCAACACAAGCGCTTACAGACTCTTTGCATTCGCACTCGGGGCGGGTATCGCAGGGCTCGGAGGCGTTCTTTTCGCCATTCAGTATTCAGCTGTAAGCCCGGAGGCATTCAACTTCATGCAGTCCGTTTTATTCTTCTCCATCGTGCTTGTGGGGGGATCATCCATCCCGGGTATTCTGATAGGAACCTTTGTCATGTTTGTTCTGCCTGAAATATTCCGTGATTTCGCAACATGGCGGTATTTCATTTTCGGTTTCGCCATGATTCTGGCAATGGTGCTCAGACCGGAAGGCATCCTTCCTGCAAAATTCGGAAAAATACCTGCATACATGAAAAAGGAATAAACCATGGCGCTTCTTGAATTGAAAAACATGACCAAACGCTTCGGCGGACTGACCGCTGTGGACGACCTGAACCTGAAAGTCGACAAGAACCTGGTTTACGGCATAATCGGACCCAACGGAGCCGGGAAGACCACCGCGTTCAACTGTATCACCGGCATTCATCCCCCTGAAGAGGGGAATGTTTTATGGCAGGGAAAAAACATCACCGGACTTTCCCCCTACAAAGTAGCAGGAAAAGGGATTGTCAGAACCTTCCAGACCATACGCCTTTTCACTGAAATGAGCGTGGCTGAAAATATCATGTCGGGGCGCCATTTCAGGAGCAGGCAGAAGATGTGGCACGGCATTTTTCACACACCCCTGTCCATCAGGGATGAAAAGGAGAACTGGCTGAAGGTCCAGGAAAACATGGAATTTTTCAACATTGATCACCTGGCGGCCGAGCCTGTTGGAAACCTGCCCTACGGCATCCAGAGAAAGGTTGAAATGGCCAGGGCCCTTGCATCGGAACCGGAGCTTCTCATTCTCGACGAACCTGCTGCAGGGCTGAACGATTATGAAACAATGAATCTTGTGGAAACGATTAACCTGATCAGGGAAAACGGCATAACAATACTTTTGATAGAGCATGACATGGACCTGGTTATGACCGTAACCGATTATATAACGGTTATCAACTTCGGAAAACAGATAGCCGAAGGCAAACCCGAGCAGGTGCAGTCCGACCCTGTTGTGATAGAAGCCTATCTGGGCAGCGATGATGAGGATGATGACGATGAGTAATGATGCAATGTTCAGGGTGGAAGACCTGGAAGTTTTTTATGGCAGCATCGCAGCCATAAAGGGAATATCTCTGGAAGTCTCCAAGGGCGAGATAGTGACCATACTTGGAGCCAACGGAGCCGGCAAAACCACCACCCTACGTACCATCAGCCGGCTCCATGACGCCAAATCAGGAAAAATATTTTTCAAGGGCAAGGACATAACCCGGACCCCGTCACACAAAATCGTGGCCATGGGAATCGGGCATTCGCCTGAAGGCAGAAGAATATTCAAAATTCTGACGGTGGAAGAAAACCTTCTTCTCGGTGCCTACATGAACCGGGAAACCGACCGGAAAATTCTGGAATGGGTGTATGAACTTTTTCCCAGGCTCAAGGAGAGACGGAAGCAGCTCGCAGGGACCCTTTCAGGGGGGGAACAGCAGATGCTTGCCATTGCAAGAGCCCTGATGTCCGACCCCGAGCTTCTGCTTCTGGACGAACCGAGCCTTGGCCTGGCCCCGATTCTGGTGAAGACCATTTTCAGAACCATCAAAGAGATCAGCGAAGGCGGCGTCACGGTACTGCTTGTGGAGCAGAACGCCAAAGCCGCACTGAAACTGGCCAACAGGGGGTATGTCCTCGAGGTCGGAAAGGTGGTGTTGACCGGCACATCCAGGGAGCTGCTGGAATCTGAAAAGATTCAGGAGGCTTACCTGGGAAAGAAAAAATGAACTGCAAATGCCTGCATCATTCCGGTGCAGGCATTCTGCTATCCGAACCTGCCGTCGGATCGTGCACGTGCCACTTCATCCCTGTCCGCTGTCATCCATCCGGAGGTGCTCTCTTCAACACGGTCAAAATTTTCAATATAGGGTTTGATATCGATCAGAGGGGTCTGATCCAGCACATCCACACCCTGAACGACCAGAACATTTTTTTCCACTGAAAGCAGCCGGACAATGGAGATACCGATATGATTGGGTCTCAAAGGAGAACGGGTGGCATAAACCCCCCTTTCAACCGTATCCATGAACGGTGTCACAGTCAGGCTCATCCGCCCGGCCTTGTGGAACCGATAGATCAGGTAGATATGGCTGAAACCGGAAAGATCCTTCAGACCTTCCGCGTATTCCTCCGCAACCTCAACTCTCCCTGTTGTATCATCCGCCCCTGTGGGCTGAATCGGCATGTCCTCGATTCGGGTGAAGCTCGACCGGATATAACCGATGGTTTCCATAAATTTTACCTTCCCTCTGTAACGTAAAAAAGTCAACCGATTGCAATCGTGCTGCAAACGCTATATATTCTATTGACATGTACCCAAAAGTCAACCCCTGCAAAATCAACGGGATTATCCGGAGCTGTTAAATGAACCTCGAAAACTTTCATTCCGTCGTCAAAAAAGCGGTCCGGTCCTCGGCACACCCCGCACCCGGATACGACGCCTCCCTTAATTCCGCCAGTGTCATCGCGCTCTTCTCTTTCACCGAATCCCCGCTCCTTCTTTTCATCCAAAAAGCTGATAAGCAGGGTTACCCATGGAGGGGACAGATGGCTTTTCCGGGCGGACACACCGAACCTGGCGACGGCAGCCGCCGGGAAACCGCACTTCGGGAGCTTTTCGAAGAGATGGGAATTCTGCGGGAAAATGTTGATCTTGTGGGCTCCATCGGCCGTTTCCTTACCATCAACCACACTGAAATAAAAGCCTTCGCCGGGTTCTGGAACCGCAGGGACAGGATCGTGCACGACCCCTCCGAGATTTCAAGAGTCGTTGAAATCCCGGTGAAACACCTTTTCCTCACGCACCTGGAAAGAGAGTATCATCAAAGGGAGGCTGGAATCCATGAGCTCACATACCCCTACGGGGAATTCGTTATATGGGGTGTCACAGCCAAGATCATCCATCATCTGATGGAAATCATCAGAGCCCGGCTCAATGAACCTTTTTCCGCCTGGTAACCCTTATAACGATCTTGAGAAAAAGAACAAGGGAGAGGGTGCAAAGAAGGACCGGAAACCAGATGTATCCAAGGAACGAATCATTCTGCGCCGCTGTTTTGATGCCCAGGACAGAAAAGGCGAACACAAGAAAAGACAGGACTGCAACAGCCCAGCATACCACATCCGAGTCATACCAGGGTGTGATTATTTTCCGGAAAAAAGGATTTTTTTCAAGCTTCATGTGAGATGGTTTTTATCCGTACTGTCAGTTTTCCGTTCAGGCTTCGATTGGCAAGCCCAATCGCTCCCCGAACCTCAAACACAATATGTTGATTTTTTACTTGACATTAAACAATATATTGATTATCTATTAATCTTACAGAGTGTTGAACCTGTTTAAGCCAAACTAATATAAATTCACGCAGATTTCAAGGAGTACATTGATGTTTGACAAAATTAAAAAACGCGACGGACGAGTGGTTGAGTTTGATTCTTCCAAGATCAGCGACGCAATCGCAAAGGCCGGCGAGGCCACTGGAGAATTCAACGGCAGGGAGGCCCAGAAGATGACCTTGAAGGTCATCACACTTGCAAGGGACCTGAAGCTCGGCCCGGTTCCGGAGGTGGAGGAGGTACAGGACATTGTGGAACGGGTGCTTCTGGACTCCCCGTTCTACAAGACCGCCAAAGCCTACATTATATACAGGGAACAGCACAACCAGCTCAGGAAGATTGCGGTCAAGGAGAACGTGGACCTGATGGACAGCTACATCCGCCGCATGGACTGGAAAGTCAAGGAAAACAGCAACATGAGCTACTCTCTGCAGGGGCTCAACAACTTTATCTCCTCTGACATCACCGCGGAATACTGGCTGAACCGCATTTATCCCCCCGAAGTCAGGGATTCCCACTACAGCGGGGACATCCATATCCATGATCTCAGTCTTCTGTCTGTATACTGCGTAGGCTGGGACCTCCAGGATGTCCTGCTCGAAGGATTCAAGGGCGTGGCAGGCAAGGTGGAAAGCGCCCCTCCGAAACACTTCAGAAGCGCACTGGGCCAGATCGTGAACTTTTTTTACACACTCCAGGGGGAAGCTGCAGGCGCCCAGGCCATGTCCAACTTCGACACACTGCTGGCCCCGTTCGTGCGGGAGGACAACCTGACCCGAAAAGAAGTCAAACAGGCACTCCAGGAATTTGTATTCAATATCAACATACCCACAAGGGTGGGTTTTCAGACACCTTTCACCAACATCACCATGGACCTGAACGCACCCTCGATTTTAAAGGATTCCCTCGTAATCATAGGCGGGGAATACAGGCAGCAGACATACGGGGAGTTTCAGCATGAAATGGACATGGTCAATGACGCGTTCGCCGAAGTCATGATGGAAGGGGATGCCAAAGGGAGAGTATTCACCTTTCCCATACCCACATACAACATCACCGAGGATTTCGACTGGGACAACCCCAACCTGGAGAATGTCTGGAAAATGACCGGGAAATACGGAACCCCCTACTTTTCCAACTTTGTGAACTCTGATATGTCACCTGAGGATGCCAGGTCCATGTGCTGCCGCCTGCGGCTTGACAACCGCGAACTGAAAAAAAGAGGGGGAGGGCTTTTCGGCGCAAACCCCCTCACCGGCTCCATAGGTGTGGTCACAATGAACCTGCCGAGAATCGGGTACCTTGCATCAGATGAAAACAACTTCATGGAAAGGCTGGACAACCTTATCCGGATAGCTGCCGACTCCCTTGTGATCAAGCGCAAGATCCTGGAAAAATTCACAGAGGGCGAGCTTTACCCTTATTCCAAGTTCTATCTCAGGAAAGTCAAGGAGAACTCGGGCTGCTACTGGAAAAACCATTTTTCCACCATCGGTCTTCTCGGAATGAACGAGGCATGCCTCAACTTTCTGGGCGAAGATATCGGCTCCGGCACCGGACAGGAGTTCGCAGTAAAGGTCATGGACCATATAAGAGGTAGGATGGAAAAAATCCAGGAAGAAACCGGGGAGATATTCAACCTTGAAGCGACCCCGGCAGAAGGGACCACCTACAGATTCGCCATGATGGACAAGGGAAAATATGCCGACATAACCTGTGCCAACGAAGACGCCTTCCATAGCGGGAAAGACCCGTTCTACACCAACTCCACCCATCTGCCGGTGAACTACACTGATGATGTATTTGAGGCTCTCGACCTGCAGGACAACCTCCAGACACGTTATACCGGGGGAACCGTGCTCCACCTGTTCACAGGGGAAGAAATCAGGGATGTGGAAACCGTGAAAAACATGGTCAAGAAAGTTGCCACCAACTACAAGCTTCCCTACTTCACGCTGACCCCGACCTTCAGCGTATGCCCCTCCCACGGCTACATCTCCGGAGAGCACTACACCTGCGGGAAATGCGGAAGCGAAACCGAGGTATACTCCAGGGTGGTGGGGTATCTGCGGCCTGTCAAGCAGTGGAACAACGGAAAGCAGACAGAATTTGAGATGCGCAGAACCTTCAAAGTGGCGTGATTATGGAGACGGAACTTGCAGCAGGGGGGCTGACGAAGAACTCCTTTATCGACTATCCCGGCAAAATCTCCTGTGTGATCTTCACCACCGGATGCAACTTCAGGTGCCCCTTCTGCCACAATCCGGATCTTGTTGAGTCCGCCCCCTCCTGCCGGGGCGGACTCATAAGTGAGGATGAAATCACAGCCTTTCTTGAAAAAAGGAAAGGAATGCTTGAAGCCGTGGTGATTTCCGGGGGCGAGCCCTGTCTCCAGCCCGGGCTCGCCGAATTCTGCAAAAAAGTTAAATCCATGGGGTATCTTGTTAAGGTTGATACCAACGGGAGTTTTCCCGATGTGGTGAAAGAGCTTTTGTCAAAAGGGGTTGCAGATTATATCGCCATGGATATCAAAAGCGGACCTGACCATTATTCCGAAGCCGCAGGGAAAAAAGTCCCTTTTGCTGCAGTGGAAAAGAGCATAATGCTGATCAGGGAACAGGCACCCTCCTATGAATTCCGAACCACGTGCGTCAAGCCCTTCATGAGCCCGGAGATCATGCATAATGTCGGAGCCTTGGTAAAAGGAGCCTCCCATTATATTCTCCAGCAGTGCAGCAGAAACGTGCAGGTTCTGTCTCCGGAATTTCTGCAGGACGAAACACGTTTTTTCACGGACAATGAGATGGAAGAGCTCAAACAGATTGCAGAAGCGTATGTACACAAATGCACCATCAGATGAAAACACACAAGGGTAATATTGTTATTACATGAAACAACAGGACACTTATGGAACAGAACCTTATTGAAGCCCGTATCGATCTTGACGCCATATTTCGCAACACAGAGAATCTCAAGGGGCTCACAGAAAAAGGCACCCGGTTCATGGCAGTTGTCAAGGCGGACGCATACGGACACGGGGCCGTTCCCTCGGCACGCAGTGCAGTCCGGGCAGGCGCGGACAGGCTGGGTGTGGCCAGGCTCGAAGAGGCGCTTGAACTGAGGCGGGCGAACCTTGATTCTCCGATCCTGATTTTCGGATACACTCCCCCGTCATCCCTACAAACCCTGGCGGAAAACGACCTCACAGCAACGGTATACGAAGCTGCATCCGCCGGGGCCCTCTCTGATGCAGCCGTGAACCTGGGAAAAGTTCTGCGGGTTCACCTGAAAGTGGACACGGGCATGGGAAGGGTCGGCCTTCTGGCGCCCGGCCTCCGGCCGGATCAGGGCGGGTCTGCTTCAGCCGCAGAAGAGGTCATGAGGATAACCGAGCTTCCGGGCCTTTTCGTGGAAGGGGTGTACACCCATTTTGCTTCTGCGGACAGCCTTGACAAATCATATACCCGTTACCAGCTGGAGAATTTCACCGCTTTTCTGGCAGAACTTGAAAAGAAAAACATAAGATTCGACTGTGTACACGCAGCCAACAGCGCCGGGATCATCGACATGCCGGAATCCCATTTCGACATGGTCAGGGCGGGTATCTCCCTTTACGGCCTGTATCCCTCTTCTGAAGTGGACCGTTCAAGGGTTTCACTTTTGCCGGCAATGACCCTTGCAGGAAAAACCACCTCCGTACGCAGGGTTCCAAAAGGGTTCAGGATCAGTTACGGCATGACCTGGACCACCTCTTCAGAGACCTGCATTGCATCCGTTCCTGTGGGATATGCAGATGGATTTTCCAGGCTCATGTCTTCCAACGGGTTCATGCTGGTCAAAGGGAAAAGGGCACCCATAGCAGGCCGGGTCTGCATGGACCAGACCATAATCGACATCTTCGGCATTGAGGATGTGTCTGTCGGAGATGAAGTGGTAATCCTGGGAAAACAGGGGGCGGAAGAAATCACTGCCGATGAAATCGCCGAACGGACAGGCACCATAAACTACGAGGTTGTTTCCGCAATCACCGGACGGGTTCCGAGGGTCTACTCACCCTCTTCTGAATCCTCTTTTTCCGGGTAAAGCATCTCCCCTGATTGGGAAAGATCATATCCCCCCAGATTGGCTGCTGCAGTGCGGAAGGTCTCTTCCTTCATAAGCCCCAGAAAAAGCTGAATTCCCCTGTCAAAAAACCGGTCCTTTGATATCAGAAGATCAAACCTCTCACTGCATACACTTATGAAATCAAGGCCGAGCATTTCAGCCACCGGTCTGATGCCGAAAGCGGCGTCCGCCC
>JAWLES010000005.1:0-34223 GCA_041685935.1 Desulfobacteraceae bacterium | reverse complement strand
GACATCTGCGCTATCATGTCCTGGTTCATCTGGAACTCGCCGATCTTTTTACCGAACTGCCGCCTCTGGCTGCAGTATTTCAAAACCTCGTCAAGGCAGGCCTGCGCCACACCCACAGCACCTGCGGCAGCTGAAAGCCTTGTGTGATTCAGGGAGCTGAATACGATTTTTGCCCCGCTGCCTGGACTGCCGAGAAGATTTTCCCTCGGCACCTCGACATTGTCCAGAAACACCTCGCCCGTGGGTGAGGAGTGCGACCCCATTTTCTCAAGTGCGCTTGTCCTGACCCCCTTGAAATTCCGGGGCTCGATCACAAAAGCGGACAGACCTTTTGATCCGGCATCCCGGTCCGTATAGGCATAGCAGATCAGAACATCAGCCACATCAGCGTTGGAGATCCAGGTTTTTGAACCGTTCAGAAGGAAGTGATCCCCCTTGTCCTCTGCAGTGGATGCCATTGCCATGACATCGGACCCGGCGTCCGGCTCAGTGATACCGAAACCTCCCACGTATTCCGCCGTGCAAAGCTTCTCCACATACTTTTGTGCCGCTTCATCCGTGCCGTACTTGAAAATGGTATAGGCACAGCCAAGCACCTGCATGTTAACCTGGACCCTCAGAGAAGAGGAGGCCTTTGCAATCTCTTCTGTGACGATCATTGCGGCAAGCCATCCCATGTCCTCCCCGCCGTACTCTTCGGGAATCACCAGTCCGAAAAACCCGAGTTCCCCCATGGGCTTGATCGCCTCCTCGTAGGGGAAATAGTGATTTTTGTCCCATTCATCCGCGTTCGGGGCGATCTTTTTTGATGCAAACTCCCGCACCGCCTTTCTCAGCATTTCATGTTCCGTGGAAAGTTTAAAATCCATACACACTCCTTACATGTTCAGTTATTCATACATTATTTCCCGTGTCCCATGGCGCCTGAAAACGATTCAGCCACTTCCATAAGTTTCCGCACACAGTCATGACGGTACACGTCGTCGGAAATTCGGATTTCAGGCACGGCAAGACTGAGGCTTGCCTGAACATTCCCGTTGTGATCCAGCACCGGCGCGCTCAATGATCCCAGGCCCGGAGTTCTTTCACCAAGGCTCCGGGCGTAGCCGTTCTTCCGTATACGTGCGATCTCTTCCTTTAAGGCTTTCGCCTCTGTGATGGTATTGTCAGTAACCGCTTCCAGATCACTGCCTGCCATGTATTCCCTGATAAATTCATCCGAAGAAAATGCCAGCAGACACTTGGCCGAACCTCCTGCATGGAGGGGAGACCGGTGGCCGACCGGCATGCCCGCCTTCAGGGTCCGCGGAGACTCGATGGTGTCAATACAGAGCCGATGGCCTCCTTCGATAATATTGACATGAACGGTCTCCCTGGTTTTTGAGGCAAGCTCTTCCATATACCTCCTGGCGTAGCTTGTAAGGGTATTCGACGCCTGAAGTGCCTGCAGAAACCGGTAAAAAACGTTCCCGATATAGTACTGCCGGGTGGACGGATCCTGGCGGACAAAATCATATGATTTCAGGGTCTTGAGTATCCGCTGCACAGTTGCCGGGCTGAACCCGAGTTCGCTGCTCAAGTCCCTGATTCCCCTGCTTTGAGATGATTCCTGGAATGTCAGCAGGATTTTCACCGCCTTTTCAATCGAATTCAGCTTTTTTTCCCGGTTTTCCATAATCGTTCTTTCAGTCAAGTATCAGTTTTTCAGGGTCCGCTTTTTCCCTTAACACCGCAAGTTCCTCTTCAGTCGGCGCAAATGCCTCTTTTGAACTTTCCACATCAATCGGAAATTCCACTCTTGCTGCAAGATCCCGGACAGATTCTCCCGGATAATACCTGGATAGAACCATTCTTCTGGACCCTTCTTCAAATTCCATGATGCCCCGGTCCGTTATCACATGACAGGGGCCCGGGCCGGGGAGCCCGTGTCTTTCCCTGGTATTGCCCCCCTGAAGCCACCCCGGACTTGTGAGATAATCGAGTTTTTCCACAAAACGCCGCCTTTCCAGCTTCATGAAAACTATCTTTCTTCCGGCGGACGACGCCATGTCGCATGCGCCGCCGCTTCCAGGCAGCCTGACTTCGCCGGATTCGCCGTTGTTGATTCGTGTGGAATTGAGATTGCCGTAACAGTCGATCTGGGCCGCCCCGAGGATGCCCACAACGTGCCGGGCGGTTTTCGGGTTCTGAAGAAATGCCAGTGTCTCTGCAAGGGAGCAGAAGGCTGACGCCCTGTGCATTACCCTGGGGTCGCCCACTGCAAGAGGAAGATCCTCGAGTGACGGATCAACCGCCCCGGTTTCAAAAAGAATGGTACATCCAGGCGCGTGCCAGCACTTGGCTGTCACGGCAGCCAGCACAGAAATCCCCGTACCGCAGAACACTATATCAGTGTTGCGGATTTTCCTGGCCGCACAGATCACCATCATCTCTTTGGAAGTATACCTCATGACTTCCTCTTTATACGGACGGAATACCCCTTGTCCGGGTCAGCCAAAAGCACGGACGCCCCCTTTCCGGCAAGGGTCTTTTCCATATATTCATCATGATCCCCGGTACCGTGGATGAATCCATTCACGTAATCTGAAAAAGTCTCTGCTTCAGCTGCTGTTTTGCGGTACCATTCCAGGAACACGGGATCATAGTCATAGTATCTGTAACATGCAGTCGGGTATGCGCCAAAAGGCACCTCCACCACGGCATCAACACAGAATCCGGGAATGGCAACACTCTGAGGCCGTTTTTTCAGACTTTCGACTCCCACGATCTCTTCACAGGTGACAATTACCTTTTTGGCGGCTTTCACCTGTTCCGCATCAGAAAATGTCAACCCTTCAATAACGGTATACCCGTACATATCCGCCTTTTGTGCATGGATCAAGGTCACATCCGGGTTGACCGCGGGAACAAGAACCACACGGTCCGCAACAGCACCGGGCCTTGCAAACGGGTCATCCATCACCTCGAGCTTGGCCGGCGGGATCGCGGGATCGGAGTTCCTGACCTCCTTATCAAAGCCTTGCTGATGCAGGATATCCGTACCTGCCGAAGACATTGCAGGCAAGAAAGGGACTCCCATGGACCCGGCAAGAAACCTGAGCGCCATCTGATGGTTGGTATAGTCCTCCACCAGGATTTCTCCATCCCTGCACGCGCGCCTGAAGCAGATACACGTGGGGGCGAATCTTCCGTTGCCGCAGTAGGCCGCCTCCACTCGGCGCACGGCTCCGGCCCCGACAAGTTCATCCAGCCCCTGGCCGTTGGAATGAACATACAGATGAAGGTCCTTGACCTTTTGCCGGATAATCTCATGCACCGCAGCCATGGGGTTCCGGTTGATGGTGAACCCGCCCAGGGAAATGTGGTCTCCGCTTTTAACAAAGCGGCTTATCGCTCCTGCCAGGGAATATATTTTGGAATCTGATGAATCCATGCCCTTCCATTTTGTTTTACATGACAAAACACTGTTTTGCTTTATGACTCATCATAAACTATATATTCAACCGGATGTCAAGAAAAACCTGACGCGGTCTTTGGCTCGGCAGCATTCAAAAATAGCTTGACAGATGTTTCCTGGTATTCCATATATTATATGATCATACAAAACATTGTTTTATATGATGAAACACCCGAAACCCTGAACCAGACAACCAAAAAAGGAGGTGATACAATGGGTGAAGAAGTACTTGCCCCCCTTGCCGGAAAAATCGTAAAGCTTCACATCGAACCCGGAACTGAAGTGGAAGAGGACGAAGAGATACTGATTATTGAAGCCATGAAAATGGAAACCCAGATTTTTGCCCCCTGTGACGGCAAGGTCACCGAAGTGAAGGTGAAACCGGGGGATGAAGTGGAAGAGGATGACCTGATCGCTGTCATCGAATAGATCAAAAACCGAATCCTGGAGAAACATACTCATGAGGCCGTATTTTCAAAAAATGGACTCCTTTGGAAGAGCGCTGAAAAAAGGAGAAGTCAAACGGACACAGGACAGTATAGAAGAAATTCTTGATGCCGAATCATCCATAGACAAAGCTGTTGAAAAGCTCAAAAACGCCGGGCTGCCTGAGGAAAAAATCAACGCAAGAGGCCAGATGACGGTCTGGCAGCGCCTGGATTACCTGGTGGACGACGGGACATGGTGCCCGCTTCATACCCTGTACAATCCCATGGAAAACGAAGAGGGCACCACCAACGTAATTGACGGACTCGGAAAGATCAACGGAAAATGGGCCGTAATCATCGGTTTTGACAACAAGGTCATGGCCGGGGCCTGGCTTCCCGGGCAGTCGGAAAATATTTTACGGGTTACCGACCTGGCAGCCAGGCTGAACATTCCCTTGATCTGGATTGTCAACTGCAGCGGTGCAAAACTGCCTGAGCAGGAAAAATTCTACGCAGGAAGGCGTGGCGCAGGCACACCGTTTTTCAGGCATGCAGAACTCGAACAGCTGGGAATTCCGGTTCTGGCAGGCATATACGGCACCAACCCTGCGGGCGGGGGCTACCAGGGCATCAGCCCCGCGGTTCTCTTTGCCCACAGAAACTGCAACATTGCAGTGGGCGGAGCCGGTATCGTCAGCGGCATGGCGCCCCAGGGCGGATTCAATACCGACATGGCTGAAGAGCTCGTCAAGAGAGCAAAGGAACACAAGGCCAAACCGCCGGGAAGCGTCAAAATCCATCATGACGAGACCGGATTTTTCAGGTACGTATTTGAAGAAGAGAAGGATGTGCTTGACGGACTCAAGGTCTACATGGACAAACTGCCGGCGTATGACCCGGAGGTGTTCCGGGTGGCGGAACCCAAGGCCCCCGCCTACCCGGAGGACGACATCATGCGGCTTCTGCCGCTGGAGCCCAAGCGCACCTATGACATGGACCAGGTGTTATCCCGGCTGGTGGACGCCGGAGAGCACACCGAGTTCCGGCCCGGTTACGGCCCCGAGATCTATACCGGCCTTTGCAAGGTGGACGGATTCCTTGTGGCGTGTATCGCCAACCGGCAGGGATACCTGGGAAAAGACTATCCCGAATACGCCGACTACCCTGGCATCGGGGGCAAGCTGTACCGGCAGGGGCTGATCAAGATGAATGAGTTCGTCACCCTTTGCGGACGGGACCGGATTCCTGTCATGTGGTTCCAGGACACCTCGGGCATAGACGTGGGGGATGACGCGGAGAAAGCCGAACTTCTGGGTCTCGGCCAGTCTCTTATCTACTCGATCCAGCAGACCGATGTCCCCATGATGCTCACGGTATTGAGAAAGGGTTCTGCAGCAGCCCACTACGTCATGGGAGGGCCCACTGCCAACAGGCACAATGCGTTCACCCTCGGCACCGCTGCCACGGAAATCTATGTAATGCACGGCGAGACAGCTGCCGTCGCCACATATGCAAGGCGGCTTGTCAAGGAAAAAGACGCAGGAAACCCCCTTGATCCTGTTGTGGACAAAATGAACCAGCTGGCGGACAGCTACCATGAAAAGTCAAGACCGCTTTTCTGCGCGGAAAAAGGCCTTGTGGACGAAATCGTCAGGCTCAAGGATCTCAGAAAATACATGGTCGCATTTGCCGGGGCGGCGTACCAGAACCCGAAATCCATATGCCCCCACCACCAGATGATTCTGCCGAGGATAATCAAGGGCTGAAGACCGGGTGTGGACATCCGGACAGGTTGAAGAAAATATGCAGAGCAGACAGGCAGCAAAAGGGCTGAAAATCTTTATAACAACCCTGGCCGGACTGACCGGATTGCTGCTGCTCGTATCCTGTGCATTCTCAGAGGATGTCCTCCTTTTAAACTCCTATCATGACGGCATGATCTGGACTGACGAAGTCACAAAAGCTGTTCAGAAAGGATTGTCTGAAAAAATCCCATCCGCATCGGTTCATGTTGAATACATGGATTCCAAGCGCCATTTCGGTAAAAGTTATTCTGCCGCCCTTAAAACCTTTTACCTTGAAAAATACAAAAGAACCGATTTTGACCTCATAGTTACAACTGATGACAATGCATTGAATTTTGCGCTGAAGAGCCGGCCGATTCTGTTTCCCGGAACCCCGATCATCTTCTGCGGCGTGAATCACTATGAGAAAAAACGGTTTGAAAGCTTGACAGGTGTCTCCGGGATTATTGAATCCTATGACCTTGAAGGGACCATTAAGCTCGCGCTCCGCCTACATCCGGAAACCCGGAACGTGTTTGTTGTCAATGACCGCACACCGACCGGGATCGCCAACCGCAAGGTGATAGACAGGGTCGTTGAAAACATGGAAAATGACGTCTCTTTTAAATTCTCCGGAACTCCTTCCATGGAAGAGCTTCAGACCAGGCTTGCCTCCCTGCCGGACAGAACTGTTGTACTCCTTTGTTCATTCAACAGGGACGGAACCGGAACAGCCTACACCTACAGGCAAAGCATCGATTCGGTTTCCAGCGCCTGCCGGGCACCGGTTTACGGCTTCTGGGGATTTTATCTGGGACGGGGAATTGTGGGCGGCAGCCTCACCTTCGGCAGGATACACGGCGAGAAAGCCGCAGACCTTGCAGCTGACGTACTGAAAGGCAAAGACCCGGACGACATTGAAATCATCACCCAGGGCAAGGGGCAGTACGCCTTTGATTTTAACATGATCGAACACTTCAAAATAGACGGAAGCCAGCTTCCCGAGGACAGCATACTGATCAATAAGCCCGCTCCCTCCTTTATTCAGAAACATATGGCTCTGGTGATTTTCCTGCTGGTATCAATGTCGGTGATGCTTGTTTCGATACTGTTTCTTTTCGCAGCCTTTGCCTCAAAGCGGAAAAGTGAATACAAATACCGTCTCCTTGCGGACAATTCCAACGATATAATATGGACAAGGGACCTTGACCTTAATGTGACATACCTGACCCCTTCCATCGAAAAAATCCTGGGATACACCCCTGAAGAGGCCATGAACCTTCCCAACGAGGAAAAAATGCCCGAGGAATCCCATGACCGAATGGTAAAGCTGTTTCTCGAAGAGATCGAAAATGAAAACCTGGGCCATCTGCCGCCCGGCCGGAGCCGCACCGTTGAAATTCAGATGTACAGGAAAGACGGCACCGTTGCGGATCTTGAAACCACCGTGGGCTTCCTGAGGAACAAAAAGGGCACTCCGCTTGGAATACTCGGGATTTCAAGGGACATTTCCCAGCGCAAGGCTGCGGAGGAAGAGCTTAAAATAGCCGGGAACTATATCAACAACATCATCGACTCAATGCCTTCCATACTCATGGGAGTGGACAGCAGCGGGTACATCACCCACTGGAACAGACTTGCAGAGGAAAAGACCGGAATCAGCAGGGATGCCGCCCGGCAGAGCCATCTCCAAAGCGTTTATCCCGAAATAGCGGACGAGATGGAAACAATCAGGACCGCAATACGTGAGCAGAAAGTCATCAGCATAAGAAAGGATCGCCTTACCAGAGACAAGAAACATTGCCACGAGGATGTTGTGATTTATCCCCTCACCGGATCGGAAGAAAAGGGAGCTGTAATCCGTGTGGATGACGTCACCGAGCGGGTACGCATGACCGATTTAATGATTCAGTCGGAAAAAATGCTCTCCGTGGGCGGCCTGGCCGCGGGCATGGCCCACGAAATCAACAACCCGCTTGCCGGGATGATTCAGAACGCTCAGGTCGTTATCAACAGGCTTACCCTGAACCTCCCTGCAAACGAAGCTGCAGCGGCAGAGGCAGGTACGGACATGGAAACGCTGCGGCGGTTCATGGAAAAACGCTCTATCCCCGGATTCCTTTCCAACATAACCGCTTCCGGCATGCGGGCTGCGAAAATAGTCAACAACATGCTCAGCTTTTCCAAAAAAGGGGATTCCATAAAGGAACAGGCGGATATAAGGGATGTTCTGGACACATCCATCGAACTTGCGGAAAACGACTACAATATTAAAAAGAACCATGACTTCAGGCGTATTCAAATAAAAAGAGAGTATCAAAACGACCTTCCTGAAATTCCATGCGAGCCGAGCAAGCTTCAGCAGGTATTTCTCAATATCTTCAAAAACGGGGCCGAAGCAATGATGACCCGGAGCATGGAAAGCGGTGCCGATGACTCCGAACCTCCATGCTTTCATGTCAAATGCGTTTCCACAAGCCGAGAGGTCAGGATTGAAATCCGCGACAACGGCCCAGGAATCCCGGAAAATGTCAGAAAACGGATATTTGAGCCGTTTTTTACCACAAAGGGGCCTGAAAAAGGAACCGGCCTGGGCCTTTCGGTTGCCTACTTTATCATCACCCGGAATCACGGGGGCAGAATGAGCGTGGAATCAGCGGAAGGGTCAGGCACGAAATTCATCATCACCCTGCCTGCCGACAAGAAACCGGCTTGAAAATTTCCGGCCTTGCCTGTAAAATTGCAATGATGATTCTGGTACATATACAAATAAGGAGAGACCCATGTGCGAATCCAATGTTTATATAAAAAACGGGGATACTGAAGAACTTGTTATGGAAAACGTGGCATCCATAACCCCGGTGGAAAAAGACCGGTATCTTTTAAAGGGACTTCTGGGAGACCAGAAAGAGGTAACAGGAAACATTGCAGATATCAACCTGATGTCCCACAAGATTCTTTTCATTTCACAGTAATACCCGCGGGAGGTTTTTGTTGACTGAACTTCGAACCACAATGGATATTTTCAAGCTTCTGGATAAATCCAACTGTCGGGAATGCGGGGAAAAAACCTGCCTTGCCTTTGCAGCAGCTGTTTTTCAGAACCGCAGAGAGCTTTCCGAATGCCCCAGGCTCAATGGCGAAACAATTTCACAGGTGACCCTTAAAAATGATAATCAGAATGTTATCGACCAGAACAGGGACGAAATCTTCAACAAACTAAAAAGAAAGATACGGGAAACAGACCTTGAAGAAAGGGCGCGTATAACCGGAGCCTCCTACAAAGGGGGAAAACTCACCCTCAAGGTTATGGGCAAGGATTTCAGTGTGGATGATCAGGGGAATATATTCACCGAGATCCATGTAAACTTATGGGTGGCGATCCCTTTTTTCCAGTATATTCTCAGGGGCAGCGGCGTCCACCCTGCCGGAGAATGGATCACCTTCAGGGAACTTGAAGAGGGCATGCAGCGGTACAATTTTTTTCAAAAACAGTGTGAAGAGCCCCTGAAACGAGTTGCGGACATATATCCGGATCTGTTCGACGACATGGTTCACGTACTCGGCGGAAAAGCGGTGGATGAGCAGTACCAGTCGGATATCTCGGTTGTGCTGTACCCCTTGCCCAGGCTTCCCATGATGGTATGTTACTGGAAACCGGAAAAGGACCTTGAATCAAGCCTCGGCATATACTTTGACAAGACAGCCAACAAGAATCTTGATACCGGCTCCATTTTCTCCCTTTCATCAGGTATTGCCCGGATGCTGAAAAAATTCGCCATCAGGCACGGCCATACCAGCGTACTCTGATGAATGCAGAAAGCTGTTCAATAGAGGTCAAACCCGCGGGTTCACTTAAAACCATACTTCGCTGGTTTGTTCTGGATGCCGTATACCTGGCCTGCGTGTATTTATTTTTCGGCCAGGCCTTTCCTTACGGGTTCAAATTCATAGGGGCTCATCTGTTCGCCATCTGTATCGGAACCCTGGTCATGTACACGGGGCTGGGAGCTGGAGTACTCTGGATCCCCATCCTTACATTTTTTGAGCTCCCCCCGTCCGAGGCGGTAACCATATCCATATTTACCCAGATTGCAGGCAAGGGTATGGGATCGTTCATCTACCTGAGGTCCGGGACAGTGGACATGAAAGTGGCACGCACCTTTCTGCCGTATACCCTGGCAGGGGTGGCAATCGGGTATCTGGCCGGATTCGGGCTGTCGCTAAAATACGAAAAAATGCTTTTGTATGTATTCGTGGCGGTTGCACTGTACCTGCTTGCTGTAATGATAAAATCCCTTTTTGATGACACAGAGGGTTCCGGAAAACAGTTCAACCGGGAGGCCTTGAAAAAAAGCGGGTTTATCGTGACATTCTCCTCATTTTTCACAGGCCTTTTAAGTATCGGCAACAGTGACTGGCTGATCCCGCACATGGAAAGGAATCTCAGGATGCCCACCCACAGGGCCGTTGCAACCGGACTGTTTGTGATGTTCACAGCCACAATATCCTATTTTGTGCTGATCATGCTCTCCGTGGCCGCAGGGATCAGGCAGATGCCCGACCATACCCCCCTTCTTCTGGCCACGTGCGCCGGGGTGGCAATAGGCGGAAGGATCGGCCCCTGCTTTTTGAACTTCAAATGGCTGGAAAAACGCCAGAAACACGCCTTCATCATCATGCTGCTGATTTCAATAATCCATCTTCTGTGGTGACCTGACCGCTATACTTTAAAATCCACTGTCTGCACCGCCACGGGATCCGTATACGTGATCACGGTGTTGTACTCTTCAAGATCTATATATGCCGTTGCCGTGTAGTTTTTCTTTGTCCACTCAAGGATAAGCTGGTCATCTTCCGATTCAAGAATTTTGAACTCCCCGTTAAATGCCGGGTAGGAATTCCGGAATTCCATCAGTTTCAAAAGGCGCTTGACAACAGGCTTTTCAATATCCTCCCGGATCTCTTCCAGAGTATAATTGTGGCGGTTGATATTACGTCCGAGACGTGTCCTTTCCACAAGCTCGATATCATTTTCCCCTGCAAGCAGCCCCACATAATATACCTGGGGAATCCCCGGGCTGAAAAACTGAATTGTCCGGGCAGTGATGTAAGCATCATCATCACACCCCAGGGCGGAGTAGTAGGTGCAGTTCACCTGATACACATCAAGGTTCTGGTATTCAGGCCCGGAATAGATCTGTTTGATGTTTGAGCCTTTTTCATGGAGAAGTTTCAGTGTCTCCTCAATCTCATTATCCTTGAGAAGCCCCACCGCATCCACCACACCGATTCCGTCATGGGTGTCCAGCGTGGTCACCTGCCGGTCCGGGTAGGAGACAAGCAGGCTCTTCAGCGGACCGGCAGTATGTTTGTACAGGGCGTGGAGCACCAGCATCGGCAGCCCGAAATTGTAACTCCAGTACCCGTGTTCCACCAGTTTCCGGTTGTACGAGTAGTGCTCATGGACTTCAGGCAGAATTTCCGTTTCAAATGCGGACGTATAATCCTTGAACCATTCAAGGATATCCCATATCTTGGGTTCCAGGAAAAAGCAGTCCGTACCCAGCTCCACCGTGGTATACGCAACCGCATCAAGCCTGATCATCTTTGGTTCGTTCCGGACAAGCTTGATCAGAAAGTTGCGCATCACCTCGCGGGTTTTGGGGGAATCCCAGTCCAGATCAATCTGCTGCTCGTTAAAGGTACACCAGATTTTTTCTATTGTTCCGTCCGCCCTTTCCAGAACCGTATAAGGGGGCCTGGGTTTCCGGGTGTACACTTTTTCAAGGTCTTCGTCCGTGATCCAGCCGTCAGGCTTGAGTTTGTAGAAACTGTAAAACATGTCCGCATATTCGCTTTGTTCACCCTTTTCCACATAATCCTGGAAGTACACGGACTGCCTTGAAATATGATTGACCATAAAATCTATGATCAGGTCAAAATCCCTGCCGATTTTCTCCACATCCTCCCAGGTGCCGAAAGCCGGGTCCACTTCGTCATAGGTAAGCGGGGCAAATCCCCTGTCCGAAGATGAGGGATAAAACGGAAGCAGATGAATGCCGTTGATGGCTTTGCTCAAATATTTGCGCAGCACATAATGAAGTTCAGCCAGGTTGCTTCCGAGGCTGTCCGGATAGGTGATCAGGTGTATCTTGTTCTTAATTGTCATTTATACCCTTTCCTTTTGCTTTTTCCAGAAACCTGTAGTGGTTGAGACCCTCTATCATTCCGCCTGCAAATTCACGTTCGGCAAAAAACACGTTCTTTGCCGATTTCATTTTTTCAAGTTCACTGCTGTAATTTCCGACCACAACCGCGGAAGGCTCTCCTCTCAGCATCTCCTCATCATTACCGGAATCACCGCAAACCAGAAAATTTTTCAAGGGAATCTCCCACTTGTAGCTTAAATACCGTATGGCCTTTCCCTTGGAGGCCCGGTACGGCAAAATATCCAGGTACGCCTCATGGGAGTAAATCAGCGTATAGTGGCACCTGTTCCGGGTGAGGATATTGTGAATCTTTGCAAGACGGTCCTTTCCCGGCGACATGTTGTAGCTGATCTTGCAGGGACGCTGAACCTCCTTTTCCTGCAGCTCGATGTATTCCACCTCCTGAAGCAGGGACACGATCCTGTCCCTGTTCCAGTTTTTGGAAATATGGGATTCCCAGCCCTTTTCCCGGTGAAGGGAAGGTCCGTAACTGATTTCACTTCCCACCGATGAAATGATCACATCCGGCGTGATCACGCTGTTTTCCTTTAGCACCCTAACCGCTGACTCAAGAACCCTGCCGGTGGCCACACCGAATCCCACGCTTCCGCTGTTTTCTTTCAAAAGCGCCATCAGTTCTTCAAGGTCCCTGGAACTTCCTCCCAGCAGTGTATTGTCAATGTCCGTGATGAGCATATAATCCAGGCCTGCAAGCCGCTTTCCGATACTGCTTTCAGGCTCTTTAACCGTGATATCCGACCGCTCGTACCTGCCGTGGAGTTTTCTCATTTCCTCCAGATAGGTTTGAGCATGGCTTTGCCAGGTATAGTATTTCCGGGTGTTTATGACACCGTTCTTTGAATACTCCGCCCACTTGTCCTCATGCACGATAATATCCCGGACTGCAGCTGAAATGGCCTTTGTATCAAGGGGGTCCACCAGATAACCATTCTTGCAGTTCTCAATGATATCCATGGGACCGCCGTCATTGGTCGCCACAATGGGGAGCCCTGTTGCGGAAGCCTCCAGCAGGGTGATTCCGAAGGGTTCGGTGAGAGCCGGGTTAACGAAAACCCCGCCTCGCTCTGCCGCCACTTTATACAGCTCAGGAACTTCGTTCTCAAAATCATGGGTTTTGGGCACGGCCATTTTCCCGTACAGATCATATTTATCCATCAAAAGCAGCATCCGGGTAAGCACGTCCCGCTCGGTTTCCTCCTTCAGGGCGATATCCTTCCTGATACCAGCAAATACCGCCAGGTTGGCAATGGCCTGGAGTTCGTAATCCTCACCATACGCCTGAATCAGCCCTTCAATATTCTTCCGCTTGTCCGGGCGGCAGAGCGCCAGCACAACAGGCTTATCCGGATTCTGGAAAAAACGTTTCAGCTCCTTGATTACCGAAGCCTTGGCAAACATGGCCTCTTCAGTCGGGTGTTCATCTTCCAGGCGGTCGTAGTAGAAAGGCTGAAACTTTTCAATATCTATGCCCGGAGGAATCACCCTGAATTCGGGCAGTCTTCCGTTGCGGTATTTACCGTACTGGTCTTCCTTTTCCTGGCGTGTGCTGGTGATTACCATGTCTGTATACTTCAGGATCTGCTCTTCCATCTCTATCCTGTGATCCAGCTTGATCTGTTTGTTCAGCTCCGCAGGCTCGAACCCTTCATTCAAAAGCCGCTCCTTCTTGGATCTGCCCAGGGAATGCCCGGTGTAGACAAAAGGAATGCCGAATATGCGCGCCAGCTCCTTGGCCACGTACCCTGCATCAGGATAGTGACCGTGAACGATATCAGGAACCGACTTTTCGCGCTTGATAAACTTGATGGTTTTGTCAACATATTCGTCAAGGTACGGCCAAAGCAATTCCTTGCGCATATACTTCCTGCCCCCGCACTGAATCCGCACGATACGGAACTTGTCCGTAACCTGCTCCACCGCTTTTCCGTAATCATCCGAGTAGGATTTGTCGGAAATCAGGCGGGTAAAAAGGTCCACCCTTCCGACGTTCTCATTTTCAGACAGGGCTTTACCCAGCTCAATCACGTATTTCACCTGACCGCCGGTATCAGAATCATATCCAAGCTCCATGTTTTCCGACCGTACAAGCCCGTGAACACTGAACATCTGGATATAAAGGCCGTTTTCCGACATGGTCATCCCCCTATTTCTCTTTTAAGTTGATCATAAAAATCATCCGTGTCCGGAAGCGCCCCTTTTATACCGCAGATTCTCCCGGCAAACGACCCTGCAAGAAGGATGATCCTCTCTTCCGGCAAACCGGTCAGAAACCCTGCTGCAGCGACTGCGGCATAGGCATCCCCTGCACCAACGGTATCAGCTATCCGGGATTCGTCCTTCGGCTCTTCTGTGAAGCGGTTTTTCCCGGAAAACAGCTCACTGCCGTTTTCCCCCTTTGTCAGGATCACGTGCTGAATCGAATACTCCTTCATTAAACTCTCAACAGCAGGGCCGCGTAAAGATTCATCCTCCGCTCCTCCTGTTATATGCACCAGCTCCTCCAGATTCAGCTTGAGAATGTCAGCCGCCCGCAGAGACTCTTCAATGGTGGACCGGGTATAGCATCGGGGCCTCAGGTTGATATCAAGAAAAGCTGTTGCAAACTCTCCTCTGTTCTCGAGAATCCTCTGAAGGGTCCTGAACCCCTTATCCGTCCGCTGGACCATGGTGCCGAAGTAAATCAGCCCGGCATTTTCGCCTGCCAGGCGTTTCACATGATCGGTGAATTCGAGGTAATCGTATGCAGCATCCGTTTTAATATCAAAATCGTGCCCCCCTGTGGAATCGATTTTTACTTCCACGCTCCCTGTTTCGTGATCAGGGTCGATCTGGATATCCTCAAGAGAAAAATCATGGGCTTTAAGAAAATCAAGAATCTCTTTTCCCCTGTCATCCCTGCCCACCCTGGAGACAAACCTCACATCGAACCCGAGTTTCTTCAAATGAAACGCGAAATTAAAAGGTGCCCCGCCTATCCTGCGGTACTCCGGAAACACGTCAAACAGAATCTCTCCTGCAACAAGAATCATGGCAATCTCTTTGTAAGGCATGTTTTAGATATTCCCATAACCGGTACATTACTATCAAGCCAGGGAAAAAGTCAAGATGATAGCAGATTCGCCTCAACAACTTTTAACCGTGAATTACCTGTAAAAGGCATGGATCTTATTAAAAAAATGTACTATATCATACCCTGCAGGTTGAAACGGCAGGAAAACAGAAGACAAAAAAAACAGGACCGGGCTTATGAAAAGAGGCTCAATAGCGGTACATGCCGGGCTTTTTGCAAACACCTTCCTTGCTCTGCTGAAAACCGGCATCGGCATATTTGCCCACAGCCCGGCTCTTTTGGCGGACGGTATAAACTCGGCATCAGACACTGCCTACGGAATAGTAGTCAGCATTTTCATGAAAATTTCCAAAAAACCTGCAGACAAGGAACACCCGTACGGCCATGAACAAATGGAGAGTATCGCTGCAGTAGTTGTGGGTGCTTTCGTGATCACCACCGCCATCGTTATTTTTTTTAACAGCGTGGACAAGGTTTACGATCTTCTGGTCACTGATGAACAGGTTTACACTGGTGCCGCAGTCATTGCCCTGTGGGCTGCGCTGTTCACCATAGTGTTCAAGCTCTGGCTCACCGTCTGGACCATGCGCATCGGCAGACAGACCCGGAACATGGCTGTGATTGCTCTGGGACATGATCACAGGAACGATATATTCGCTTCCATGGCCGCAGCAGCAGGCATCTATTTCGGCAGGATGGGACATCCCTGGGTTGACCCTATGGCAGGAACCGTAGTCTCCCTTCTGATCCTGCATACCGGAATAGAAATCCTGCGCTCGTCAGCTTCTGATCTTATGAACACCCAGCCGGGCAAAGAGCTTTCAAGGCAGATCCGCACGATCCTGTCACAGGTAGACCAAATCAGGCTGATCGAAGAAATACACGCCCACAGCTTCGGCCCCTACTTTGTAATAAACCTTACCATAGGCGTGGAAGGATCACTCACCGTCGCAGAAGGGGATCGGATCGCCACAAAGGTGGAGACCCTCCTGACGGAAAATATCGAGTTCGTAAGAAGAGTACATGTACACTACCACCCTGTGGATCAATCATGAATTTCATTTTTCCCGCAAATCAGCTCTGCAAGGTGAAGGACTTCAATGTTGCGGCCCTGCCGGACAGCCCCACCCCGCAGCTGGAGGACGCACCCGGGGCATTCGGTTGCCAGAATCTCCGCTCCGGACTGTTCCGCATCCGACAGTTTTTTGGCCAGAATCTCCCTTGACACAAGGGGAAAATCCACCGAGTAGCTCCCGGCAAGGCCGCAGCATGTCTCTTCCTCAGCAGTGGACACATACCGGAACCCCCTGCTTGAAATCACCTCTCCGGGCTCCCGGCTGATCCCCAAACCCCGCACCAGATGACAGGGAGCATGCCAGGCAACCTTCCTGCCGGCTGTATCCGGAGAGGCTCGAAACACTGCGTCATCAGACACCCGAGCCAAGAACACGGAGTACGGGATCACCTTTTCACTGAAGGCGAGCGCCTCTTTTCTGAACCGCTCCCCTGCAAGCTTCGGCACCTTGTGTTTGAGATGCGAGGCACACGACGCGCACAGGGTAACAATATAATCGAGATCCAACTCTTTAAAAGCCATGATGTTCTGGACGGCGACCGCTTCAGCCGCCTCTCTTTCTCCCATCATCAGGGCCGGAAGACCGCAGCAGGTCTGATCCATGGGGAATTTCACCCCCGCCCCTGCCTGTACAAACGAAGCCATTGCCGCTTCTAGCTGTTCCGGATAGACAAAATCCTGAAGACATCCGGAAAACAGACCGATTTTCACCCTGGGGGACTCGACTGCCGGATTGATATTTTCAAACCGGTCCCGGAACGGCCTGGAAACAACTGCCGGAATGGCACGGAAATCCTGGTCCTTTGAAAAAATCATGGGCAGATGCCGATGCAAAAACGCATCTTTTGAAAACGGCTTCTGGGCGATGCTTGCAGACCGGAGCAGACCGTGGAACAACCGCCGGTTTTTCAGAACCCTGTTCAAAAGAATCCCTTTTACCGGATGCCCTTCCCTGTCCAGAATTTTCTCCTGCACCGCCTTAATAAGCCCGGGAAGATCGATTCCGGCGGCACAAACATCTTTGCAGGCCCCGCAGCCGGTACAGTTTTTAACGATATGCCTGGCATTCTCGATCCCGTGGAAAAAATAGGTGGTAATCAGCCCGATGGCGCCGATATAGACATGCCCCATCCGGTGCCCGCCCACCATGCGGTATACCGGGCATACATTGGCACAGGCCCCGCAGCGGATACAACTCAATGCCTGCGAAAACACATCATCTTGCGCAAGCTTCGATCTTCCGTTGTCCAGAAACACCATGTGCATTTCCCGCTTTCCGTCCTCGGCGGCTTTGCATTCGGAAGGACCCGTAATCCAGGTTACATAGGAGGTAATCTGCTGTCCGGTGGCGTTTTTAGGCAGAACACGGTTGATGAAAAGCGCCTGGTTAATCGAGGAGAGCAGCTTGTCAATACCTGCCAGGACCACATGAACCTTCGGCAGGGTGGTTACCAGCCTTGCATTGCCCTCATTGGTTGTGATTCCTATGGTTCCGGTGTCCGCAATCACAAAATTGGCACCGGTTATGCCCATGTCAGCTTCAAAATATTTTTGTCTCAACTCTTTTCTGGCAACTTTCACCAGCATGTCAATATCAGCTTGCTGCCTCTCGCCGGTGACATCGGAAAAAAGATCCGCCACCTGGTTTCTCGAAAGATGAATCGCCGGCATTACCATGTGCGAGGGGCCCTCTTTTCTGAGCTGAACAATCCATTCCCCGAGATCCGTTTCCGTCACCTCCATACCTTCTTTTTCCAGCCACGTGTTCAGGTGGATTTCTTCAGCAGTCATGGATTTGGATTTTACGATTTTTTCGGAGCCGCTCCGTGCCGCGATAGACTCGATAATCCTGCAGGCATCTTCGGCAGTATCTGCAAGGTGTACATGAATTCCGTTTTCCGAAGCTTTTGCTCGAAACTGTTCAAAAAGCTCTTTCCACCGTGTAACCGAAGCCTGCTTGATGTCGGCGATTTTCCGCACATGATCCTGTATATCAAGGCCCTTGAACGCATTGGCCCGTCCGGTCCGGTAGGCCACTGCAAAATTGTCCATGGCCTGGCGCAGAAACGGATTTTCCAGTGCATCTTTAACCCGTTTTTTGTAATCTTTTATATTCTCCCGCCCTGCCATTCTTCCTCCCTGAGTATAATGATATGAAGCTCGAGCGGCCCGTGTACGCCCAGTGCAAGCACCCGCTCTATATCCGCGGTACGGCTGGGACCGGTAATGAATGCAGTATACGATCCAGGCTGCAGGGTCATTTTTTTCAGATCCTCCTCAATATCGGAATCACAAGCCTTTATATCCTTTTCATTCAGCAGGATCACATGAAGGTCGCTGATCATCGATGCCAGTCTCTGATCTTCACCGCTGCATCCCGCCACAATGGTCCCTGTTTCTGCTATCCCGTATGCAGCAAGGGTAATTCCCAGATCCACCCCCTTTTCATACCGCCGTAAATTTTCCTTAACCTGCTCAATACCATTTTTAAGACACAAGTTTTCAAATCCGGCTGCATGATCGGAGGGCAGATCCGGGAAAGCGATTGTCACAGGTCCGTTTCCCGAGCAAGCCTTTTTTTCGAGACACAGAGAGATGCATTTTTCAAAAACCCGGTCAACACTTTCGGCAAACGAAACAACCGAGGAAACCTGTCCGGCCTTTTCCGCAAACTCTTTTACATTTTCCGCTGAATTCACAAACCACCTCTATACATGGAGCATCCTTGAAAAACAGGTATTTACCCGAAGAAAATACCCGGCAGCCATGTCACAAGCGCAGGAAACATGCACAGAACCAAAATGCTGATCACCTGCAGAAGGACAAAAGGCAGAATCCCCCTGTAAATATGCATCATGGTAAACCCTTCCGGAGCCACCCCCTTGAAGTAAAACAGGGCGTAACCGAACGGCGGCGTCAGAAACGACGTCTGAAGATTCACGCACAACAGGATGGAAAACCAGAGGGGGTCAAACCCGATCTCGGTTGCAATGGGCATGAATATCGGCACAGTAACCAGAAGAATCGCTGCCCAGTCAATAAACATTCCCATTATAAATACGATTGCCATCATTATAATCAAAACCACCCATCGGTTCAACCCGTTGCCGATGAGAAGGTCGGCCACCACATCTCCTCCCCCCATGCTCAGAAAAACCGTGGAAAAGAATTTGCCTCCGATAAAGAGCATCATGACCATGGAGGTGGTTTTAAGCGTGTTATAACTTGCCTCCTTTAAAACCTGCATGTTCAGTTTTTTACTGAAAAGGGCAAGGAGCATGGCACCGGCTGCCCCCAGGCCGGCTGCCTCGGTCGGGGTAGCAACGCCGGAAAGTATGGTTCCCATAACCGCCAGAATCAAGGCAAGAGGCGGTATAAGGGATTTAAGTGTCATGGTCAGTTTCTGGCCGCCTGTATACCTGGAAGCTTCCTCCCTGGTTATGGGAGGGCCGAGTTCAGGATTCAGGGTGCACCTGGTGAAAATATACAAAAAGTACAGAGATGCAAGCAGCAGGCCCGGAAAAATCGCCCCTGCAAAAAGGTTCCCGACCGAGGTTTCTTTCATGCCGGTGAGCCCCCCGTAGACAACCATCATTATACTCGGCGGTATAAGGATGCCGAGGGTCCCGGACGCACAGATGATACCGCTTGACAGCTCCTTCTGGTACCCCTTTTTCAGCAGAGCCGGTGTTGCCAGAAGCCCCATTGCCACGACCGATGCACCGATGATTCCGGTTGTGGCTGCAAACACCGTGCATACCACCACCACCGCCAGCCCGAGTCCTCCCTTGAGCTGCCCCAGCACCACGTAAAGGGAGTCGAAAAGGGCCTCCGAAACCCTGGACCGGTCAAGAAGCTGTGCCATCAGGATAAAAAGAGGTATCGCCACCAGTGTATAGTTGTTCATAAGGCCCCATGTATTGTTCACAAACATATCAAACAGCATGGGAATCGAAAACCCGTTGTCGATCAAACCGAACAGAGCTGCAACCGCCGCCAGGGTATAGGCAAGGGGATGGCCCAGGATTATGGCCGCGATCAGGGTGACGAACATCGCCGCCGTCATAAATTCAAGACTCATAGGGTATAACCTCTTTTAACTGTTTTTCACGTTGTTGATATCCCTGATAATGTTGGCAACGCCCTGCATGAGAAGAAAGACAAAGCAGCACGACATCAGGATTTTCAAGGGCCAGATGTGCGGTCCCCAGCTTGTGGAATTCACCTCCAGGCCCATTGTGGAGGTGACCGCATACTTTACCGACCAGATGGAAACACAGATCATCACAGGCATAAACAGAACCAGATTGGTGGCAAGGCTCACCACTGCCTGAACCTTCCTAGGAAGAAGCGAGGTAAAAATATCAACCTTCACATGACCGTTGGTTACATCCGTGTATGTCAGACCGAACATGTAGTGAAGCCCGTACATGAATGTGGTGGCTTCAAACCCCCAGGTGGTGGGAGAGTTAAACGCATACCGCATGAACACCTCGTACACCACCACAAACAACAGGGGGTAAATGATAAAAGAGGTGATCTCCCCTTCCTTTCTGCTGAATGTCTCGATTTTGTCAGCTATTGATTCCAGCATTTTGCTCATCCTTTAGTGCAGGACGGGAGGTTGTCCCCCCCGTCTTCATTTTTTCTTTTATTCGGTTAACCGCCCGTTGATATAGGTTTCATAGGACCACGGAGAAACACCGCTTTTGGCCTTTCTCCATATCTCGTAATCTTTTCTGAATTTTTCCTGAGACTCGAGCACCTTCTTTACATCAGGATACTTTTCCTTGAGGGATTCAAGGTATTCATGGGTGGTTTTTCTGAACTGGATCAGGGTTTCCTCGTCCATCTGAACGATTTCCACTTTTTCACTGAACCGCTCCATGGCTTCGGCGTTCAGGTTGTTGATCCAGCTGAGGCTCCAAAGCTGTGTTTCCTTGGCACAGATTTTCACAATCTCTTTCAGATCCCTGGGAAGTTCATCCCACGCATCCTGGTTAAAAAACAGACCGCACTGGCCGCCCGGCTGATGGACTCCGGGCTGGATGGCGAACTTGGTGATATCGTCAAACCCCATGGGGTAATTCATGGCAGGTGCGGAAAACTCGGCCGCGTCAATTACACCCCTCTCAAGAGCCAGGTAGACCTCTCCGCCTGGAAGAGGGCTAACTGAAGCACCGAGGTTGTTCATGATATCCATGTACCAGCCTGGTGTCCGTATCCTGAGGCCCTTGAAATCTTCCATCTTGGTGGCCCGCTTGTTGGAGAAAAGTCCCATATCCTGGCCGGTCTGTCCCCCTGGAAGAGCATACAGGTTGAATTTCCCGTAAATTTCCTGCATCATTTCAATGCCGCCCCGTTCATACAGCCAGATATTGTATCCCTGGGAATCAAGCCCGAAAGGCACATCTGCAAACGCCACAAACGCTTCGTTTTTTCCCTTCCAGTAGCCGGGCCAGTCATGACCGACCTGGGCCGACCCTTTGCTGACAGCGTCAAAGGACTGCATGGCCGGAACCAGCTCTCCTGCCGAGAAGGGTTTTATGTCAAGCCTCCCTGCAGAGGCCAGTCTGACACTGTCGGCAAAATGCACTGCAATATCATAAAACAACAGCCCTTTGGACCAGGGCATGACCATTTTCCACCGGATCTTGTCCTCCGAGGTGTCGTAAGAGACTCGTTTGGCTTCGTCGTGCCGGTCGTCGCTGCCGAACTTGTCGCGTTTCCCCGCAAACGAGGGGACGGATATCATAGCAATGGCTATAATAAGGGTTAAGGTAAGGATCGCTTTTCTTTTCATGGTTCTCTCCTCTGTGGTTTCAGGATTTAACAGACGTCGTTATTTCGCCTAAAAAAATGAATGCCTTTTATCGCACTGACTTGCCACCACCCCCCTTCCATACAGGCAACTCTGGATGATCCAGAATACCAATTTAAGTTTTAAAAGATAAAAAACAATCTATGCACAAGGTAGAACCAATATAGAATTATAAATTTTTCAATGTCAAGAAAAAATTAAAAAAAGATTTGAATTCTGTTTAAAACTCTGCTAATCCTGTATTTAAAGCTTGTTAAAGTAAATGCCAGAACCTAAAAACAACTGTATACAATCATACCAAGAAGAATCATGCCTCACTGGTTCTGACAACTTAACATTGGTATGACCAAATACAAAACGAGGTTGTCATCATGAACCGTACAATTCAGGACCAGCTAAAACTCATTGCCGGCGAAAACAATGTACTCCTGGAGGAAGAGGATCTTTTCACATATTCTTTTGACGCGGCAGTACACACCCCTGAAACCCCTTCCTGCGTTGTTATTCCGGAAAACATCGAATCCGTCTCAAACATTATAAGGCTGTGCAGTGAAAACGGAATCCCCGTCACAACCAGGGGAGCTGGCACGAATTTAAGCGGAGGGGCGATCCCGGATAGAGAGGGAATAGTAGTTCTTACCACCAGACTTGATTCCATTATTGAAATCAACGAACAGGACATGTACGCGGTGGTTCAGCCGGGGGTCGTCACAGCCGACCTTGCGGTGCGTGCGGAAAGCCTGGGCCTTTTTTATCCGCCCGACCCGGGCAGCCAGGCCGTATCCACGCTCGGAGGGAATGTGGCTGAAAACGCAGGCGGTTTAAGGGGGCTCAAGTACGGGGTTACCAAGGATTACATCCTCGGGCTGTCTTTCATTGACTCTGCCGGAGAACGGATCAAAACCGGGTCCAAAACGGTCAAGTGCGCCACCGGCTACAACCTGGCCGGGCTTCTGGCGGGATCTGAAGGAACCATCGGCTTTATTGACGAAATCATCCTGAAACTTATACCCGCTCCCAGGGCCAGAAAGTCCATGATGGCGGTTTACAACACCATTGAAGAGGCCTCCGGAACCGTCAGCGCCATCATTGCGGAACGGATTGTTCCAGCCACCCTTGAACTTCTGGACAACTTCACTATCCGGGCGGTGGAAGCCTTCAAGCCCGCGGGTCTTCCGCTTGACGCAGGGGCGATGCTGCTTTTAGAGGTTGACGGCCATCCCGCCCAGGTGCAGGAAGAGGCAGATAAAGTGGAAACCCTCTGCAGAAAAATGGGAGCCTGCCATGTAAAAACCGCGGAGGACGAGGAGGAGCGCGACAGGGTATGGGAGGCAAGGAGGTCCGCCCTTTCCGCCCTTGCCGGCCTCAAGCCGGACGTGATCCTCGAGGATGCAACCGTCCCCAGGAGCCGTATACCTGATATGGTAAACGCCTTGAAACAAATCTCGCAAAAGTATAATATCGAGATCGGCACATTCGGGCACGCAGGAGACGGAAATCTTCATCCTACTATTCTTGCGGACAGGAGAGACAAAAAACAGTGGCGGAAGGTGGAAAAAGTTATAAAAGAGATTTTTGAAAAAGCTCTTGCACTGGACGGCACCCTTTCGGGTGAACACGGAACCGGACTTGCCAAGTCCCCGTTCTTTTCACAAGAAGCCGGAGATTCGACAATCCGGTTTTCAAGAAGGCTGAAAAAAGGGATCGATCCCAAGGGAATAATGAACCCGGGCAAGATCATTGGAGACTCGTAACATGGGCGGGATGAAAGAACTTGCAGAGAGGGTTAAGGAGCTGGAAGACCAGCTGGTGACCTGCATCAGGTGCGGCACCTGCCAGGCGGTCTGCCCTCTTTACGGCGTCACAAGGAAGGAGGCGGACGTGGCCCGGGGAAAGCTTGCACTGATAGACGGCCTGATGCGGGACATTTTCGCTGATGCCCAAGGAGTTGAAGAACGGCTAAACCGGTGCCTTTTATGCGGCTCCTGTGCTGCAAACTGCCCGAGCGGAGTGAACGTGGTTGAAATTTTTGCAAAAGCACGTTCCGTTCTGGCAGAGTATAGAGGACTGTCTGCAGCTGAAAAATTCCTGTTCAGAAGGCTGCTTGCAAACCCCCTTGTGTTCGACCGCCTGTTTGAATGGATTGAAAAATTCCAGGGCATTCTCACAAAAAGTGACAAAAACCGCCAGAACACTTCCTGCCCGAGGCTGGTTTCCTCTTTGACCTGGAACCGCCATATAAAACCGCTGGCACCGGTCCCTTTTCACAAAAGAGGGTTGTCACCTGATCCAGGCTCAAGAAATACCGGCCCTTCTGTTCTCTTCTTCACCGGCTGCCTGATTGACAAGGTTTATCCTGAAATCGCGGTTGACACGATCAACGCCTTGACCTATCACAATTTCAACGTCATTGTCCCGGAAGGACAGGGATGCTGCGGAATACCAGCCCTTGCAGCAGGTGACGGGAAAACGTTCAACCGCCTTGTGGAATACCACCTCGATCTTTTCCGGCACTGGAATGCCGACTTTATTGTCACATCCTGCGCCACTTGCACCTCCACAATCAAAAAGCTCTGGCCCGCTCTGTACGACAAGCCGGGAATGAGCATGACAACAAGACTTCTGGAGATTTCCGAAAAAACCATGGACATCAGCCAGGTTTTAGACCGGGTGGTCACCCCCCGGGATCAAGGGCATCCCGGCACTGACAGGGTTACCTATCATGATCCGTGCCACCTTGCCAAGTCCCTTAAGGTCACCGAGGAGCCGAGAAACCTTATCAGGGCCTCGGGAAAAACCCTTGCTGAAATGGAGGGTTCAGACCGCTGTTGCGGAATGGGCGGCAGTTTCAACCTGAAATATTACGATCTTTCAACGGATATCGGACAGGTAAAAGCCGACAATATCCTTGCGGCGGGTTGCGGGACCGTTGCTTCGTCATGCCCGGCATGCATGATGCAGATATCCGACATGCTTGCAAAAAAGGGAAAAAATATTTATGTTAGACATCCGGTTCAATTGTACGCAGAATCAATAAAGAAAAATATTTGAACAAGGAAAAGTCAACATGGATATAGACCTCAAGCCTGTCAAGCCGAAACGGATTTCAGACCAGGTATTTGACCAGATAAGGGAACTTATTTTCAGGGGCACCCTGAAACCGGGTGAAAAACTTTTGACCGAGCGGCAGATGGCGGAAAAAATGAATGTCAGCCGGACCACCATACGCGACGCAGTACACAGGCTTGTGGCTGCCGGACTCATTGAACAGAAACAGGGCCAGGGAACTTTCGTGAAAAGCCTGGCCTCAGGGAAAGAGAGCCCCCTGGGAGAAGCCATGAAGTCCCAGAACGCCTCAATAAACGACCTTCTGGAAGTCAGGATGGGCCTTGAGTGCAACGCGGCTTCAATTGCAGCCAGACGGGCTGACGAGTCAGATATCAGCGCCATAGCACAGACACTAACTGAAATGAAAAACGAAGTCGATTCAGGGCGCCTGGGCACCGAAGCGGACACCTCCTTTCACATGGGGATTGCCTACGCCACCAAAAACCCGCTCCACGTTTACATAATGCGCAACTTCTACGACTATCTCTTTGAGGGTATCAAGGAGAGCCTGGTTTCCCTTTATGAACACCCTGACAACATCAACCGGATCTACATGCAGCACAGGACAATACTCGACCATATCCGGGCGCGGGACCCGGAAAAGTCGTTCAATTCCATGAGAGAGCACATAAACTTTGTCTTGGAGTTCTTCATGCGGAAAGGTCAATGAGAAAGTACCTGATCCTTATATCGGCCGTTCTAATGCAGCTTTGCCTGGGGGCCACGTATTCCTGGTCGGTTTACGTCTCCCGGATTAAAGAAATGACCGGCCTGCTTCAGGGATCTGTACAGCTTCCGTTTTCCGTATTTTACTTTGTTTTCCCTTTAACCATGATCTTCTCAGGAATGCTGATGGCGAGAAAAGGGCCGAGATTCAACGCGGTTTGGGGAGGAATACTTTTCGGGTCCGGGTGGATACTTGCCGGCGCGGGTGCCGACAACTTTGCAATGACAGTGATCGGTATCGGCGGACTTGCCGGAATCGGGGCCGGGCTTGCCTATATCGTTCCCATTGCTACATTGGTCAAATGGTTCCCTGATCACAAAGGAGCGGTTACCGGAATCGCAGTTGCCGGATTCGGCGGAGGGGCAGCCCTTGTCAGCCAGGTCGGGGGCCGGCTGATCAGCCTTATGGATAAGACCCCTTTTGAAGTCTTTTTTATTTTCGGAATTGTTTTCATCCTTGCGGTTCCTCTGGCAGGATCAGCCATGGTCAACCCGGACACTGTGGAGGAGAAATCCAGGCCGGCTGTTAAAACCCGGGAAATCCTCAGACTGAAACCCTTCCAGTTATTGTACTTTGCCATGTTCACCGGCCTTGTGGCCGGTTTCACAGTCAATGCCAACCTCAAGGATCTCTTCAGGGGTGCCGGACCGGAGGCCGGCATTACTGCGGTCTCATTGTTTGCAGTGGCCAACGCAGCAGGCAGAATCTCCTGGGGCGCCCTGTATGACAGGTTCTCCCTTTCAGGCACCATGAAATCCAATCTGCTGGGCCAGGCAGTGCTGCTTTCACTCTCACCGGTGCTGCTGACTTCTGCCGATGGATTCTATTTTTTTGCAGTTGCATCCGGATTCAACTATGGTGGAGTTCTCGTCCTTTATGCCGCGTCCACCGCAACCCTTTTCCCGGATAAAAATATCGGACAGGTTTACGGACTCCTGTTTTCCTCCAACATCCCCGCAGCCCTGTTTCCAATGCTCTCCGGGTATTTATACGATTTCACAGATACGTTTACGATTTCATTCGCTGCCATAAGCGTAATGCTCATCAGCTCAGTATGCCTGATCCTTCTGGCTCCCCATCTTCTAAGCCGGCCCCGGGAACGGACAGAGCATTTAAAACAAGGAAAGAAGATGCATGCGGCAGGTTCCTGACAAACGGGAAACAGGATGGATACCGTCCTTGGCCAAAAACACATAACAATAAGTACTGGAGAGTTTCTTATGATGTCTTTGCTTAAAAACAGCTTGAGCTTTAAAATCATCATCACCCTTGTCATCGTTCTTGCAGTCTCTTTCGGTGCCCTGTCCTTTGCAATCGTAAAGGTTCAAAGCTCGCTTCTCGGCAGCATGATTCAAAAAGTGGATTCCAGACTGCTTGCTGCGGAAAAAAATGCTGTGCAACAGTTCAAAACACTTGAAACCAATGTGGAAAAAGCTCTTCGGAACATGGGCGGCAAAGTGGCGGCTGACCTTTCCGCATCCACCGCAACCGCGCTGTCCAAAGAAGAAAAGAGGATCAGGGATAGAATGAGGATGCTCCTGGAAACAAATGCAAAAGCCGTATCCAGCCTTCTGGTCAGTGTAGCCGCGACCCCGATAATGGATAAAAAACACGATCAGCTCAAGGAATTCAGCAAATCAGTCGCACAGACCCGGGAAATCCTGTTCGCATTTTTCCTTGATGATCAGGACACCCTGCTGCCGGGTTACGTCAACTATGTGGACGACCGGATCCTTTCATATATAGAGGAGGGCCGGGGGGAAACGGACGCGCAAAAAGTTCTGGAACAGGCAAAAAACGACCCCAATGTTTTTATCCATGAAGAAAAAATTGAATATTTCGGCATCCCCCTCGGCAAAAGTCTGGTATGCATCAGCACGGAATTTGTTGCCAAAGAGATCAAAACCCTCGGCAACAGTTTCGCAGCTTTGCAGGCAAACAACTCCAAGACCGTAAAGGAGGTATTGCAAACCGAATCGTCAACAGTAACCGACCGCATATCGTCGGAGCTGGGAAAGGTAAACCGGAAAAACAGCAGATCCATCACCGAGACTGAAAGTATACTAAAAACGTCCGCCTCTGATGTAAAGTCCAGGATATCCATGCTAACCGCTCTGACAGGGACTGCCTGCTGCATTGCCATTATTGTTGTGCTCGGATTCTGCATCCGCTTTCTGGTAATCAGCCCCATCAGAAGTATTGCTGACGGCCTGAAAGATATTTCCGAAGGTGAAGGGGATTTGACCAAACGACTGTCAACGGACCGCGCCGATGAAATCGGTCGCCTCACATACTGGTTTGATGCTTTCATGGCCAGGTTGAACAACATTATTGTGGATATCGGCAGGAACTCGGAAACGGTTACCTCGTCTTCAAGCGAGGCCCTCTCGGTATCTGAAAAGATGAACAAAAACTGTGCCTCTCTTTCAGGCAAAGCAGATTCAGTGGCCACCGCAAGCGAAGAGATGAGCACAGGCATGGGCTCCATTGCAGCGGCAAGCGAACAGGCTTCCACAAACATGTCGGCTGTGGCGGACGCAGCAGGCCAGATGAAACATACACTGGATGAAGTTGCTGAAAACTGCAACAAAGCAAAAGAGATTGCGGACAATGCCTCGCTGAAAGTGGAATCGGCCGTGGGAAAAGTCGGCAGACTTGGGGAATCTGCAAAAGAGGTCAGCCAGGTCACCGAGGTGATTACTGATATCGCTGACCGGACCGGTCTTCTGGCCCTTAACGCCACCATTGAAGCGGCCAGGGCCGGAGAGTCCGGAAAAGGATTTGCAGTTGTCGCTGCGGAAATAAAGGAGCTTGCCACTCAAACCCGGAATGCGACAAAAGATATAAAAGGAAAAATAGACGGCATCCAGAGCTCCACCAGTGAAACCGTAACCGAAGTCTCAAGCATTTCATCGGTCATAACGGATGTAAACGACATCGTGTCCTCGATCGCCTCGGCCATGGACGAGCAGGCAGCAACTACTTCGGAAGTAACCGGAAATATCGAGCAGGCCTCTTCAGGCATCAGCGATGTCACTGAAAATGTGACACAGAGTTCTCAAGTAGCAGCTGAAATTGCAGGGGATATTTCAGAAGTCAACACGATAGCGGAAGAAATGAAAACCCGGGGAGCCCGGATGAAAAAGAGTTCCGAAGATCTGGCCTCCCTCTCATCCAACCTTAGGGATATGATCAGTGTGTTCAAAGTATCCCGCAAAGAAGAGAGGCAAACTGAATCCGGGGAAGCGGAAAAGGCTTCAGGCGGTACCGGGCGAAAAACCGCCCTTTCACCGGAGGATATTCCCGACCTCTTTGAGTGGTCGGAAGAGCTTGAAACAGGAATCGAGAAAGTGGACAGCCAGCACAGAAATCTGATGGAGATGATCAACCGCCTCCACAGGGCCATGCGGGTCGGCAAAGGTGCCGAAGAGACCGGAGGCATACTTGATGAGCTTGCGGATTACTCCATTTACCATTTCGGATTTGAGGAGGAGCTTTTTGATACATACGGATACCCTGATGCCGAATCCCACAGGGAACTCCACAGAAAAGCGGCCGAGCGTATAAAAACCTTTCAGGAACAGTTCCGCCAGGGGCAGGCATCGGTTGCAATGGACCTGATGCATTTTTTAACCGGCTGGCTCAAAGAGCACATCATGAAGACGGACATGGCGTTCGCCCCCTTTTTGAAAGATGAGCAGTAAAGGGATGTTATCCTCCCGCCACAGGCGGGAGGATATCTATCTCGGATTGATCCGGGATCACGGTGGTGTCAAAGTGAGGACTGGAAACCAGCTTTCCGTTCAGCCGGACTACGGCGCATAAATCAGTGTTGTCTATTTTTTCAAGGACCTCTGAAATCGTAATCCCCTCGTGCCAGTCAAGCTTTTGGTCGCCAACCGTGATCATTCCTATTCAACACCGTTCTGTTTCAGCACTTCCAGGACTTCGGGGAAATCCAGACCAAGCCGCTTCACTGTCTCCACAGTGGGTATGCCGTCGGAAGTCCAACCCCTTCTCTCATACACAGCATCGGTGAGTTGCTCGTACTGGTCTTCCCGTTTTTCCCTCAGGGCCGCCAGCTTCCCGGATGTATCCATGCCGGAAATATCCACGGAATACTTTTCCGTAAGGTCCTTGTCATACCTGTCCTGGCGGGAGAGGTACTCTTCTTCGGTAACAGGGCCCACCGCCCTGTACGGTACCGTATCATGGGCCCTTGTACCGAAACCCATCTTGAGGTTGAATATCCTCTGGAAATTGTACACGGCCTCGCTCATCAAAAGCAGGTCATCCGGTTTGACCTTTCTGCCGGTAACGGATGAAAACAGGTCTGCATACCATTCCACATGCTTTATAACCTTTGCAGGCTCTTTGGTCTCGTGATTGTCCGCAGGTACAATATCGTTCCAGGGAAGCTTGCAAAGCCCGCAGAGGCTGAACCATGTCCGGAACATGGGGAACCAGTGAAGTGCTTCCGCCTTGTCCTCAAAAGTAGGCATGAAGTTGTGGACCATATCAAGAAAGATCAGCCATGCCTCATCGTGCTGGGGTCCTTTCAGGGCAAGCCCGTATCCCCCCTGCTGGGCCAGTGACTCCTTGGTTATGTATTCGGAGAATTCCAGGCCTTTTGACTCCATGCCGATATCCTCCATCATTTCGGAATCAGCCCCGTATTCCTCTGCAAAGATCTTTTTCATCTGCCTGATTCCCTTGCCGACAACCGCTCCGAAGCCTTTTCCTTCGGCCATCTGGTGAATCAGCTCCAGTGCGTTGATCTTGTTGCCGAAGCTCAGATCCATGCCACCTGTATGCCTGTCAGTGATAAGGCCCCTTTCGTAACACTCCATGACAAAGCCGATTGCCGTTCCCACGGATATGGTGTCCAGCCCGTATGCATCACAGTAAAAGTTGATTTCCAGCACGGCAAAGGGGTCGAAGATACCCAGGTTGGAGCCGCAGCCGGCTGCGGTTTCATATTCCGGACCGTCCACAACAACCTTTTTTCCCTTGTAGGGCCCTGAAACAGGCATAAAGTCCTTGACCATGTGAGCGCACGCCACTGCGCATCCCTTCCAGCATCCGTCAAAGCCTTTATCAAAGATCCTGTCATAAACATCCTCTCCGACATTCTTGCCTTCAGGATGGGTCCCGTACTGAAAGTTGTTCACAGGAAGGCAGTCATGATCGTTCATGATCGGTACAATATGAGTGGTGCCTACTGTGGCCATCCGGCGCTGCTTGGGGTCCAGCTCGTTAATTTCCTTTGCATGCATCTTGGTGACCTTCTTCACCCCTTCAAGGTCTGCGGGATTGTTGGTTTTCATACTCACGGACCCCCACCTGGCAACTATCGCCTTAACTTTCTTATCAGCGAGAACGGTTCCGGTTCCGCCCCGGCCGGCCTGCTTGTAACGGACTATCTTTCTCGGCGTATCAAACCAGGTAAAGTTCAGACACCCGAAATTGGTATTTTCCGCGCCCGGCCCAGCTGACACCACCGAGACGTTCACCGGCTTGTCCGGGTCGAAATGGTATGTCAGGCTCTCTGAAAGTTCATACGAATCCGAAGGCAGGTTTCCCGCCTCATACAGTTTAATTTCCTGCTCAATGCCGTCGATAAAGATCACTATCTCTTTGTCTGCCTTTCCGGTAATTTCCATCAGGTCAAAACCGGAAAATTTCTTGTACGGGCCGAAGTATCCGCCCACGTTGGAGTCAATCGGCGCTGATGTCAGAGGAGAGATACTGGTGACAATACTTTTCCCGCCTCCGGGGTATCCCGGTGTGCCGCCCAGCGGGCCGGAGGATATGCAGATCGCATTTTCAGGGTCGTCCCACTTTGTGCTGCCTGAAACAGCATTCCAGAGATACCAGAGATCATATCCCTTTCCTCCGATAAAACGCTTTTTTACTTTCTCATCAATGGATTTGATGGAAATATCGTTTGAATCAAGATTGATATGAAGGGACTTGTCAGTATATCCTTTATCAATCTCCGCCCTTTCATAAGGGATGGACTTGATCTCCTTCAAATTTATCTGAGCCATGATTCACTCCTTCTCTATTTGATTTGTTAGCTTGAACCCGGTTTATGGTAACATGAAATGTATTCATAGCATACCATGCAGATTGATTTCAACCATATATTGTAATGGTTTAACCATTCCCCTGATACGTTAAAAGGAAAAAATCCGGTATCAACTTACGAAATACGGATTAAGAGCGATTGGATTCAGGAAAGTTTTTTGCTTATCATTTTCAGGCCTTCAAGGGTCAATTTTTCCTCCACGTGTTCAATGGTATTCGACACCCTTGAAATCAGGGGAGAAAGGCCTCCTGTGGCAACGACCTTCAAAGGTTCTCCCATCTCGTCTTGCATCCTTTCCACCATTCCGTCCACAAGAGCTGCGTACCCGTAAATAATCCCGGATTTGATACTGTCGGTGGTATCCTTTCCGATGACATTTTCAGGCGGGTTGAAAATATCCACCCGGGGAAGTCTTGAAGCGGTCCGGAAAAGGGCTTCCGAAGAGATTGCAATTCCCGGCGTGATAGCACCGCCGAGATATTCTCCGTTCGCGGAGATCACGTCAAAGGTGGTGGCGGTACCGAAATCGACTACAATCAATCCGCAGCAGTATTTGTCATACGCAGCCACTGCGTTAACCACCCGATCCGATCCCACTTCCGCCGGATTGTGATAGAGAATGGGGATAAGGCTTCGGGCCGCTTCCGGTGTAACCCACAAAGGCTCTATATCCAGGTACTTTCTGCAGAAAGTGTCAAGAATCGCAACCGCAGGGGGTACCACCGAGGAGATAACCGCCTTTTCGATTTTCCCGGGATCGATTCCCCCGTCCCGGAACAATGCCTTGGCTGTAATGTTGAATTCATCAGCGGTTGTATCCCTGACCGACTTGATCCGCCAGTCTTTTTTCACTCTGTCATTCTCAAAAACCCCGATTACAGTATTGGTATTCCCTACATCAATTACCAGAAGCATTTTTACTTCCCTTTTCAATCTTCACCGTGAAAATCTCGGGACTCGCCTCGGTCAGGAGAAGACCCCCGGGAAGCTCAATAATCGCCTGCCGGTTGTATACCCCTGGGTCAAGTCCCTTAAGATCGATAAATATATGGAAATTCTCCTCGAGCCCCTTCTTATGAACAAGGTCATGCGGCCCCTTTACAGTTATGGATATCTTCTCCGGCACAAGGCTGGATGCAAAGGCTGAATTTTTTATTTCAACATCCAGGCCGCTGAAGGATTTTACAGCCTTCTTCTTTTTAACCGGAACCGTGGCTGTGACAACCTGGGTGGACGGGGTGATAAACGTTTCATCCAGGTCAAGCGGGACCTTTTTTCTAAAACCGCTTTCAGACTGATCCAGGTCAACCGGTTTAGTTTTAAGGATCTTCAGGTTGTTGATTTTGGACTCTGCTCCTTCAACCCGGACTTTTATAGGATCAGTAATCGCAGGCAGGACAATATGCCCTGAAGCCGGTTTTCCGGTATACGGCACCGTAACCGGCAGGGTCTTTACAGCCAGAGGCTCCAGGTTCAAACGGATATGGGAGGGAGTCATTTCCACGATTTCAACTCCCCTGGGAAGTCCGATACGCTTTTCAATCACCGGGATAGTATAGGTTCCCGGAGCTATGGACACCCTTGATCCGGCCGGGTCAGAGGCAAGGTCGGTGAAAAGATCCACGTAATACTCAAGGTTTATCATTTCAACCTGATCTATCAAAGAGGGGTTTCCCCTGATCCTGACCTGGATCTCTTCAGTGACCCGGCTGGTGACGATAAGCCCTGAAGGAACAGAGGTGAATTTTACGGGAATCAGCAGGCTGGTTTTCACAGGTTCCGTGTTGCAGCCGGCGTGCAGGAGCAACAGCAGAAAAATAAAACCAAAGGAAAGCGTGTCACGTTTATGGATAATATTCACTTTTCATGGCGTCCAGGGTTAACAGAAAAGGCTTTGCCCGTTTCACATCATGGACCCGGACTATATGGCAGCCTTTGACTGCTGAAACTGCAAGCGCGGCAAGGGTTCCGTTCTCGCAGTCAGCGGAATCGGCACTGACATCCCCTTCCGAAGCATCCCCGAGGATTTTCCGTATAAACGACTTTCTGGAAGGGCCGATCAGTACCGGGTATCCCAGATCGGAAATGCGGTCCAGGTTGTTGATCACGGCAAGATTGTGGCGAACTGTTTTTCCGAACCCGATTCCCGGGTCAATTATGATCCGATCTTTTTTAATGCCTGCCTGTAATGCGAAATCAGCCCTTTTCTTCAGGTATCCGGCAATCTCCCCGATGAGGTCCTCGTATTCAGGGTTGATCTGCATGGTTTCCGGGGTCCCTTTCATGTGCATGAGAACCACCGGAACATCAGTCTCTGCGGCAACACCCGCCATTGCCGGATACCTGAAGAAAAGGGCTGATTTCGCATTACAGGCAGGCATTAAAAAAGATCGGATCATAATTGACCCGGGAATCGGGTTCGGAAAAAC
>JAWLES010000004.1:0-36281 GCA_041685935.1 Desulfobacteraceae bacterium | reverse complement strand
CGGTAATTGAGGGTATGCAGCTTGTAAAGAGACAGGTAGTTGTAATATGCATAAATCCGGATTCCCGCCCGCCGCAGGCGCTTCAGGTATCTCCCGGACAGGTGGTTTCCCACCGAATCGTATAGAATTCGGACACAAACCCCCTGGGCGGCTTTTCGCCTTAGAATCTCAACAACCTTGTCGGAAAGATCGTCAGCCTCCCATATAAAATACTCCATGTGAATATACTTTTGTGCCTTTTCAAAATCATCAAGCAGCACCTCGAACTTGTCCTTTCCCTGGAAAAAGAGTTTAACACTGTTGCGGCGCGTCAATATGGAATGGGAATTTCTGTATAAAAGCCGCATCAGCTTGAGATGCCCTGAAGACATATACCTTGCTCCCAGGGACTCCATTTCTATTTTCTGCTTATCCACAATACCGGCGTCTATACCCTGTATACGGCCTTCCAGGTTCTGGGGAGTGATGAGGGTACGATTTTTTTTGGTCCCTCTCCCGAAAAGAAGATAGAATACGATCCCGAAAAAGGGCACAAAGATAAAAACCAGAAGCCAGGCAAGTGTGGTGGAACTTTCCCGGTTTTCAAGCAGAAGGTAGATGGTGGTGACGAAAATGTACACGTACAGAAGTAGTACAATAATTGAGATCCAGAGTTCCATTATGCTCAGTGCTTCCTTGTTTCCCCTTTTACTTTTCTATTGAAAAATCACAGACCAGCGGCAGATGGTCGGATAACCTTATACTCGGAACATGAACCCTGTCTATACTGATGTTGTCGCTGTGAAAGATGAAATCCAGCTCCCATCTTGGATTTCCGCTTGGATACGTCAGCATGTTGAACGTGTTCGCGCTTTTAAGCTTTGTTGCCGCAAGGAACCGTGCAAGCTCCCTTTGTCCCAGGAAAATATTGAAATCTCCGCTCACGACCACGGGTTTTTGAATTGAATTGATAAGCCGGCTCAGCTGGACGAGCTGCTTTTGACGTTTCCTGAAGTGAATGGAAAGATGAACCAGAAAGAGCACCACGTTTTCAAGCTCAATCTCTATTATCAGCCTTTTGATCCCCCACTCGAAATAATGGTACTTCTGGCTCAGTATGGTGTTTTTCACCAGAAGGGCATTTCCCTGGCGCCGCACAATGGGTGCGAACCTTGTCAGGAGAGGTTTTGAGTATTTGGTTTCAAAAACAAAATAGTGGCCCAGGTCACTTGCCAGCTTTTCCGCCTGGTTGACGCGGTCCGACCTCACCGATCCGCCGTCCACTTCCACCAGTCCCACAATATCAGGAGAAAACGATTTGACAAAATCAGCGATCTCGAGAAAAACATCCGCCGATTTACGCATGTAGCCGCTGAAAGGAACCGGTGTATGAAATTTCCACCCGGACCCGGTCCCATAGCGTATATTGTACAATAAAAACCTGTATGACTCTGTCACGATTTCCATACACCTCTCTTCTATTCCGGGAACGGAAATAAAAACTCCCTTGCCCCTCTTTTCCTCCTTAGCCAGTTCAAAAAGCTTCTCAGCCTCTTAAACGAAAGAATTCTGTATACCAGCCGGTGTTTTCCAGGAAAATTCATGGCACCGAGTCCCACTACAATGGTCAAAAGCCCCTGTCCCGGAGTGAACAGCATGGCAATGCCGAAAAAAAGTAAAATCACCCCCAGAACATTTTTAGCCACAAAAACAAGAATGGAAAGTCCGGGCGGCAGATACCTGAACCAGGGTTTCCTGTCTTCCATAAAAAAATTTTCCGGGAGTATTCCGATAATAAACGGAAGACTCGCCATTCCAGCGGCAAAGACCACGAAAGAGGCTGCCGGCACAATAACCAGAAGTGCTGTATTTTCAGATATCCAGGCTGTCATATGTTTCTCGATTATACCGGATTCAGGATGAAAAAGGTATCCATGATTTCACTGCATATTTCAACAAAACAGCTGACTGATCCAGTTTCACAATATCCATTAGTGTTACCCTTACGTCAAAAGACTCGTGGAACATGGACAACCCTTTGCCGAAAAGCCTCGGGGCCAGGGTCAGATAAATCTCGTCGATCAGGTTTTCCTTTAAAAAAAGCGTATTGATAATTTCTCCTCCTATGACAGCTGCGGTTTGAAAACCTTCTGTTTCAAGGGATTCAATTATCCTGCCGGGGCTGTCCCTGGTGAATATAAGATCGGGAGAATCGGAGATTCTTTTTTCATCCCGGGTCATGACGATATTTTTACGGCCGGGAAGCGGCCTTTTAATGGTATCGAAAGTGCGGGCTCCCATGATCATGACCCCTGAATCACGGGTAATCCTGACAAATTCCTTCTTGTCCTCTCTCCCGGTCCAGTCCACAGGTTCGAGCGGATTTCTGCCGATCTTTCCATCCACGGTCATGGCCATGACAAGTATAACTTTCACTATTGGACCCCGCTCTTTAGTATTCATTAATCCAGGGGCATACAAAAAGATGCCCCCTCCCCCCCCCCTTTCTCTTTAGCAAAATATGCAACTCTGTCAACGGTTAACTGTAAATTAAAAAAGCTTCATCTTTTTTCCTTGACATTTGTTTCAGGGTAATGGTAATGCGTAAATAGTTAAAAAGTATCTAAATCATAGCGGTAAAATCCGTATGACAAACAACGGTATCTCAAACTGCGTACTGTTTTTTCCTGACCGAAAAAGGGCGGTACGTTCGGCCGACGCTTAATCACGATTTTCTGAGACCTTGAACAAAAAGGAGGGATAATGGCACAGATAAACCGTATCAGTGTCATCGGCGCAGGTAACATGGGCAGCGGCATCGCCCAGAAACTCGCCCAGGAAGGTATTGATGTTATCCTGCTGGATATAGACGAAGCCTTTGTCAAGCGGGGAATGGAAACCATAAGAAGCCTTTTGGAGCAGGGAATCGACCGGGGGCTTTTTACGCAGGAAAAGGTCGAAGAGATCATGTCCGGGATAACCGGAACCACCGACATGGAAGCCGTAAAAGGGTCCGACATTGTCATAGAAGCGGTTTTTGAAGATAAATCCGTGAAAACCGACCTGTTTAAAAAACTTGATTCACTCTGCGATCAAAAGACGATATTCGCCACCAACACATCCAGTTTCTATGTGAAGGATTTTGCAGATGCCACATCAAGGCCGGACCGTTTCATCGGAATGCACTACTTTTATCACCCCGCCAAAAACAGGCTTCTCGAGATCATCCCGGCGGACAAAACCTCCAGGGAAACCCTGGGAAAATGCATTCTTGCGGCAAAGCTGCATGCGAAAACACCGATTGTCGTCAAGGATTCGCCGGGATTCGCCGTAAACCGGTTTTTCGTACCGTTTCTCAACGAGGCGGCAAGAATGCTCGAACAGAAATATGCAGACATTCCCACAATCGAGGAAGGGGCTAAACAGGCTTTCCGGATCGGCATGGGGCCGTTTCAGCTCATGAACGTCACAGGGATACCTATTGCAGTACATTCAGCCACCACGCTCGGCAACGAACTCGGGCGTTTCTATGCACCCTGCCGAACCCTTGTGGAACAGATGGAGAAAAAGGAAGACTGGAACCTTAAAGGGAATGTGGATGAGTCAGCAATAGAAAAGGTCAAGGAACGGTTTTACGGTGTATGCTTCGGGGTGGCGGCAGCTCTTGTGGATGAAGGAGTCGCCACAATCGAGGACACGGACCGGGGAGCGAAAATAGGCCTGAGATGGGCCAGAGGTCCGTTTGAACTGATGAACGCCCTGGGAGTTCAAGCAGCATATGATGCAGTAAAAAAAATCTGTGAAATGTACCGGGAATTCACCATGCCCGCCCTTCTGGAAAAACAGAAACAGGCGGGTAAAAATTTTGAATTCACTCTGGTGGATCTTGAAGTAAAAAGCCGGATCGCCTATATCACGATTAACCGGCCCGAAGCCATGAACGCACTCAACGAAACGGTTGTCCGGCAGCTGGACGGAAATCTTGACAGGGCAATCCAGGACCCGGACGTGGATATTATCGTTATACAGGGTGCGGGCAAAACTTTTATTGCCGGGGCTGACATCTCGTTTTTCATTAAAAAGATCAAATCCGGAAGGATTGAAGATATCGTAACGTTCACCCGGAGGGGCCACGAAGTGCTTTTGAAGATGGAAACCGCTCCCAAACCGGTAATAGCTTTTCTTGACGGACTCTCCATGGGCGGAGGAAGCGAGCTTGCCCTTGCCGCCCAGGCTGTTATCGCAACAGAAAATGGATCCATGGCCTTCCCTGAAACAGGTATCGGTATTTATCCCGGGCTCGGGGGAATGCTTAGGCTGGCAAAACAGGCGGGTCCTGAGCTTGCCAGATACTACACCTTCACCGGGGCCGTCCTGAAGGCCCGCGAGCTTAAGGAGCTGGGCATAGTCTCCTCGGTCATAGATCCGGGAAGCCTTGAAACAGAAGTAAAAGCACTTGCCGAGGCAACCCTGCCCGACAAATACGGAAGACGTGAAATCCCGGACTCATTCAAAGATTTTGCCGCTGCCTGCACCCGTGATAATGCCAAAAAAATGCTTAAGGGAGAACCGCCGGAGGGCGTGGACCGGGAACTCGGCCGAAAAATCCTGAAAAAACTGGGATTTAAGGCCCCGATTGCATTAAAAGAGGCTGATAAGATCATTGATCTTCAGGCGGACTCCGGGATCGAACAGGGAGTCGAAATCGAACTTTCCAGGCTTGCGGATGTTTTCTCAACAAAGGACTGCCTGGAGGGGCTCACTTCAGCCGGACGGAAAAAACCTGAATTTAAAGGTGAATAAAAGGAGGCAAGCCATGGTCTGGAACAAACGGTTTGAATGCATGTCTCTGGATGAACTTCAGAGCTTCCAGCTGGAAAAACTGAGGGAAACGGTTGGCTGGGTGTCCGACAGGGTTCCCTTTTACAGGAAAAAATTCGAAGAGGCCGGGATCACTCAAAACGATATCCTGAGTGTCGATGATATTTCCAAGCTTCCCTTTACCGAAAAGAATGACCTCAGGGACAACTATCCTTTTGCAATGTGCGCCGTGCCCATGGATCAGGTTATCAGAGTGCACGCCTCCTCGGGAACGACCGGGAAACCGGTGACAGGACCGTACACTGAATCGGACGTGGATCAGTGGGCCGAATGCGTTGCCCGGAACCTGTGGTCGTACGGAGTACGAAACGAAGACATCCTCCAGAACAGTTACGGTTACGGGCTGTTTACCGGCGGGCTCGGACTGCACCAGGGAGCCGGCCTCATCAAGTGCACCGTGGTTCCCACAAGCTCCGGACTGACGGAACGCCAGATCAATGTCCTGAAGGACTTCGGCTCCACTGTTCTCTCCTCCACTCCTTCATACGCACTCACCATTGCGGAAAGAGCCGAAGAAATGAATATTGATATCCGGAAACTTCCCCTGCGCCTGGGAATATTCGGAGCCGAGCCCTGGACCGACGAAATGCGCAAAGAGGTGGAAGAACGCATGGGTATCAGGGCAATGGACATATACGGGCTAACTGAACTTTGCGGTCCCGGGGTAGCATACGACTGTGATGAGCAGAGCGGCATGCACATCAACGAGGACCATTTTATAGCGGAGATAGTGGACCCGCTCTCCCTTGAGCCGGTGGAGCCCGGAGAAAAGGGGGAACTGGTTTTTACAGCCATACAGCGGCGGGCCATGCCGCTCATACGGTACCGCACCAAAGACATCACCCGTTTAACCCGCCAGGAATGCTCATGCGGCAGGACATTCGTCAAGATGGACCGGATCTCCGGAAGAACTGATGACATGCTGATCATCAGCGGAGTCAATGTGTTCCCGTCACAGGTGGAATCTTTGCTCCTGGACATTGAAGAGGTTGAGCCACAGTACCGCCTCGTTGTAAGGAAAAGCGGATATCTTGACCGGCTCGCGGTGCAGGTCGAGGCCAAAAAAGAGGTTTTCGGGCAGGGCAAGGCAAAGCTGTACGAGGTTGAAGCCAAAATCATAGCACACATCCGCGGCAACATGGGCATAGGGGTGGATGTGGAAATCATGGAACCCAAGTCGATCACCAGAAGCGAAGGAAAAGCGGTCCGCGTGATTGACGAGAGACCCAGAAAAATGGTTTGAAAATCGGGGAGGCCCCTATGGCTGATACTGAAAAACTTACCAGATTCGCAGTTATCGGTGCAGGCCCTGTCGGGTGCATCGTGGCGGCGTTTCTTGAGAGGGGGGGGTACCCTGTAACGCTTTGCGATGTGCTGCCGGATCTGGTGGCAAAGGCAAAAAACCCCGGCATATCCATAACAGGAGCTGAACAGCTTCACCAAACCATATCCAGCACTTGCACAAACGTGGAAGACCTGGCAGACGAAGACCCTGACGTGATAATCATCGCGGTCAAGGCCAACGCCCTTGCACTGATCGCTTCGGCAGTCAAAGGATTTATACGGGAAGGCATGTATGTGGTATCCTGGCAGAACGGAATCGATACCGAGCTTGAACTGGCATCAAGCCTGGGCAGAAAAAACGTCATGCGGGCTGTGGTCAACTACGGATGCGGCCTGAAAAGCCCGGGAGAAGTTGTTATGGGATTTCATCACCCGCCCCACTATATCCAGGAGCTTGATCCGGATTGTGCAGATGCAGCCGCAGAAATCGCAGGCGTACTGTCAAACTGCGGCCTTGAAACGGAAAAAACCGGCGACATTGTTTCCATGGTCTGGAGAAAAACCGCAATGAACGCATCACTGAATCCTATTTGCGCACTCACACGGATGACCATGGCCCAGGCCATCAACGACCCGATTGTGTTTGAAACCGTTACCACCCTGTTCAAGGAATGTCTCAGGGTGGCAAGAGCCAATGAAATCAGCCTCGGATGGGATTTTTATCCCCATGCAATGGAGTATGTAAAGGGTGCGGGCAATCATAAACCCTCCATGCTGATGGACGTGGAAAACGGCAGAAGAACGGAAATCAACTTCATCAACGGAAAGATAGCGCAGTACGGAGAACAGGCAGGGATACAGACACCGTACAACAACACCATGGTTGCACTGATCAAGGGGCTGGAAAAGGTATGATCCCGCGGTTTTTTGCAGGAGTGGACGTGGGGGCGTCAGCCACAAAAACCGTGGTAATGGATTCCAGCCTCTCATTGGCAGGGCATTCAGCGGTCAAATCAGGCACGGATTTCCCCATGGCTGCCGGGAAAACCCTGGAAGAATCCTGCGCCATGGCCGGCATCAAAAAAGAGGATCTTTCAGCGGTGTTTGCCACCGGATACGGGAGAAAAACGGTAAAGGAGGCCGTGAACACAAAAACGGAAATATCCTGCCATGCAAAAGGCTGTTTCCATAACTTTCCCGGACGAATCACAATAATTGATATCGGCGGGCAGGATAATAAAATCATCAAACTTGCAGCAAACGGGAGCAGGACCGGTTTTCAAATGAACCGGAAATGCGCGGCAGGGACGGGGGCGTTCCTGGAAGAGATGTCAGCCAGGCTTGATATACCGATTGAAAAGATGAACCGGATGGCGTCCGAGGCAGCCGGGCTTGTAAAACTTGGAAGCTTCTGCACAGTGTTTTCCGCCACTGAAGTGCTTGAAAACATACGTGCCGGGAAACAGCCTGCCGACATTGTAAAAGGAATTTATTTTTCAATGATCAAAAGGGTACTTGAGATGGATTCCCTTGCAGGAGATGTGGTGATGACCGGAGGCGTAGTCGCCCACAACGGTTATATTGTCAAAATGGCGGAACGGATGATCGGGCGGAAGATCCTGGTGCCGGATCTTCCACAGTTCACCGGTGCGCTCGGGGCTGCCCTGTTCGCCAAAGAAAGCATGTAAGGAATTGTATCTCCATGACTGAAAAGAGCAGAGACAAAAGCGGCAGGCTGAATGCGTCCAAAAAAGCCGGCAACTTTATGAAGGACTACTATCTTGAACTCGACCGGGCGGCCCGGACAGGTGAAAAAAAAGTTGCCTGGTGCACAAGTGTGGGACCGGCGGAACTTCTCAGGGCAATTGGCTTCAGTGTTTACTTTCCGGAAACCCACGCCGCAATGATCGGGGCGGTCCGGACCGCGTCCGAGGTAATCGGCGAAGCCAATGCAGCAGGTTACTCCCCGGATATATGCTCGTATCTCACAAGTGATATAGGAGCGTACCTGGCCGGAGCATCCCCTTTAAAAAAAGCCTACGGAATCGAGGGGCCGCCCGCCCCGGATGTACTGGTTTTCAACACCAACCAGTGCCGGGACGTTCAGGACTGGTTTCTCTGGTACGCAGAAAAATTCAGTGTCCCCATCCTCGGCATCCACACCCCGGTGGGCATAGGCACAGTCACGGACGACCATGTCCGCACGGTTGCAGAGCAGATGAAAAAGATGATTTCCCCCCTGGAAGAGATCTCAGGCACCCGGCTTGACCCCGGCGAGCTCAAACGGGTCACCGACCTTTCAAAAGAATGCTCTGATCTTTGGAAACAGGTACTGGAAACAGCGCGGTTCAGACCTTCTCCCCTCTCCTTCTTTGATGCGGCCACCCTCATGGGGCCTGCAGTGGTTGGCAGGGGCACCAGGGAGGCCTGCCTGGTGTACAGGGAGCTTGTGGAAGAACTGGACCAGCGGGTCAGGACGGGTACAGGGGCGGTGCCTGATGAAAGATTCCGTATCTACTGGGACGGCATGCCGGTATGGGGAAGGCTCAGTGACCATTCCCGGCTCTTTTCCTCTCTTTGCGCCTGTGTTGTCGCGTCCACCTACTGTTCAAGCTGGATTTTCACTGAACTGGACGGCCGGAATCCTTTTGAAAGTATGGCCAGGGCCTATACCGAGCTTTTCATTGTACGGTCGGACCCGTACAAAGAACAATACATCAAGAGAATGTTTGACTTTTTCTCCATTGACGGGATCGTGTTCCATGACGCCAAAACCTGCCCGAACAATTCAAACAGCAGGTACGGCATGCCCGGGCGCCTGCGGCGGAAAACCGGAATTCCCGCCATTGTCATTAACGCGGACTTAAATGACATGCGGATGATTTCGGATGAACAGACCCGGACCAATATCGAAGCCTTTATCGAACAGATGGAGGAAAACGGATCGTGATACAAGGAGAGTCAACATGGCTGAATGGCTGAACCTCGGGCAGAGCGTAAAAGTAAGGGCAAAAACGAATCCGGACCGGGTATCCTTCCAGGATGCCCAAAGGGAATTCACCTATGAACAGACCAACCGCAGGGCGAACATACTCGCCAACCGCCTGGTGGAGGCGGGCCTTGAAAAAACCGACCGCCTGGCCGTGATCATGGAAAACAGCATTGAAATGGCTGAATTATTCATTGCCGTAGCCAAGACAGGCATCGTAATCGTTCCGGTCAATTTCCGGCTGGCAGGCCCGGAAATCGAATACATACTCAAGGACTCCGGAGCCAGGGCCGTAGTTGCGGATGATGAATTCGCCCCGGAAGTGGACGGTGTACGGAGAAGCCTTTCCGGGATCAAACCGGGTCTTTTCATTGTAAACGGTATTGAGCTGCCGGGCTGGAGGACCCTGGAAAAACTTTTTGAAAACGGGGATGCAGCCGAACCTGAAGCTGATGTCAGGCCGGAAGATACCTGGATACACATTTACACATCCGGGACCACGGGCAAGCCCAAAGGAGTGGTCCGTTCCCATGAATCACACATCGCGTTCTATCTGATCAATGCGGTGGAATTCGGATTCAGCGAGCATGACAAGTGCTTGAACGTAATGCCGCTTTGCCATATCAACTCCACATTTTACACGTTCACATTCACCTATATCGGAGGATCGGCATATATCCACCCGGCAAGATCCTTTAAGCCGCATGACATTCTCGATATTATCGAGGCATACAAAATAACGTTCATATCCCTGATCCCCACCCACTACAACCTGATCCTCAATCTTTCCGAAGATCAGAGAAAAAAGGATGTTTCATCAGTTAAAAAGTTGCTGTGCTCATCCGCCCCGGCCAGAAAACAGACCAAAACGGAGGTGATGGAATTTTTCAAAGGTGTGGAGCTTTATGAGGCCTACGGTTCAACCGAGGCAGGCATCGTCACTGTCCTCAAACCGGAATACCAGTTGCGGAAACTCGGGTCCATCGGTTACGAGGTTGCGGGAGCCGACCTTGTAAAGCTTTTGGATGACCAGGATAAGCCGGTGGGTCCCGGAAAAGTCGGTGAGCTTTACTCAAAGGGCCCCATGCTCTTTGACGGCTATTTCAACCTGCCGGAAAAAACAGCGGATTCGTTCAGGGACGGGTGGTTCTCTGCAGGGGACATGGCGATAATGGATGAAGACGGATTTTTCACCATTGTGGACCGGAAAGACAATATGATTATAACAGGCGGTGAAAACGTTTATCCCAGCGAAGTCGAGGAGGCGGTGGCGGCACATGATGCGGTCTTTGACTGTGCCTGTATCGGCGTGCCCGACGACAAATGGGGGGAAAAGGTTGTGGCCGCGGTGACTCTGAAACCCGGTTATGAAAAACAATCGGTTTCAGGCGATGAGATAAGGGCCTTCTGCCGTGACAGAATCGCGGGATACAAAATCCCCAAACAGGTGTTTTTCCTGGACGATGAGGAAATGCCGAGAACCGCCACCGGTAAAATTCTTCACAGAAAACTGAGAGAAAAGTTTTTTAATGGATAAACCGCAATTTCGGAGGTGACACAAATGCTTAACAATGCGTTCATTCCCTATCAGGGTTATTACTCCTCCCCTTTCTGCAGGTGGCAGGGGAGCATGGCCAACGAAAACTCCATCACCCTTGGTGCTGAAACATCAAAAAAATGGCTTTCAGAAAAGAAAATCGATCCGTCCTTTTTTGACTACCTGATTCTCGGGGTTACGGTGGGCCAGCCCAGGCTCTTTTACGGCGGACCGTGGGCATCAGCACTGATCGGAGCCGAACAGATTCCCGGACTTCTTTTGAGCCAGGCATGCTCCACATCCACCACAGGCATATTCCAGGCGGCGGTCGGCATTGAAACCAATCTGTATTCAGCAGTATACACCCTGATGACGGACAGGTGCTCCAACGGACCGCACACGGTCTGGCCGAACCCGAAAGGACCGGGCGGCCGGGTAATATCGGAAGACTGGGTTATGGACCATTTCAACCTTGACCCGTGGGGCGGACAGGCCATGATCCAGACTGCGGAAAACGTTGCAAAAGAAGCCGGCATAACAAAGGAGCAATGCGATGAACTCGCACTGACCAGGTATGAACAGTACCAGAAAAGTCTGGCAGAGGACCGGGCATTCCAGAAAAAGTACATGTTTCCGGCAGAGATAAAGCTCTCCAGGAAAAAAACCGTGACCATTCAGGAGGATGAAGGGATTACACCGACCACCGGAGACGGGCTTGCCGGACTCAAACCCCTTCTTCCGGACGGGGCACACAGCTTCGGGGCCCAGACCCATCCGGCGGACGGGAACTGCGGTATCATTGTCACTTCCAGGCAGATGGCCTCAGAGCTCAGCACTGACCCGGCCCGGGACATTAAGGTGGTATCCTATGGATTCTCCAGGACAAAAAAGGCGTTTATGGCAAAGGCAGTGGTGCCGGCTGCACAAATGGCCCTTGAAAAGGGCGGTGTATCCATAAAAGATACCCGGGTGATCAAAACCCACAACCCCTTTGCAGCCAACGATATCTACCTGTCCGACCGGATGGGTATAGATCCGGCATCATTCAACAATTACGGATCCTCCCTGGTTTTCGGGCACCCCCAGGCCCCAACCGCAGGCAGATGCATCATAGAGGGTATTGAAGAACTTGCTGAAAAAGGCGGGGGATACCTCCTTTTCACCGGGTGCGCTGCAGGGGACACTGGTGCGGCCATTTTGCTGAAAATGGGATAACAGAAAGGTTGAAACATTGAGATATCCCAAAAAATGCATGCTCAAGGACTGCAAAGATGCAGTCCTGAGGACGGTCAGGCAGGAGGATCGAACACTTCTTGAAACTTTTTACAGGGATCTTTCTGAAGATCAAAGATGGTACATGGAACATGATTTTCTGAATCCCGAGGTCATGGACAGGTGGTTTAGAAAAGTGGGACGGGAAGAGCTGACATCAGTCATAGCCCTTTGTGACCAACGGATCGCAGGCCATGCAATCCTAAATGTGGCGGAATTCGGCTCCACCCGGCATGTTGGGCGATTTAGAATTATTGTGCACCCGGATTTCAGAAAACAGCGCCTGGGCACCTGGATTCTGCTGGATCTGATCCAGCTTGCCGTGGACATGGAGCTTGAAATCCTCAGAACAGATGTGGTGGTCGGAATAGAGAACACAGCCATTGATGCGGTTGCCGGATTCGATTTTTTCAAGTATGCTGTGATTGAAAACTATGTAAAGGACCCTGACGGCAATTTCCATGATCTTGCCGTAATGATCAAGCGGTTACACAAAAACTGGAGTGACTTTTAGCTCATTGGACAGCAGCCAGCCGCAGGAAACAAAAGGCGTGCGAATCTTTCCCTTCTGCAGCCCGGAAAGACTCCGCACGTTTTCGTTCTCCGGAAGTTTCGGAACTTATGCAAAATACAGGTCCATTTATACAAAACGGGAAAGCCTGGAAAAACTCGCCTCAAAAGAGATTACCAACGTCACCGTGGCAGTGGAGGGAACCGGCACCATTATCGGGTTCGCCGTCATGGATTGCCCTGAAGACCACGGGCGGTGGACCGGAGTCGGGCGGAACGCGGTAATGCAGATCAGGGCCCTTGAGGTGATCCGCACATTGAGATCAAGGGGAATCGCTTCCGATCTTCTGGCGAACCTTCTTTGTGATCCAGCGGTGGAAGACAGGATACTGATCCTGGTGGCGTACTCATGGACATGGGATCTTGAGGGCACGGCTGAAACGGTCCCTGGATATCGAAACAAACTCATCCGGCTCTACTCCGGATTCGGTTTCAAGGAGTATCCAACAAACGATCCCAATGTCTGTCTCAAACCGGAGAATATATTCATGGCCCGGATCGGCTCGAAAGTGGGACTGGAAACCAAAACCCGTTTTAAATGGGCCTGCTTCGGACAGGCACCGTAAAAACTGACAACTATATGCCCTTGTCCGCAATATCCCGCCTCGCCTTGAGACGCTCCTGTATCCCCTTACTGATGTAATAGGTCCGGGTGAACTCGTTCCAGAACGTTTTATCCTTTTCTTTCCAGTTTGAACCGAACTGTTTGTCGAAGTACGATCCGAGCCGGTGAAAAAGAAACTTCCACGGCGGTTTTCCCTGTTCATGGGCAGAGAGAAGCTCTCCGACAAGAGATTCAAGATCCGCAAGCGACTCTTTGGGAATATACGAGATCGCTCCTTTTTCGATGGACTCCATGAGCGCCTCCGGCGTGACGGCATTAGCCGTGAGAATAATCGCGGGAATTTCTTTTTGGACGCATTCCTCAAGAAGCTTCATACCGTTCACTCCCGTTATGTCGAGTATGGCGAGATCGTATTTATGGTGTGCGATTTTTTCCGAGGCTGTTTTATAATCCTCTGCAAAATCCAAAACCGGATGCTCCAGAAGATCCTCGATGGTCTCGAGGACATCCTTTTCGTCATCCGCCACAAGGATGGACCTGTTCTTGAGCCGGGAGGCGAAATCGGTCATCGTGGCACTCTCCTTTGCCGAAAAAAGTTACCGGACGCAGTATAAAGGCTTTAGCGTTCATTTATCACCGGATTCAAGTATGCCGAAGTTTTTCTCATCAAGGATCACCACTCCGCCTGCCTTCAGAAGCTCAACTGCCTTGTCGTTGTCGTTGAACCGGAATATCATCACCGCGTTGTCCCGGGAAAAGCCGCAGAAAGCATACATAAAAACCACAAAAACACCTGCATCGGTTAAAGGCTTTAACACTGAAGCAAGAGATTTGGGGCGATCCGGTATCCGGGCGGCGATAACTTCATTTTCAAAGGCAGGAATATGGAGCTGCATAAGGATCTGCCTTGCCTTTGACACATTTGACACCAGAAGCCTAAGCTGGCCGAACGCACCGGTATCCACCAGGTTGAGAGCCCGCAGATTGATACCTGCATCGCCAAGTGCGCTCGTTACCTCGTACAGGCGTTCAGGCGAATTTTCAATTGAAACCACCAGCTGTTTTAATTTCATTGAAACCTCCTTTTTGTAACTTTCCCCGCAGCAGGTTTGCGTCAGTCAAGGCCGAGAAGAGCAGGAAAAAACAGGGCTACATCCGGCATATAAGTCATAAGCATCAGCACAGCCAACTGAATAATCATAAACGGGATCACGGCCTTTGACACATATATGATATCCCGCCGGGCAATGGCACCTGAGATATACAAACTGACACCCATGGGAGGAGTGCAGTATCCTATTGCAAGATTCAGGGTCATGATGAGGCCGAAATGAAGCGGGTCCACATTGAATGCACTCAGCATGGGCAGGAAAACTGGACCCAGGATAAGCGTGGCGGAAATTATGTCAATGAACATTCCTATGAGCAAAAGAAGTATGTTCATGACCAGCAGAAAAACCACTGGTGAATGAACCGCCTGCAGGACCATCTCGGTTATCCTGCCTGGTATGCTCTCCAATGTGAGATACCTTCCGAAACAGGTGGCTCCGGCTACTATAATCAAAAGGGTGGCTGATGTGACGGCAGAGGAAACAGTAATCTTTTTCACATCGGAAAAACGGATCGACCTGTGTATAAAAAGTTCAACAATGAACGCATAAACGCATGCCACCACTGCAGCTTCGTTCGCAGTAAAGGCGCCTGAAAAAATACCTCCGAAGATGATCACCGGCAGCATCAGCGACCAGAACCCTTCCTTTAAAGCGACGAGAGTCTCCTTTGGTGACGGCACTTTCTTTTTAACGATTTTTTCATCTTTCCGGAAGTAAAAATATGTATAGACACACACGCCCAGCATGATAAGCAGACCCGGAAGAAACCCCGTGGCAAAAAGACCTTTCAGTGAAACATTGCTGATCATGGAGTACAGGATCATGCTGATGCTCGGCGGAATTATGACCCCGAGATTGGGGGATGTGGTCATTATGCCCACTGTATATTTTTCAGGATACCCGTTTTCTATAAGCGCCGGAATCATGAATCCTCCCAGCGCCACCACCGTGGCCACCGTGGACCCGGATATCGCCCCGAAAAGGCCGCAGGCCAGAACTCCGGACATGCCGAGCCCGCCCGGGAGCCAGCTTACAAGTGTATTGGCCACTTTAATCAGCTTTTCCACTATGGAGCCGGCAGTCATGATATTCCCGCACAGAATAAAAAAGAGTACCACCACAAGAGCGAAGTTGTCCATACTCCGGAAAAGGGTCTGGACAAGAAGCTGAATGGGAAGATCCGTGAAAAAGATAAACCCAAGCACCGAGGTAAAGAAGAGGCAGAGAAAAACCGGGATGTTCGCTGCCATGCAACCTATAAGGATCAGCAGTATGATAATGTCACTCGATACCATTTACGATTCAGCTCCCCGGCCATGCGTTTGCCCGCTTATCAGCTCGGATGCATCCTCAAAAATAACCTGAAAGGCGCGGATCATCATCATCGTGCCTGAGACCGGGAGTATGGCGTACAGATAAACCAGCGGAATTTTGAGAATAATGGTTTTCTGGTTGGTGAAAACCTGGAGATTGGTCATTTTCCACCCGTAATAAATCAGAATGCCGGAAAAAATGACTATGCAGATGTTTCCAAGGAACGTCAACGGCATCCGGAGCCTGGGAAATATCTGAACCGCTGCGTCAACCTTGATCATGGCCCTGTTTCTCACCGCCATACTGCAGCCGATGAAGGTGGTATATATAATCACTTCCCGTACCAGCTCTTCGGACCAGGCAAGGGAGTAGTTAAACCCGTACCGCAACACCACATTGATAAAAAGGGATATCAATGCCGCCATCACGGTTAAAAACAGGGTCCACTCCTCGACAAAAGACAGAAATCGGTCAACGCGATCCAGGATTTTTTTAAACATACAAGCTCCGGGCTAAAATCAATGAAAAAAATGGAACATGCGAAGAAATTGCCTCCGAAAGCCCAATCTCAAAAACTTTGCTGCAAAATCCGCATCCGGGACACGCATTTTGTCGAAACAGAATATACATGATTTCAGAAATGAGTCAAAGCAAATTATTGACCGTAATTCATATATTCCTGGACCGTTTTCAGATAGTTATCAAATTCATATTTATCCGAAGGATAGATCCGGTTGATTTCATCGGCATATTTGTCATGGACCGCATCCGCTTTTTCCTTAAGAATTTCCATGTCATCGTCAGAAAGCTTGATGAACTCGATACCATCCTCTCTGGCTGCGGCGATCTGATCCTTTTCCTGTTGAACCGCCTCTTTCCTGATTTCGGCGCAGACATCGTGCACAACCTCTTTGAATGTCTGCTGCAAATCTTCAGGAAGACTTTCAAACCAGGTCTTGTTAAAAATCCAGATGAATAGTCCCTGGGCATAATTGACCTGAGTGTAGTATTTGGCGATTTCAAACTTTTTGGTAATATTGCATACAGAGGGCGTATGATCAAGCCCTGTAATCACGCCCTGTTTTAGGGCAGTCGGTACATCAGGCCATGGCATCGCCACTGGATTGAATCCCCACTCCCGGTAAAGAAGCTGGTTTACAGCAGCCTCAGCCGTACGGAATTTAATCTTTTTGGCATCTTCAATGGTCCGGACCGGTTCAGTGGTTGCCCATCCGTAGTTTCCGTATCCGGTAATATCCAGCCCAACTATACCAACCTGGTCCATGGCATTCATATAGTGCCTGAAGAGTTTGCCGCTGTTCACGAACCTGTCGAGCTTTTCAAAAGAATTGACCAAAAACGGCAGATTGATCAGGCCGAATCTCGGTCCGAGGTTGGTGGCTGCAACAGAACTCACCCCCATACCCTGGATGGCACCCATCTGGAGCTGGTTTAAGACCTCAACTTCGCCGCCCAGCATGGAAAAGGGTTTATAATCGATAAAGATCTTTCCGTCGGTCCTTTTCCACAACTCGTCACGTATGGCAAATCCTGTATAAACACCTTTGAGGACCGGATGGGAAACATTGGACACCACACATTTGTATTCCGCAGTTGACGGATCGAACGACGGCTTCCAGGCATCCAGGGACGGAGTACCTGCACTGAGATTCCCGGCAAATAGGAACAAACCGGTGAAAAGCACAATCATAGCCATAACGGCTGACATTCTTTTTTGTAACTTCATTTGCTAACCTCCCTTTATATTGTATTAACAGATACCCGCCCCCTGTTTATAAATGTCCGGCTCTTTTCTGAAGTGCTCCGGCGGCAGGTTTCCAAAAACTTACGGATATGATCTCAGGCTGCTATGGACAATGAAGCTGTGCGCTATATTTTAGATACTTTTTGACTACAATAGCGGTACCACTTCTCCATTCCTGTTGTCAAGTCAAAAATCAAACTGCTGAATCCGGTTTGAACATTCTTTTTCAAAGCGATTGTTCCTGTGTTTCAATAGTAAAATTGATTTCACAAGTCAAGTTAAAAAAATAAATTCCGTTCACCTGCCTGCGGCAACGAACAGCAGGCTTAAGTCTTATATGTCTGCCTGATTTTCTCGACACCCCTTAAAAAAAACACAATTTCATCCTGCCTGCCACTTGACACACGATAAAATCATATTATCTTTTGGGTTAAACAATGATTACTCATAATCATTGGGTATGCATACCTTGAAGGCTCCATCGGAAACAACATATGGTATTCCCTTTATCAGGGGAAAGGAGGTGGCATATGCTTGATATATTACCCTGGAAGAAGAAAGAAAACAGTCCCCGGACTTACAAAAGCAAACAGGATCGATTCTTCGACAACATGCTCACGGACTGGTTCGGGACACCTGACCGGTTCCGGTCGCCCGGCATGCTCTTTGATGAAGATATATTTCCAAAAATCGATATCAGCGAAGGGATAAAACATATTAGAGTTAAAGCGGAGATTCCCGGAGTTGATGCGGATGATATGGATGTGTCTCTGGACGGAAGACGATTGACCATTAAAGGGGAAAAAAAGCATGAGCACAAAGAGTCGAATGAAAACCGGCACTGGGTGGAACAATCATACGGTTTTTTCAACAGAAGCATAGATCTTCCGGCGGATGTGGACCCGGAAAAAGTAGAAACAAAGTTCAAAAACGGTATTTTGAAACTGAAACTGAAAAAGACAAAAGAAAGCAGGCCGTCCAGAATAGAAGTAAAAAGCGGCTGAATATCAAACAAACAAAAATCAAACCATCAGGAGGTGCATGATGATCAGAAGAAGCTTATTCAGATCTCCCGAAACAAGTTACAGAAATCCTCTGGAAAATTTCCAGAGCCTGGTAAGGCAGATGGATATGCTCTCCGACCTTATGAGCGGCTCCAGAAACTTGAGAGATCCTTTTACAAGCGGGGTTTTTCCCCTGATCAACCTTACCGAGGATACTGACAACTACTACGCAAGGGCCGAACTTCCCGGAATAGAATCCGGCGATCTCGATATCCAGATTGACGGGAAAAACCTTACGATCTCCGGAGAGAGAAACATCAACATGGACCAGGATGTGAAATTCCGCAGAAGGGAACGGGAATCCGGCAAATTTTCACGGGTGATCAGTCTGCCCGGTGAAGTTGACCCTGACAAAGTGGAAGCCGGCCTGACAAACGGCCTTTTGAATGTGAAAATACCCAAGGCCGAGGCGGCGAAACCGAAACGGATCACAATCGGCTGAAACAACCATACGGATGAACCACTATAAAAAAGGAGGGAGAAACCATGGACAGCTCCAAAGAACTGCAGGCAAAAGAAAAACAGGAGGTTGCATCCCCTGCCGAATATACAAGTGAAGGAATGATCTTTACCCCGGCAACGGACATCTACGAAACGGAGCGGGATATCATGCTGATTGCGGATATGCCGGGTGTTCAAGCTGATGATGTCAACATTGACCTCAAGAATGATATCCTCACCATTACAGGAGATGTAAAGCCCTGGGAGACCAAGGAGGAAAACGATGTTCTGGTTGAATTTGAAATCGGAAGCTACAGAAGGCAGTTTACCCTGTCAGAATCCATCGACCAGGATAAAATCGAAGCCAACATGAAAAACGGAGTACTTTACCTGAATCTGCCGAAAGCTGCCAAAGCTGTTCCGCGGAAAATCGAGGTGAAGTCCGGATAAACCCGGATAGCAGACCGCCCTTTGTGAAATCATGCAAAGGGCGGTCTGCCCGGACTAAAGACAGGGATAACGGATTAGAGAGCCTTTATGGTTCTCGAAAACATATTCTTTCTCATCCGCACCGCACAGACGGGAAGGTAAGGCAGACACCTTTCCAGCACCTCCGGGCAGGTCCACAACATAATCGGGAATGCACATACCGGAAATGAATCCCCGCAGGGAATTCATGATTGATATTCCCTGATCCAGGCTGCAGTAAAAGTGGCCTGTCCCTTTCACCAGATCAGGATGGTGAAGATAATACGGCCTTACCCCGGCACAGACCAGTTTCCTGAAAAGATTTTCCAGTACCTTCGGATCATTGTTCACCCCCTTGAGAAGAACTGTCTGGCATCCTAGCATGATACCGTTTCCTGCAAGTATTTTTAAGCTTTTTTCCGCCTGGGCGGTCAATTCTGCAGGGTGGTTGAAATGAGTGTTGACGCACACCGGATGGTATTTTGCCAGGATTCCGGCAAGGGCCTGAGTAATGCGTTGAGGCAGGGTGCACATCACCCTTGAATGAATCCGGATCATCCCGACATGAGCAATCCTCCTGATTTCGCTCAAAAGATGTTCGATCCGGTCGTCAGCCAGTAAAAAAGGATCACCGCCTGACAGGATCACCTCTTTGATGCGATGATCCTCCCTGATATACGCAACTGCGTCTTTAAAAGAGTTCGGTGTGAGCCCGCCGGTGCGGCCCGTATTTCTTTTCCTCATACAGAACCTGCAGTATACTGCACAATCCCTGGAAGCAAGCAGAACAACGCGGTCCGGGTACCGGTGTATAAGATTGTCCACGCAAGAAAGATGCAGTTCCGCAAGAGGATCTTCATGACCATGGACCCCGCCGAGTTCTTCAGCGGACGGCACTGCCTGAAGGGCCACAGGATCGTCATGCGTTTTCATCAGGGAAAGATAGTAGGGATTTATTTTAACAGGATATTTTGCCGCAACCTCATGAAGACCCCCTGGAACATCAGGAAACCGGTCGGCAAGCTCTTTTACAGTTGTGATACTTTTTTTTAAAATTTTTTGCCACTCCTGCTCCATTTCCCCGCTTTCTCCCCTTCTGTTCTCCATTCTTCATCAAGCGACCTCTGCATATACACCAATCCGTGAAAAGTGTCAAAACCTGCGATATTTGCACAATGATTCCAGGCAACAACAGCAAGGGGTTTGCCTATTCTTTATACGTCTGTTTCCGGGCCATTTTTTTAAGCGCGTCATTCCGAAAAGGTTCTGCATAAACACCCAGCTGAATAAGGGGGTCTGTGTCGGGTTCAAAAGGCACCCATTTTCCTTCCTTTTTCTCTAAAAAGGGCCAGTCTAAAAGTTCCGGAACCAGTGGGATAACACCTTTATAAAATTCGAGTTCCCCGTTCCGGAAGATCGCGGGTGTGAATTTTTCAGATGAGGCAAGGCGGTTCACCGCTTCCGTATCGTGACATTGCCCGCACTTCCTTCCCCGGCCGGTTATTGAGTGTGTAAAGTAAGGCACATAGGTGATAAAGGGTTCATTGTTTTTGCCCACAAGTGTCTGCATGGTCCCGCTTGTGACTTTTCCCCTGAATTTAACCAAAAGCAGAAAATCTTTCACTTTTGTGGCAAAACTGTCCGGTTTGCTTTTCGTCTCTGCAAGCACACCAAAATGGCAGTTGTAACAGCTTATTGTGTTTTGTACATGGCAGGCGTTACAAGCCAGCTTGTCGTTGTGGACTGTGTGGGATCTCGAATCAGGGAGGGAAGGATAAGAAACCGACTCCTTTGTATGGCAGTCCGTACATGCTGCTTCCATTGCCCCCTCCTGTCTCATGCTGTGATAAAAGGTTCCGTCGCCATGCACCTCTTTTGAGGTATGGCAGTCATTACATCCCATGTAGGCACAGGCATGTGCACCCTGACAATCCATCATTTCATCGTATTTAATTGTGGCCTTTTCCCTGGAATGGCATTCAAGGCAGGTCTGGCTTGACCGTGCCTTTTCGGTTGAATAGACCGGGCCCTCTTTTGTCTCTTCAAGATGGCAGTCATTACAGCTTTTCACATGACAGTTTTTGCAGCCGAGTTCTTTGTAGGGAACCCCGGTAATCGCCATAAATCCGTCATCCGCTTCATACCAGTACCGCATCCCTTCGCCGGTGTGATGCAGGCTTGAATAAAAACACGGCGCCGACTCCCCGGCAAAGACAGATCCCATGGTCATTGTCACAAACGCTGTCACCAAAAAAATAAACACATGTCCGCCCTTCATAAGATCCCCCTTTGTTTTAGGTTTAAGGGTGTTCAGTATCGCACAACCTTATGTCGGCACTCTAAAGAGCAACAAATATGCCCGGCGGCCCATGCAAGCCTAACCAGCTGAATTTGAACATAATTTTATTTTCAGAAGGAAAAAGGGCAGGTGCCGGAATGGGGCAATCTTTGCCCGAATTCCATGGCACTTGATATAACATACTGTAAACAAAGGACGGTTCTCTGACGGGGAACTATTACCCCGATCCGGGTATTTTCGGGGTCAGGTGATGCAATATTTTTTCATTTTATGGTAAAGTGTTTTGCGGTTAATGCCTAAAATCGCTGCCACCCGGGACCGTTTCCACTGATTTTCCTGCAGACAGCGGGTAATAATCCGCTTTTCATGATCCTTAACCGCTTGGCAAAGTGGTTTAAATTCCTCCTGAATCCCCTGCTTTGACGGTTCCTCATGTACGCCTTCCTTTTCACCCGGCTCTGCTGTTAACGTATCAAATACATCAAGCCGGTTCAGGACCACATATCTGTGGATAATATTTTCAAGCTCCCTTACATTACCGGGCCAATGATACGATTCAAGTTTTTTCATTACACCCGCCGGCACATGGGGCAAGGGGCCGCCTTCGCTGAATTTTCTTAAAAAGTGAAAAATTAAAAGCGGGATGTCGTCTTTCCGGTCCCGCAGCGGCGGGATTTTTACCGGCACCACATTAATTCTGAAAAAAAAATCGGGCCGCATATAGCCTTTATTGACAAGAAGTTCCGGGTCTTTATTCGTCGCCGCCATAATACGGGCGTCATGCCGCATAACCTGGTTGCTTCCGATGGGTGTATAGCCGCCTCCGTCAATGGCTCTTAAAAGCTTGACCTGCATATTCAGGTTGATTTCCCCGATTTCATCAAGAAATATGGTCCCCCCTTGTGCAATTGTCAGGAATCCGGACATATCACTGTTTGCCCCTGTAAACGCTCCTTTTTTGTAGCCGAAAAATTCACTTTCAATAAGATTGTCCGGAATGCCGCCGCAGTTGACCGGCAGGAAAGGCTTTCCCTTTCTTTTACCCAGGTTGTGGATTGCCTGAGCCACAAGCTCTTTTCCAGTGCCTGATTCCCCGTGTATAAGAACGCTTGCGTTAGAAGAGGCAATTTCAAGGATAAGGTTGTAAATTTCCTGCATCCTGAGGCTTTGGCCGACAATGTTGTCAAGTCCGTACCTGCTGATGGTAGCGGACCTTAAGAGTTTCACCTCCGCTTCCAAATAATCCCGTTTTTCCAGAAGTTTGTGTTCATGCTGCTTCCTTTCATGAATATCAATCGCAATAAGCTGCTGGGCACTGACTTTGCCGTCCGGCTCAAGCCGGGGCGTGCTCACGTAATAGTACCACCTGTTGTTCCGGGGGCATTTGAGTTCAAAACTTGCCGTCTTGCCTGAAAAAACCGTTTCACCGACACACCAGGGACACCGTTGATCAAGACCGTGGATTAACTGGTAGCAGTATTCCCCTGTGGCATTGTACCCGATATGCTCTATTAACGCGTCATTCATGAACTCCACCTTGTAGTCATTGGAAACCGTATAGATAAAGCCGTTAAAGCTGTTTACAATCAGATCAAGCAGGTCTTTGCTCTGTTTCAACGTCTCCTTTGAACATTTAAGGTCGGCGGCGTCCCGGACAGAGGCGCAATATGCCGTGCGGCCCGAGAGGTCAAATGCGCTCACGGAAATTTCGGCACAGAAAATCGTCCCGTCCTTTTTTTGATGGTACTGGAGCAGGGAAGTGTTTTCCAGGTAAGTGCCCCGGTGTTCGATTTTCCGGAAAAGCGTTTCGGAGTCCAGGGCGATATCGGTTAATTTGAGGGTGCAAAATTCATTCAGATCATAACCGTACAGTGACAAAGCCGCACTGTTTGCATCCAGAAGATCCATTGTCTCTCTGTCCGCAAAGAGGACGGCATCCGGCTGTGAATCGAATAGTAAACGGTACTTTTTTTCTGCTGGCACATCCATCGGGTCAGGTTTCCCAGAAAGTCCTTTTGAAATCTTTCGCCAAGCCGGGCAAAGACAACTGTTTCATTTTTTACCCGATCCCATGCCTTTCCGGCAATAATTTCATATTACATTATCAATTGTGACAATGCAAACATACAACGATTCCCGGCGGAACAACCCGAAATGAAGATAAACATTTGATGCTTCACGTTTCTTATCAGCATATCATTCTTGTTGAGAATTGATGTACTTGCAGAAAACACCGTTCACCCAAAAAAACATTGACAACACCCCGCTGTTTTATTAGAAAATTATGCAACGAGTTTAAATACCGGTTAAAATTGGGAGATCGCCTTGGAGCCGACAAAACCGCTTTACTGTAAAACCGCGGAGAAATGCGTTGACAGACTCATTGATACTGTTGGAAAAAAAATCGTCCTGGCAGCGCCCCTCGCCCTTGCGAAACCCAACCACCTGATCAACGAGCTCTACAGAAGAACCAGGGAAAACCCGGATCTTCACTTTACACTGATCACTGCAGTCTCCCTTGAAAAGCCCTCATGGTCGGGGGAACTTGAAAAACGGCTGATCAAGCCCATTGCCGAGCGGATATGGGAGGATTTCCCTGATTTCGAGTATGTCCTTGACTTGAGAAAAAACGCGGCGCCTGAAAATTTCAAGCTTGTTGAATTTTTCAACAAGGCAGGCGGCTGGATGAATAATCCCCATGCAAGGCAGAACTATCTGGGGTCCAATTATACCCACGCGGTGCGGGACGCACTGATCAACGAATGCAACGTGATCGCCCAGCTGGTGTCTAAAAAGAAGGTTAACGGGAAGAATCTTATCAGCATGGGATCCAACCCGGATACCCACCTTGAAGGGGGCCGAATCTTTCATGAAAAGAAAAAAAGGGGCGAAAACCTTGCCATTATCGGCCAGGTAAATACAAACCTTCCTTTCATGCACGGGGATGCAGTTGTGGACCCTGAATTCTACGACATGATCATTGACAACCCTGACTACGATTTCAAGCTTTTCGGAGCCCCCAAGGAACCGGTAAGCAATGCCGACTGGATGATCGGACTGCATGCCAGCTGTCTTGTAAAGGACGGCGGAACGATACAGGTGGGTATCGGCTCCCTCGGCGATGCTATCGTGGCAGGCCTTGAAATGAGGCACTGCAAAAACAGCGCTTACCGATCATTCCTTAAAAAAACCGGCATTTCGGATATTTACGCAGATCTGATCCGCACCTCGGGAGGAACCGGCCCATTTGACAAAGGACTTCTCGGCTCTTCGGAAATGCTCGTGGACGGTCTCATCGAGCTTTTTGAAAAGGATGTTGTCAAGCGAAGGGTATACGATGACACCCGGCTTCAGAAAGTGATCAACGAGTTCGGATACAATGAGCGCCAGGTGGAGATGATTTTCAGAAAACTTCTGGAAAAGCGTCTCCTTCATACAAGAATCAAGCCCAAAGAGTTCGAATTTCTTCAGAGGTTCGGGATTTTCAGAAAAGATCTTGTTTTTTCAAACGGAGCTGCCCTTTCAAACCGGACTGAGGAGCAATTTTCGCTTGACATGAGCCTGCCTGAAAACCTGGACAGGATCATCCGCCACTGCCTCGGGGATACCCTCAAAAACGGAACCGCACTTTATGCCTGCTTTTTTATTGGGCCCCAGGCGTTTTACCGGAAACTGAACCGGCTGGAAAAAGATCGGCTCGATCTAATCAACATGTGCGGGGTGGATTATGTGAACCAGCTGTACGGAGATGAAGAGCTTAAAAGACTCCAGAGGCGCAGCGGAAGGTTTATCAATGCCGCACTGATGGTAACCCTTTCCGGAGCTGTTGTGGCTGACGGACTGGAGAACAACCGGATCATCAGCGGACCCGGCGGCCAGTACAATTTCGTGTCCATGGCCCACGCGCTTGAAGATGCAAGGGCCGTCACAATGATCCGCAGCACCAGGGGAAAAGGGGAGGGATGCGTTTCAAACATTGTCTGGGAGTACGGCCACACAACCATCCCGAGACATTTAAGGGACATTGTGGTCACCGAGTACGGGATTGCTGACCTTCGGGGAAAAAAAGACTGGGAGGCCATGACCAGCCTGATCTGCATTGCTGATTCCAGGTTCCAGAACGATCTTCTGGCAAAAGCCAAAAGGGCTGAATGCATTCCTTCGGACTGGCTGATACCTGACAGATTCAGGAACAACACCCCCGGGATGATCATGGATCAGCTCAGGCCATTCAGGGAAAAGGGATTTTTTCCGGATTTCCCATTTGGAACCGATCTCACGCATGAAGAACAGGTTCTCGGCAAATCATTAAAGGCTTTCAAGAAGAAAAGCGAAAACGGGAAACTCGCCCTGATACCTGAACTTTTCACATCGTCCCTTTCCCGGGTTCCCGGAACAGCAGGACCGTATCTTGAACGGATGGGACTTCACCGGCCCTCCGGCATTAAGGAAAGACTGATGCAGAAAGTGGTTTTATCCGCTTTAAAAATATCAGGACAACTCTAAACAAAGGGAGGTTCCATGAAACGCCTGATCGTGACGGACAGCACTTCGGATCTATCCGATGACATGATGGAAAAGCTGGGGGTCAAAATCATTCCGGTGAATATTATTCTGGACGGCGAAACCTACAAGGACAGAGAAGAGCTTGGAATCAAGGACTTTTACTCCAATTTCGAACTCTACAACTCCATGAAAACCAAACCGGTATCGTATGAACAATACTCGTTTCACTATCTGGAACTGACTGCGGAATATGATGAAATTATCTTTATTCACTGCTCAAAACACTTGAGCAAAACATATGAAAATGCACTCAAAGCCCACAGGTACTTTGAGGACAAGCACGACTGCCGCATTGAAATTATCGATTCCAGGCACTGCGGAATGGGACTGGGACTGATCGTGATTGAAGCGGCCAAAGCAGTGGGCAGGGGAGAATCCTTTGAGGATATCATCAGGCTTGTCAACGATCTTTCAGAACGGATCACCACCTACATGACCGTGCCCTCGCTCAAATACCTTCGGGCGAATCAAAAGATCAGCGGGCTTAAATCAGTGATCGGAAACGTCATGGGAATCAAGCCGGTGCTTGGTTTCAACGACGGCAGGATTGTTGTCAAAACCAAGCTGACCGGAAAAAGTGAAAACCTGCTTTTGGACCTGATCGACCACATAAAGGAGGACATAGGAGAATCTCCGGTAACCATTGCACTCGCACATGCAAGAGACACCCGTTATGTATCCGATCTTGTCAGCACCTTTAAAAAGATGTTTGACTGCCGGCAGATGTACACCGCGTATTTCGGGCCGTCAGTGGGTATAAGCACAGGCCCGGATACCATGGGAGTTTCGTTTTTCAAACACCGTTCATAACCTGATCACATACTGCCTGAATAAAAAGGGCATGATCGGTATTGACATTTTTATTCATATCCCCTATTTACATTCTGAAAATCATAATGCCGAATTTTCTTCGGCACATATAACAATTTCTTTTCAAGGAGATATACATGCGCGTAACCGAACTTTATCAGAAAAAACAGCCTGTTTTATCCATGGAATTCTTTCCGCCCAGAAACCCTGAGGCCAGGGAAAAATTCAGCACCACCATTGACACACTGGCAGGATCAGGGGCCGACTACATGTCTGTTACATTCGGTGCCGGCGGCTCCAACCGGGAAGGCTCCCTTCAGACGGTAAAAGATATCATGATTGAAAAACAGCAGCCCACGGTTGCATATATAGCAGGATACGGCCTGGGCCCTGAAGAAATAACCGGAGTTCTTGACCGATACAAAGACCTGGGAGTTGAAACCATTTTTGTTATCCGGGGAGACAGGCCCAAACAGGAGGATTTTGTTCCCCACCCGGACAGTTTTCCCCATGCATCCGACATGATCGCTTTTATCAGGGACCGGTATGACTTCACCATCGGATGCGCAGGGTACCCTGAGGGGCATATAGAGGCGGACAGCCTTGAAAGGGATATCGAATACCTGAAACTCAAGATAGACAACGGTGCCGAATACGTGGTCGCCCAGTTCTGCTACGACAATGCATATTTTTTCAATTTTGTGGATAAATGCCGGGCAGCCGGAATCGATGTACCCATCATACCCGGAATCATGCCGGTCTACACCGCTAAGATGACACGCATCCTCTCCAAAGTATGCGGGGCCACCATCACTCCGGAACTACAGAAAAGGCTGGATGCGGTGGATGAAGAAGACAAGGAAGCGGTCCTTAATCTGGGAATCGATTTTGCCGCGGAACAGTGCAGAGACCTTCTGCAAAAACAGGTGGCAGGTCTTCACTTTTACACCATGAACCGCAGCAGATCCACCACGGAAATCATCAGCCGTCTCAAAAAGGAGAATCTGCTGTAAACCGGTACAGCTGACCCTTTAATATCAAAAATGCGCATTCCGGGCTGAGATCTCCCCGGAATACGCATTTTTTAAACTTTGAGCTTTGAGCTTTGTTATCCTGAACCACCCTGTTTTTCCACAAATCCGGCAACGACCTTTTCAAGTGTATCCGCCATGTTCGAAGCCAGGTTCACGAAAATCACCTTCTCCCGGTCAACCCCCATGGCTTCCAGCCGCCTTGATATTTCGTCGACCCTCCATGCCGCATAGGTGTTCCCGTTTTCCGACCGGCAGTTGCCCTCATGGCAAACCGCCACAATAACGCCGGTTACGCCTTCTGCCAAAGCCTTCCAGATAAAAGCTGCATCAATTTTTCCGGCACACGGTACGCGAACCGTTTTCATTCCCTCGGGAAATTTCGCACCTGATTTTTTTGCAGTCTCAAAAGCTTCAAGACCTGAATTTTCGCAGCAGAAAGCTACAATGGACGGAGAGGCTCCTGACACTGCAGCCGACTGAACAGCTTTTGTAATATCATCATCAGTGAACTCCCCGAGCTGTATGGCGTCCATGGGACATTCACTTGCGCATATGCCGCAGCCGAAGCAGGCCACAGGAGAAATCACAGCCGCATCATTGTTCCAGGTAATCGCACCGTGGGGGCAGCACCGATAGCAGGTAAGACAGAGTACGCAGCGTTCACTGTCCACAACCACTTTGTCTTCCGGCACGTTTTTCACACCGTCGTATAAGAGTTCATTGATTCTCAGGGCGATATTTGTAGCACTGTCATCTGCATGGGCTACAAAAACTCCTTCCCTGTTGGTTCCCACCGGAAACCGGTGCACATTGTTGCTCTGCAGGTACCCCTCAAGGTCCCTGTCTATTTTCAGCCTGCGGGCAAGTTCAGAAGAACTTTCACCCGGCACATCCATTTCCTCCAGGACCACGTAATCCGGGGCAAGTTCCATATCCGTCCGTACCACAGGATCACTGCACCGAATCGTCAGGCCGCCGGCCCCCTGCTCCACTCTGGGCGTCTCCTCGGGTTTAAAGCAGATCACCCCCTGATGCCGCCCTTTTGTAAACAGGTTTTCAAGCCCCTGCCCGCCGACTTTTACATTTTTGGCAAACACGTAGGAGCTGCAGTTCTCAATTTCCTGAAGCGCTATAGCCGACTTGATAAGCCTTTCAAAATTTTCAGGGCAGCTCTCCTTGCCGTACCCGGTCAAAAAGGCCACTGTGGAGCCGTTTCCGTTTTTCAGTTTATTCAGTCCCTCCCCGGTGGAAAGATACGATTCCAGCCTGCTCTGGGAGATCACACCATCCCCTTCCGCAAGCCCGTAAGGTTCCCCCATCACCAGGGTATCATATTCAGGTGCGGCCACAACCGCCCCGAACGTTTTGACCAGGCGGTTCCCGTCTTTGACGAAGGTGGCCCTGAAGTCCCCTGCAAACCCGTCAAGCTTATCCAGCACTGCGTCTTGAAGAATATTGATATCACCGGTGACGGAGTCTCCATCAGCACCCGACTCAGCCAGGGTAACACAATACCCCTGGCCGGCTATCTTCCCGGCTGCGGCAAGGCCCGCGCTGCCCGCTCCGATGACGAGCACTTCATTGTTCATGCCGACTTGCATCATGATATCACCCCCAGGTATTTCATTGTTTCATAGGCTGTCCGCTCCGAGTCCTCAACAGTACCTGCGATGTCGGAGGGGCCTTTGGCGGTTCCGGCAAGAAAGACACCTTTGCCGGCACTTTCCAGGAACCCGTGTTCATCAACCTCTATATCGAACATTCCGGAAAGTCTGGATGTATCCTTTCCCGGCATTATGCCCACCGAAAGCACGGCAAGATCGAATTCCATGGATACCGGACTGCCGTCCTCATCCAGCATGTAGCGGACACTCAGCCCGTCATTCTCCATCGGGTAAATATCCACGGGTATGGACCGAAGAAACGTTACATCCTCCTGAATCTTTTCATGGAAAACAGGAAACTCTTTGCCGGTATTCTGGACATCGATATAAAAGACGGAAATCAGAGTATCAGGTTTGTTGTATTTGGTAAGGCCCGCCATCCGCATGGCATACGGGCAGCATACCACGGAGCACCACAGGTTTCCCAGGCGTTCGTCCCGGCTTCCCACACACTGGATGAACGCCACCCTGTCCGGTTCGGCTCCGTCTGAAGGCCGGACCAGCCGGGAATGGTTTCTGAGTATATTCTCAAGCTCCATTCCGGTGATCACGTTCTTGTGTTCTCCGTATCCGTAAGTGGATTTCAGGTTCGGATCAAAGGGAGAATAACCGGTGGCAACGATAACAGCATCCACATCAAGTGCGGTGTCGCTTCCCATTTCGCCGGCGGCCACGGTTTCCGCCGGCATGTCCGCGGTCTTTTCTTCAGCCACGTAAAACGGAATGTTGTGACTGGAATACCCTTTCAGAAGTCCTGTACCGCCGGATTCCATATCGCTTTTCCCAAGCCGGACCGAGACTGTATCCCCCCTGGTAACCGCCTTCACCTCGGTTCCAAGATGAACATTAATCATGGGCGAATGCACCACTTCCCCAAGAATTTTTTCCACGGTGCAGGCACCGCACTGACGACACCGGTCGGTTGCCTTGCAGGTAAAGCCGATGCTGTGGCCGCCGAGAAAAAAGCTCTTCTCCACCAGCTCCACCGTGATGTTCCGCGACGCAAGCTCCCGGGCCGCTGTAAGTCCTGCAACACCCCCGCCAACAACCATAACAGTATGATTACTCAATTGGGACCTCCTTGTTTTATACTTCAGGTCTCGGCAGCATCCCTGCCTTTTCGGCGATTTCCGGCACCTTGTGCTCCCATTCGATCGCCATCAGATGGATACCTGCCACACCCTTCATTTCCCTGAACTCCTGGATCTGTTCACAGGCTATCCGGATGCCTTCATCAGCCGCTTTGCCCTTGCCGGCTCCCTGCAGGCGCTTGATTATCTCGTCGGGAACATCCATCCCCGGCACCTTGTTTTTCATGTATTTCGCCATACCCACACTCTTCATGGGGGTTATTCCGGCCAGGATATACGTTTTTTCAGTCAGCCCCATGTCATTAGCCCGTTTCACCCACTCGCGCATTTTTTCCATATTGTAGATGCACTGGGTCTGGATAAAATCCGCACCAGCTGCGATCTTTTTGGCAAGACGATGGACCCGCCATTCGAACGGCTCGGCAAAAGGATTGGCTGCCGCGCCCACGAACAGGTCCGAAGGGGCCCCGTCAATCTCGGCGCCCCCCAGGAAAGTTCCTTCGTTTTTCATTTTTTTAACCATATGGATCAGCTGCATGGAGTCAATATCAAAAACACCTTTTGAATTAGGATGATCCCCGAACATCTGGTGGTCGCCTGACAGACAAAGCATATTACGGATACCGTGGGTATAGGCCCCAAGGATGTCAGCCTGCATGGCAAGCCGGTTTCGGTCCCTGCATACCATCTGAAAGTTGGGCTCGACACCCTCCTGGATACATATCAGGCTTGCCGCCCAGCTCGACATTCGCACCATGGCGGTCTGGTTGTCAGTTACATTCGCCATATCCACCATTCCCTTCAGATGGGAAATTTTCTTTTTCAACTCTTCGGTATTCGCTCCCCTCGGCGGACCGACCTCGCCTGTGAACGCGAAATGACCGGCCTCAAGTACTCTTTGAAGATTGCTTTTTGATTCCATTTTCCCTCTCTCTTTCGTAATTTATTATCCGTGACGACCCTAATTCCGGGTGGTGGACCGCTCTTCGTATCCCGGCTGCACAGTAGTTCTGGGTTTCTGGTTGGTCCAGTCTCTCGGAGGAGAAAATTCGATTATCTGGGATAGGCGCCCCTGCTTTTCAAGACGTTCATATATCCTGTACCAGGCACAGGGCTGGTCGTTGTGAATCTCGCAGCTGCCGTTGTTGGTGCCTCCGCAGGGACCGTTGAACAGCCCCTTTGCACACGCGGTCACCGGGCAGATGCCCCCGGTTATACCCAAAACGCATGTACCGCAGGCACGGCAGTTCTCTTCATACCATCCCACATCCCGGTTCACGCTGATGGAAACCGTATTAACCGCAGGAAAAACCGGTTTGTCTGAAAATCGCTCCGCCAGAAACTGTATCCCGGCACCGCAAGCCATGGACACGAAGGCGTCATAATTTTCAGCGATTTCGTCCAGTTCGGCCAGAAACTCCATGTCACACTGCCGCTTTACAGTATGGCCGCCCAGCTCCGGCTTAAGATCCCCAAGTGCCAGTTTGAGTTCGCTGTTGAGGGTATCCACCTCTTTTGAACCGCCTGCAAGGCATACACTGACACAGGTGCCGCATCCCACCGTCAGCACCTTGCCGTATCCTTCAATCATGCCCTTGATTTCATCCAAAGGTTTTCTTTCCGCAACTATCATGGCTCCTCCCGTTATAAGGAAAATCAAAACGTTATCCTAGTCAGTACCAGCGATACATTTTCAAATTCAAGGCGAAATGTCAAGAATATTGATGCTTCACCAAATAAGTTTGCTTAGAAAATTTAACCGGGTTCATTCATTCCCGCTTTCCTCCTTGACAGGTACGAGTGCAGCATATAAAAATAGTGGTACTGTTTTCATATACAACAGATTCATCCGTTAATCGAGTACCTTGGAATATGAAATGAAAAATTCATCAAATCAGGAAAAATACCTCATGAAAGCCGTTGAAAGCCTCAAGCGGCAAATCATGGTTGTTTCCGAAGAATTCGACATCCTCGCTCTGAGCCCGGACTCGAAAAAAAAGATAAAAGACCGGGACAAAATCGGAAATGTCAAATGCCACAAGACTCTCTTCAACCGGGACACCCCCTGCAATAACTGTCCGGTAATCACCGTCAAAACCACACGGAGCCCTTCACTCAACTTCATTAACACCGAACGGATTGATACAGGCACCACCAACTGCCTTTATGCCTATCCCCTTGATTCCTGTGAAGACAAGGACAAAACCATCGTGGTTCTCGATTTTCATCTCCCGGATCTGGACGGCAGCGACGAAAAACGGCTTGCATCCAATTCGTTTCTGCGCAACCTTATACTGAGCGCAGTGGACGGGGTTATCGCCGCAGACAAAACCGGACAGATCCTGATTTTTAACAAGGCTGCTTCGGAGATCTCAGGATATACAAAGGAGGAGGCGCTTTCAAGCCTTAATATCAAAAACTTTTATCCCCCCGGAGATGCCAAAAAGATCATGAAGATCATGAGGAGTGAAGAATACGGCAGAAAAGGCATCATCCGGTCGTACAAACAGAAATGCATTCGAAAGGACGGCTCGGAAGTCATCATCAGCCTCACTGCTTCAATCGTGTATGAAAACGGGGAAGAGGTTGCCACAATCGGCTTTTTCCATGATCTAACCGAAACCATAAAAATGGAAAACGAACTTAAAAAGACCCAGACCCAGCTTCAGCAGGCGGAAAAGATGTCCTCCCTGGGCAAGCTTGCCGCAGGTGTCGCCCACCAGCTCAACAATCCCCTCGGAGGTATCACGCTTTTCTCCCAGCTCATGCTGGAAGAATACGATCTTCCGGAGGATGCCCGGACCGATGTTCAGCGAATCAAGCGGGACGCAGAGCGGTGCAAATCGATTGTCAAGGAGCTGCTGGAATTCGCAAGGCAGACCAAAAGGGAAGTCCAGCTCCACAATATCAACCAGCTCATCGAAAGAACCATTTTCCTTTTGAAAAACCAGGCACTTTTCCACAACATCCAGCTCAAGCTCGACCTTGACGAAAACCTGCCCCTCATCCCTGCGGACGTCCAGCAGGTCAACCATGTGCTGATGAACATCATTCTCAACGCTGCAGATGCCATGAACGGCAAAGGCACTCTGGAACTCAGAACAAAGCTCCTTGAAGAAAGGGAAATGGCCCTGGTGGAAATCTGCGACACCGGGCCGGGAATCGACGAAGAACTTCTAATGAAAATTTTCGACCCGTTTTTCACCACCAAGGAGGAAGGAAAAGGGACCGGGCTCGGCCTGAGTATGGCCTACGGCATTATTCAAACACACCAGGGGCGGCTATACGCTTTTAACCGGGAAGAAGGCGGGGCTGTTTTTTCCATTGAGCTTCCTGTCCGGTCCGACAGTAAACAGGATACGACAGAGGAGTAATGCTGAACAGTTTCTGGTTGACACAGCTCCAAACGAAATATAGAATTTATTTAGTAAAGGATATTTACCATCAAAACCGTTCACCAAAATTATCAGGGAGATATCAAGTATGAACGACAAAAAAAGAATCCTAGTGATTGATGATGAGCCTGATTTTGCCGCAATCGTACAGTCCAATCTCAAAAAGGAGGGGTTTGAAGTGGAAGTGGCGTATGACGGGGTCGAGGGCCTTGAAAAGGTCCGGCAGAACCCGCCTGATGCAATCGTGCTTGATGTAATGATGCCGGAAAAGGATGGTTACGAGGTCTGTTCCGAATTGAAAAAGGATGAGAAACACCAGAATATCCCGATTGTCATGTTGACGGCTGTTGCGGACCACGTAGGCTCCACCAGATACTCCCACGCGGACGGGATGAGCATGGAAGCGGATGATTACCTTCCCAAGCCTGCATCTGCAGAGCAGATTACCCAAAGCATAAAAAATCTGCTTTAAACCGGGCCGAAGACTTTTTTTGATTCAGCCTATCAATGGCGGAAAACCGGACTGCAAACTTCCGGGATCCGGTTTTCCGTTATTTATTTTGAAAAGCATATATGAAAACTTTCTGCATAATCAGCGACGAAAGAGCGTATAGAACCAAACTTCCGGCAATGTTTTCATATGTATTAAAAAAGACCGGCATCCAGGCATACTACGTTCCCTTCAAGGTGGGGCCGAAAGATATCAGGAGCGCCATACACAGCCTGAGGATACTGAATATTGACGGAGCCAACATCGCGGTCCCGTACAAAGAGGCGGTCATCTCCTGCATGGATGTGCTTTCCGAAGGCGCAAACATTATCCAGGCTGTGAACACGGTAACTTTGACGGAAAACGAAATCAAGGGATACAATACCAATGCCATCGGTTTCATGGATACGCTTGAAGAAACAGGTTTCGACGCCACAGGAAAATCCGCACTCGTTTTCGGCACAGGAGGGGCGTCAAAGGCTGTGATTTTTATTTTGAACTGGCTCAGGGCAGGCACGATAACGGTTGTCGGCAGAAGGCTGGACAACCTTGACACCTATGCAAAAAAATTCGGATGCCGGACGAAACTGCTGAACGCTGTGGGCGACAACCCTCCGGCTGCGGATATCATAGTAAACACCACCCCGGTCTCGGGACGCCAGGAAGCCCCGAAGCTTGCGGAACTGACCTCAAAACTTGCCGCGGACAACTGCGAACTGGTAATCGACCTCAACTATGACCGGGAATACAATTTCTGGAAGGAAATGGCGGACCGCAAAGGAATTCGATTCGTGGACGGACTTACCGTTCTTGCCCATTCAGCAAGGCGTACGCTTATGCTATGGACAAGGGTGGATGTGGAACCTCAGTCATTTATAAAAGCCCTTGAAAACCAATAAAGGGAGGTTAGCATTGGAAAGACTTGATCCGGATAAAATTCTGATCATTGATGATGAAAAAAGCCTGCGCGACGGTGCCGAACGAATCCTCGGCAGAATGGGATGCGAGGTCTTCAAAGCGGAAACCGGCGAAGAAGGGCTTGAAATCATCCACAACGAACCTGTTTCCATAGTGCTCCTGGACATGCGCATGCCCGGCATGGACGGGATGGAGGTGCTCCAGAAGACAATGGAGATGGACGAAGGGATAATCGTCATCGTAATCACGGGGTTCGCCACCATTGAGACCGCAATCGAGGCCATGAAAACAGGGGCGTACGATTTCATCTCCAAACCGTACGAGCCTGATCAGCTCCGAATCGCGGTAAACAGAGGACGGGAAAAGGTCAGGCTCAAACGGGACACCCGGAAACTCAAGGATGAACAGAAACAGACCCTTGAGGATCTTCATACGGAGCAGAGCCGTACGCACACCATCATTGAGTCTCTCCCCAACGGCGTCATCGTCACAGATCCTTCCGAAAAGGTCATCCTCATCAACCCTGCCGCCCGCCAGCACCTGGCCCTTGACGCGGACCGGCATCCGCCCGGAAGGAATATCAGCGAATATATCGAAGATACAGAGCTCTGCCGCCTGATAAAAGAGATTTCAAAAGGCAGATACATTGATTTCACAACCATTCCCTCCAGGGAAATCCAGAACGTTGACGGCAAACACCTTCTGGCCAGATGCAGGCCGGTGATTGGAGAAAAGGGAGAGTGCCTCGGAGCCGTGGTAAACCTTATGGACAT
>JAWLES010000003.1:0-37066 GCA_041685935.1 Desulfobacteraceae bacterium | reverse complement strand
TTGTCTCGATTCTGTTGCCATGATGCCTCCTTGTCTTTTTGGACGGCATCATACCCCACGGCACAAGCCTGCGGAAGATGCGGTTTAATAACCGCTTACTGTATATCACTCTGCTTATCCGCTCAATAATATCCAAACCCCTCATCTTATAAAGCATGTAGCGGCTGGTTTTTATAATCGGAATAAGTGAAGTCAAATGAATGTTCATCTTCAGATAATAACTAGCAGAGTCTTCAAATATTTATCGTTACTATAATCGCTTTTAATCTAAGGCTGATCAGCGATTATAGGTTTTTTCAGTCATAGGAAAACTCGCAGTTAAAGTTTTCCGGTGTTTCACTGTAGATCAATTTGCATTGCACGAAATTTTATTGTATTCTTTTAATGAATTCGATTTTCCAACAGAGCGGCTCGATGGCAGCGATGAAACCTTTGAAATCGGCTTTTTCAACCCAAAATTCCAGCAATGTTGGGATTATTGGTGTTAACTAACAGGAAAATTATAACGTGAGAATTTATCCTGATTGTTGCAGCTTACAGCGACCGTTCGATGATAAGTCACATCCAAGAATAGCTGTTGAAGCTGAAGCAGTGCTCGTTATCTTATCATTGTGTGAGTCGGATCATTTGAACCTCATCTCATCAGACGCACTGCTATTCGAGATTGGCCGCATTCCCGATCAGGATCGCAAGGAAGACGTATTAGCAATACTTAAAATAGCAAAAGAATTTATTGAATTATCACAGGAGATAGAAACATTGGCCAGAAACTTCGAGGCGTCGGCTTTGAAGCCACTTGAAGCTTTACATTTGGCATTTGCATCAGTTTCTAAAGTTGATTATTTTTGTACATGTGATGATAAGTTTTTGAAAAAAGCTAAGAGTTTTGAAAGATTAAATACCAGGGTGGTATCCCCCACCGAATTGGTGATGGAATTAGAAATATGAATACGCAAACAAAGCCGGTATCTGAAATTAACCGCAGGGCTACTCACATTCTATTCAAAGAAATGGGGGTTGTTGACACTATTCGGTTTCTGAACCAATTTTCTGTAGGCCATGGTGACTATACAAAAGACCGCGAGAATTGGCTGGGCGACATATCCATGGATGATGCCATCGCTCAAATTAAAGCTAAACAAAAGAAAGCACAACCTGGCGCTTAAAAGGGATCGGGCGATCCAGAATATTGGTCAAAATATGGATTTGTGGGAATCATGGATCTTAAAGATGTTCCAAAAACGTTTCGGTGTGATAGCTGTCCTCAATACGGAAAAGATTGTTTTCCTAAGATAATGACCTTGAATTTATAACAAAAAAAAATGCAGCGGACGCAAAAAGCGCGCCGCCCTGAGCAGCCCGTTAGACTATTATCGAAGATTTAAATAAACGAAAGGTAAAGAAATGAATGCAGAAGAAAAGAATTCGCCAAGAGCAACCGGAGGTTGTTTGTGCGGAGCTGTCAAATTTGAAATCCACGGCGAAATGCTACCGGTAATAAATTGCCACTGTAGCAAGTGCCGTAAGTTTCATGGGACTGTGGGTGCATATACATCAACAGACCGGGAGAATTTGATAATGACCCAGGAAAGCGGTTTGAAGTGGTATCGGTCCACTTTGGACGAAACTCCAAATGTGTACAGAGGGTTTTGCCATGAATGCGGCTCCAGTCTCTTTTGGGATCCGAGGGAAAAGAAGAACATCTCCATTGCAGCGGGAGCCTTGGACCCGCCAACTCATCTCAAGTCTACACGCCATGTATGGGTCGGGCAAAAGGGTGACTACTATGAGATCATCGATAGTTTGCCCCGGCACGAGGAAAAATTTGCCCGTGCAGATGGAGAACACGATACTTGAAATAGTTAACGAATCACTGCACTGGATTTTTACTCTGCTGCGCTGTGTAAAAACCAGTGAGTTCAACCGGTTATAGTGGCATATTTATCCCGGCCTTGAAAAATTAAAGGTGAACTATGGAACTCTCTACCTGGTTATTATTTTTAAGCATCGCTCTTGTAGCAATCATCAGTCCCGGTCCGGCAGTTCTTTTATCGGTTACAAACAGTCTCACGCACGGATTCACAAAATCAGTTTTTTCATCACTTGGGAACATTACAGGCATTTTTGTTGTTTCGAGTGCGGCTGCTTTAGGCTTGGGCATGCTTCACCATGGCCCCTGCTGCCGGGCGACTCCATAGACCTGCCGGAATCCGGCGTTATCCATACGAAAAGAGGATGTTATGATAATTGATTTTAGAAGTGATACGGTTACACGTCCATCCAGGGAGATGCTGGAATTCATGTGTTCTGCTGAAGTTGGTGATGCGGTTTTCGGGGACGATCCAAGCGTCCTCGATCTTGAATCATACGCAGCGGATTTGTTTGGAATGGACGCCGGATTATTCTGCCCGTCCGGTACTATGTCCAATCAAATCGCGATCAAGGCGCATACAAAACCGGGTGACCAGCTCATATGTGATCACACCGCACATGTGTATTTTTATGAAGGCGGGGGAGCCGCCCTTCACTCAGGTATCTCCTGTCGATTGCTTTATGGAAACGGGGGCAGGTTCTCTGCTGGTCAAGCAGAGGAGGTTATTAATCCTGATGATCCCCATTTGCCGCGCACTAAATTGGTCTCCATTGAGAATACGAGCAACAAAGGCGGAGGCACATATTGGGATTTTTCAGAGATTGAGAAGATAAAGAAGATATGTGCCCGGCACGGACTTGCTCTTCATCTTGATGGAGCACGATTATTCAATGCTCTCATTGAGACGCCCGAATCACCATCTCATTACGGAAAGCTGTTTGACTCCATATCAATTTGTCTTTCAAAGGGCCTTGGGGCGCCAATGGGATCATTGCTTCTGGGCGGCAGCGACTTTATCCATGAGGCTGCCCGTATGAGAAAGGCCTTTGGCGGCGGTATGAGACAAGCAGGTTTCATGGCGGCGGCAGGTTTGTTTGCTCTAAGGAACAACACCGACCGTTTATCAGTTGACCACGGGAACGCGAAACTGCTGAGCGATGCTTTTGCAGATTCCGGCCTGTGCACGCGAGTATCGCCCGCGTCAACAAACATCGTTATGGTTGATTTTGAAACACCGGAAACACTCCGTCAGGTAATTGAGAAGTTCGCTTCCAGGCACATTCTGGTTGCCCCGATGGGACGCACAAGATTGCGCCTTGTAACTCATCTTGATATCACTGAACAAATGATGGACAAGGCATTGAATATTATAAAAGAACTATCGGACGGCGGATAACAAACGGATGCTGCGGACGGCTGATTGCCGCAACCAGGGAACCCGGACAGAATGGGAAGAACTGGCAAAAGAATATCCGAAAGATATTCCGCTCATATGACATGGAATTCAAATTGCCCGTTTTCGGGGGAAAGGAGTCTGTAAAGCATGGATCATCATCCGACAATGCACGTGTATTCAAAAGAAGACCTGCGCTGCTACATTGAAGGGGCCACCCTTTTGGCAACCGGCGGAGGCGGTGCCAAGCAGGTCGCTCATAATCTGCTTGACAAAAGCGGGGTGGAAAATGTGTACGGCATCGGTTCCTCAATGGTTCCCGAAACCATGCATATCGCGACCGCGGCCCAGGTGTTCGCCCCTTCAGATATTTGGGCCAATCAGGATTACAAATCCGCCCTGAATTCCTACAATCGCCTTATCCCTGAAAACTATGCGCCCAGGGGTGTACTTCCGGTTGAAGTGGGAGCCGTGAACGGTATTGTACCCGCCATAACCGCCGCCCTTTCAAGTGCGTATTTGATTCTTGACAGCCAGATTGACCGGTCCATGCCTGAAATGGATATGGGCCTGTTCCATCTCCATGTTCCGTACAGACATCTTGAAATGGTCACGGAAGACGGGAGCCAAAAGCTGAACAAATTCTATTCGGAAAAATTGACGGATGCCATGATTCCTGAAGAGGATATTTTGAAAACCATGCAGGACAATCCAGGTTTTAAAGGAGTGGGCGGATTCGCCACCTATGTTATGACTGGAGCGGATCTGGTCTCGTACGCTAACCAGGGATGGATTTTCCACAATACGTTTGAATATGCAAGGCAAATCGGATTGCAGATGGGGCAGCCCGATTTTGAAAACCGGATTTTCCAGGTCATTCAGCAGCATCTCGGATCTTCTTTCCGGCCTTACCGGCTGTTTACCGGATATCTCGCTGAAACAAAAGAGCAGTCTCATGCACAGGATTACGGTTATGCGGATTTCATTTCCGATGATCCGGAAAGCGCTATGGGAGCACGCATTTACTATTCAAACGAGAACATGATTGCCTACCATCTTGTATGGGTTCTTGTGAGAGATGTGCCTGTACCTTTGGAAACAGGGCCGATGGCCATAGGGCCGGACAGTATCTCCTACCTGCTGTTCGAAGGGGAAAGCGGCATATTTAAGGCGGGATACTCCTTTTCAAACGAGGCTTTCCAGGAGGCCCACGGGGACCCTGATCTTTTCAAAACCAACAGGGTCGCCATTATCGGAATCCCGGAGCCCCGCCTGCGGTCGGATCCGGTCACAAAGGCCTATGCAAGGGAGATATCAAGAGCGCGGGAAGCTTTCGGGAAAACATACGACGGAATCTATATCCCGCTGGAGCGGCTCAATGCAATGTGCCCGCGGCTGGACGTGAAGAAAAACAGCGGAAAGGTTACGGTTTCCGGCGGTATTCCGGGATCCGTGATTCGATATACAACCGATGGCAACACACCGGAATCCGATTCCCCGGTATTAAAAGATCCGCTTGAATTGTCCGCGGTCGCCGGGCGTGTTCTCAAGGCCCGTCTGTTTTTACAGGACGGTTCACCGGCTATGACCGTATCCGCTGATTTTTCCGGTGTTCTGTAATGGAAAAGTTGTTATGAGAAGAAGTGAAAAAGAAATCGTTCAAAAGCCTGAAATCGAATCGGTGATTTATCAGTCAACAGTATGCCGAATCGCTATGTCTGATAACGATATTCCTTATATTGTGCCGTTATGTTTCGGGTACCGGGACGGCAGGATTTACGTACACTGCTCCCTGAAAGGAAAGAAAATCGACATATTGCGGAAAAACAGGAACGTATGTTTTGAATTTGATCATAAAGCAGAGGTTGTCAAAGCGGAAAATGCTTGCAAATGGGGCATGAAATATGTGAGTGTCATCGGATTCGGGAAAGCTTCTTTTATTGAAAACCCGGAGGGCAAACGAAAAGCTCTTGAAGTTATCATGAATCAATATGCGGAAGGATCTTTCCGGTTTTCCGAGAAAGAGGTCAATGGGACAGCCGTAATTGAAATTGAAATAGAAAGCATGACCGGCAAACAGTCAGAGGGTTGAATGGAAAGAGTATGCATGCGCAGTTGCCAAGCGCACCATCGCAAGGATCGGCAGGCCCCCGAATGATCAAACATAAATTTTGTTATGGAAAAAGCAGGCGCGTATGATCCCTTCCCATACTGGCAACCTTGCCATTAATGTGGAAAAACAGGGTCCGAGTAAAATTCAAAAGCAGACCTTTCCGCTCAGGCACGGAAAATATTCGGAGATACGGACATCCGAATTTGAATTCGTGTTTAACCTGAACGGGGAAATCAAATACATAAGAGGGCTGGGTCCAAGCTGGCCGCACCCGGCGGAACAGTTAAAGCGGACGGACGGCAATGACTGGGTGTTTTATTCGGTCGGGGACGACAGCACGGAAAACGGCTTGGTCTCCTGGATGGGGGAATATTATCTGCCCTGTCTGCCGTACCCGAGCAATCCGATATGGGAGATAAACTATTTTTCCAACCCGGCGGTAATGAATGCTTTCGGTGCATGGCCGCAGTTATATGCGGATCTGTACATGGCACCTAAGGAGCGCTTCAATTCGAAAGCCCGAAAGTTGATCGGCAGGATACTGGAAAACAGTGACCAGGTTCTGCACGAGCGTGCCGGCAAACTGCATTCGATCACAGGGGGCCGGGTATCCGTGCTTCCGCCGGACACACGGCATGTGGATTATGAGGTTATCCCGCTTTTTATTGCAGACGGGTGTTTCTATAACTGTAGATTCTGCTGTGTGAAATCGGACCAGCCTTTTCAATCCCGTTCCCGGGCCGATATTATGGAACAAATCGACCGGTTAAGGGAATTTTACGGCCGGGACCTTGAAAACTGCAATGCCCTGTTTCTTGGAAATCATGATGCACTCGGAGCGGACACGGACATTATCACCCCGGCTGCAGCAGAAGCATATAAAGCATTCGGCTTTGAATCGAACTTCGAAACACCGATGCTTTTCCTGTTCGCAAGTGTGAAATCACTGCTTCAATCGACCCCCCGATTCTTTGATACCCTCAAAAGCCTCCCGTTTTACATCTATATCAACGTTGGACTCGAATCAGCAGACCAGCCAACCTTGCAATCGCTCGGGAAACCATTAACCGGATCCGGTGTCAGGGAAGCATTTCAAAAGATGGCTGATATCAACAGGAGTTTCGGGAACATTGAAGTGACTGCGAATTTTGTAATAGGGCAAGGGTTGCCTGAAACGCATTATGAATCCGTCAAAGAGCTGCTTCAGGATGCGCCGGACATTCCGGGCAGGAAAGGGGGAGTTTATCTGTCTCCTTTGAAAGACAGCCCCAAGAAACGGGAGTTGTTGCCACTGATCAGAGAGATAAAGGATTCAAGCAAGCTTCCGGTTTACGTGTACCTTATTCAGCGGCTGTAGTACACCGGGCTCCGGACGGAGATCGGGCACCGCAGTTTACGGTTAACCGTTATGGTTTGAATATTCAAGAGGAGAAAAATATGTTCGAAAAACACAGCAGGGAAGGATACACCAGGGTATCAGACGGTATAGAAAGAAAGACCCTTGTTTACGGGGAAAATACACTGCTCACCGAATTTGTATTAAAAAAGGGACACGTACTGCCTGAGCACAGCCACCCGCATGAACAGACCGGGTATCTGGTCAAAGGGGCCTTGAAGCTCACGATCGGGGGCGAGACGTTTGATGTAAAGCCGGGCGACGGCTGGTGCATTCCCGGAGGCACTGAGCATTGGGCTGAAGTATTGGAGGATTCGGTGGCGGTTGAGGTCTTTTCGCCGGTAAGAGAGGATTTCCTTTAACAGGGGAAATAACATGACCAAATTAAAAAATGAATAATCATGGAGCACATTTACAGCGGCACCGGCCATGAGCTGAAGATTCCGAATTTTACAAAAAAGTTTCCATTTTGGGAACTTTTTTTGTTGACATAGTTCAGGGAACCAATATAATATATGCATATAATTAAAAAAAAGACCTTGATTGACTTTTACCAAAAGCCGGATCATCAGGATGCAAAAGAACCTTTAGAAGCATGGTACCACGAAGCAAAAAAAGCACACTGGGCATCCCCGGCGGAAATAAAAGAGCAGTACAGGTCTGCAAGTATTCTTAAGGACAACAGGGTGGTTTTCAATATTGCAGGAAACAAATATCGCTTGATTGTAAAGATAAACTACCACTCGAAAACTGTCTTTGTACGTTTTATTGGAACTCATAAAGAGTATGACAAAATTGACGCGGAGGTAATCTAAATGATTAACCGCCTTATAAAAAATGGAAAAGATCATAACGAAGCTCTGGAACGCATTGAGCAGCTCATGGATGCCGAACCGGGTTCGGCGGAAATGGATGAGCTGGAATTGCTGACAGCGCTTGTGGAAATGTATGAGGAAGAGCATTTTCCTATTAACATGCCTGATCCTGTTGATGCTATAAAATTTCGGATGGAACAGCTGGGATTATCTCAAAAGGACATGATTCCTTTTATGGGAAATAAAAGCAAGGTTTCAGAAGTTCTGAACAGGAAAAGGCCTCTTACCTTGGCTATGATGAGATCGTTGAATAAAAATTTGGGTGTTTCAGCAGAGGTCCTGCTGAATCAGCCGGGGGCTGACTTTCCAGCACAGATTCAAGATATGGATTGGTCAAAATTCCCGCTAATCGAAATGGCCAAACGTAACTGGATTCCTGAAGTTGAGAGAATCAAAGAAAGAGCCGAAGAACTGTTACGTGATTTTATTGAAGATGCTGGAGGGTTAAACACTGTACCTAAAGCATGTTTCCGGCAAGGGAAAAGAGGCAGATATAACCCAAAAACGGATATGTATGCTCTCACGGCCTGGTGTATTCGAGTGCAATCTATTGCCCGGAAAAACCCTTTAAAAACAAAATATACCAAGGGGTCAATCAAAGCCGGCTTTTTAAAGGAAATCGCCCGGTTAAGTTATTTTGATGATGGTCCCCTCCTGGCAAAGGAATATTTAGAGAAACAGGGGATACATCTGATTGTAGTTCCCCATCTTCCCAAAACCTATCTTGATGGTGCCGCTATCCTGTTGCCGGATGGGTCACCTGTAATCGGCCTAACGCTTCGACATGATAGAATTGACAATTTTTGGTTTTGTCTTTTACATGAGCTTGCTCATGTTTCAAAACATCTATCTGCATCCGACAGTATTATTATAGACGACCTGGACTTTCGGGGAGAAATGTTTGAAACAGAAGATATTATCGAGAAAGAGGCGGATAAAATGGCCCGTAATGGACTAATTCCAAAAAGTGTTTGGGATAAAAAACCTATTTCTGATAAAGCATCAAAAGAAGAAATACGCCTTTTAGCGGAAAAATTAAAAATTCACCCTGCAATTATTGCAGGAAGAATCCGATTTGAACGGAATAACTATAAGCTTTTATCCAAGCATGTAGGAAATAAACAGGTTCGGAAACACTTTCCCGAGAGTTTTATTTCAAAGACTCACTGACAGCTTTATTGTTTCTTTTTCCGTCCCTTAAGAAGTACAAACGAACACCTCAGGGCTGGTACGAATCGGAATGGTTTTGGATGATTACTGAAACACAACGCCTTCCAAAGTATGCGCACCCGGACATAATCGAAAAATTCCGACTTATTCCCGGAAGGAATAAGTGCGGGCCAAGGAGTTATGAAATACTTCCTGACGGGTACTTCGACCTGGTTTTCCTGCTTTCGCGATCCGGCTGCAGAACTCTTCTTGCAGGGCCTTACACCGGGAGGACAAAAGTTTCGATCGGCTGTTATGAACTGTTCATCATCCGTTTCAAATCCGGGCGGCTGCCCGGCATAATTGATATCAAGCCGTCTGAAGTCATTGACACAATGGTTGAACTGCCCAGGGTCCTCGGACATTCCCCTGAAACTGTCTGTGAAATGCTCCTGGAGAAAAAGGCTTTTGCGGAAAAGCAGGAATTCATGGAGGGCCTCATAGGCAAGGCGAATCTTTCGTACACAGGGCAGGACCGGGTGTATGAAACCGCCGTCCTGCTTATCGACTCCGAAGGCGGACAAATACAGGTTTCAAAACTGGCGGACGCGCTGGGCGTAAAGGAAAGAACGCTTGAGCGAAAGTTTGCGGCCAGCCTGGGTATTTCCCCGAAAAAGTTTATTCGTCTTGTGCGTTTCCAGAAGGTTGTTGAAAAACTGAAATCCGGCCATACAGCAGGGATGTTGACCGACACGGCTTATGAATTCGGTTATACGGACCAGTCCCATTTTATAAAAGATTTCAAATCGTTTTCCGGGGTTTCACCGGGTGAATTTTCCTCTTTGTAAGAATGTCGGGTTTTTACAATTGAAATGAAAAAGAAGGGCTTACAATGGGTCCTGTTTTTGTGTGATCGTATATGTAACTGCAAAGGGAACAGGAGGAACAAATGATTCAGAAAAAGCCCGGAATCATCGAATGCAGGGGTATGCCTTACGAGATAGGCAGGCAGTACGGAGAAGCGGCAAGGGAGAACATAAAAAAATCCAGGGATTTCATGTTCTCTTCACTGAAAAACGGGATGTTCAAGGCATCTGAAAATCAGGTGCTGGCGGTTGCCGGAAAGTACATGGACAACGTCGGCGGTTACAGTCCGGAAGCTCTTGAGCTGGTGAAGGGAATCGCCGAAGGCTCAGGCATCAGCTTTGAAGAATCCTTCGCCCTGAAATGTTATACCGAAATCGCGGTGGGATACCCCGGCCTTGCCGGGGGCATGTGTACTTCATTTGCGGTTCGCGGGCCGGTAACGGCGGACGGAAGCGTGATCATGGGGCAAAACGTGGACTGGCACCCGGACGCGCCCATGGATCTTCTGCACATCAAACACGCGGACGGGATGAAGCAGCTTGCTTGCCCTCTGCCTTCTGGGCAGCAGTCTGTATTATCTGAATTCCGCCGGGCTCTGCAACTGTGCAAACCTGACCCTTTGCCCGCCGGGACCGATAAAAAACCATATACCGCTTGCCATTTATCTGTGGGAAACCATGCGCCGGGATAGTATGGACAGGGCAATGGACATACTCAAGGAAAGTGCCCGGGGTTTCGTATACTATCACCTGGTGGACGAAGCCGGAAACATGGCCGGGATTGAAAGTATTGACAGCGGGTACACCCTTATGGAACCGGAAAACGGAATGATGGTCCATGCGAACCATTATGAAACCGAAGCGTACAAGAAAACGGATCTCGCGTATACATACATACCGGATTCCTTTGGCAGGGCGGACCGGCTTCGGGAGTTGATCTCAAGTGCCGCGGGATCGGTCACGCCGGAAATGATGATGGAGTTCCTGGCCGACCACAAAAACCGGCCCGATTCGATATGCAGTCACGTGGATGAATCCAAACCGCCGGAAATGGCCTCTATGTCCTTATCTTCCTTGGTTATGGCTCCCAAAGAAAGAAAAATGTTTGTTGCCTTCGGCCCGCCCTGTGAAAATACGTATCAGGAATACGTATTATGAAAAGCGTTCGGACACCCAAGGATAATTCAAAACATACCGGAGGAAATCAATGAACATAGAATCGATTTCCTGTGTATACTTTTCACCCACAGGAACAACAGAAACAATAGTCGAACATATCGCACCGGGGATAAGTCCCGAACCCCCGAGAATGATCGATATCACGAAACGGGGCGGGCGGAAAAGCCGACCTCGGAAATTTGAAGACGAAATCGTTGTCCTTGCTGTCCCGGTTTATTACGGACGGGTCCCGGAGAAAGCGGTTCCCTGGCTTGAAAGGATTGAGGCGGAAAGATCGGCTGCGGTGCTCGTGGTGGTATATGGCAACCGGGCCTATGATGACGCCCTGAAAGAGCTTTGCGATACCGCGGAATTACGCGGGTTTATCCCGGCAGCCGGTTGCGCTTTTGTTGCCGAGCATTCCTATTCTTCGCCTGAATACCCGATTGCGCAAGGCAGACCTGATGCAGCGGATCTCAATAAAGCGCGGGAATTCGGAAACATGGTCCGCCAAAAACTTGAAGGAATCGGCTCCATAGAAGATCTTTCAGCGGTGGAGGTTCCGGGACGGTTCCCGTATGTTGAACCGGAAAACCTGAATATGATCAAGCAGGCAAGGTCTTCGGTTGCCCTTACACCGGAAACGGATCCTGAGCTTTGCACCCGGTGCGGAGAATGCGCGGATGCCTGCCCGACCGGCGCAATATCGCCCGAAGATATGGCAGCCACGGACAGGTGGGAATGCATGATCTGTTTTGCCTGTGTCAAGTCCTGCCCGGAAGGGGCCAGGCAAATGAACGAACCCGGCTTTAAAACCGCGGTCCGGGGATTATACGAAGCCTGTAAGGAAAGAAGGGAGCCGGAATTTTACCTTGGATAAAAATGGCTTGGTTTTGTGGGAATTCTGCATTCCATGACTATTCCTTCCAATAAATTAAGGGATGTAATTCAGATCTTATCTGCTCTAATTTTTTTGAAGTATAGCAGGAACGGAACTGGTCAATCGGGAAAATCATATTTTCCATCAATGGCTCCATCCAGCCAATGGTTTCAATTATCCTGTCGTGATGCTTGTGGAGATCATTATAATACCATATAGGCTCATAGTGGAATATTCTGTTTCGAAGCCTCCTGATACTGTTTAATCTTTTTGACAAAGTAGACCTTGTACGTATTTCAGCTTTTATATATGGAAATGTTTTCTTGATAATCTTATGCCATAAAATTTGGTCATATTTTTTATTAAATAGGCTTGTCCAGAATCCGAAATTCAGTTCCGCTAATATCCTACCTGCGCTGGTGTTCTTGTCTTGCTTAATTAAAACCGCCTTGGCTTGTTTTACAGTATTTAAAGCCCTTTTGTCTAAGATTTCAGGATCTTCAAACCATCTTGAATTGTTGAAATACTCCGAAGCAGTGTTATGAATTGCGTTCCTAAGTGCAACTTCCAATGCCTGCAAGGAACAATAGAAACTCTCGCATAAAGCCGTATTCCAATTATAATAGACATAACAGTCTATTCCATTACATTTTCCGTATTTATGAATAATTCGTTTTTTGTAGCCGTTTATTCTTTCGGCAGATAGAGTGTATGAGAGCTTTTCTGTAATATTGCTGTTCATTGGATCTTTTTAACCTTTTTAATAAGTTGTGACTAATTCAAACTTAAGGGTGTCAAAATATATAAAAAATTCTTGAATTTTGTCAAATAGTGTTTTATTCTGAATTTGCAGCCCTAGGGAACCTCCTCTCCTGGAAGACCAGTGATGTGGCCTAGGTTTTAATTTATTAAAAAAGCAGCGGAACTCCGTTGCTTTTTTTATTGCAATAATGAACTTGGCATTCATAAAAAATCCCGCTATGGTTTAATCGTTATCAAAGTTTAAGTCCCTTCTTAAAAGGGGCGATGAGGAAACGGATTTTCAAATTTCAAAAGCCGATACGGACCGTCAAAGGTCTGCATCGGCTTTTTGTGTTTACGGACTCCGCCTGCCTACTTTTCTCTAAAAGGTTTTAAATGACCGGATCCGAGCTTGATATACTGGTTGCGAAAATCGCTGAAAGAATAGCGGTTCAGCCGCGCTGGCTGAAGCTGAAACAGGCTGCGGTGTATGCGAGTATCGGAAAAGGTGAACTTCTGGATCTGGTCAGGCGGGGGGGATTGATGGGTTTCAGGATCTGGAAAAGGGAACGAAGCCCTGGATTATTGATAAAAAAAGAATAGACAAATATCGTGTCAGCCAGATGCGGTCCTTCCGGAGAGAGAGCAGGGAAGATGAAGAATTTGTGCTTGATATGATGAAAGGTTTGGATATATAAATGGACATGACTACTTTTCACATTCATGGATTCACTGTTTACCAAAAAGTTAGCTGGATTCGGTATATCAAATTCCGCCGCAGGCAAAAGTGCTCGCTAAGTACTAAGTATCCGGGACGGCAAGACTGCAGGAAAGCGGGCTGAGATTGGTAATTGAGGTGACAAGGAATTTATGTGGGACCTGCGGAGCATGCTGTGCCTTTTTTCGTGTTCTTTTTCCAAGTTGTGAAATCAGCAGCCGGAAATCAAATCCGGTTCCAAGCCATATGACTCATAAATATGATTCAACCCAAACCTCAATGGACGGAACCGAATTGAAAATTCCAAAGTGCATTGCTTTAAAAGGCAATGTGGGATTCAAGGTCTCCTGTTCAATTTACGACAACCGTCCTTCAACTTGCAGAAAATTCGAACGGTCATGGGAAAACGACACAGGCAACATGCTGTGCGACAGGGCACGGATAGCGTATGGTCTTCAACCGTTTTCACAGTATTGATTGAATAGGGATGGTTACAAAATCCGTACACGGGACTGCTGTTTTTATGGATTTGCAGTTGACAACAATTTTTTATTCCTTTTTTATCTGAGAAACCTTTAATTAAAAAAGGAAACGCAATGTATCATCCAAGGTTGAACGGCAGTCATTATGAAATGGGAAGAAAAACGGGAAATTTTTTTAAAAGGGCCGGGGCAAGGTTCCCTGTCAGGCTCGACCCGTTTCAGACCCGGCATGGGAAAGAATGCAGCAAATTGTTGAAAAAGTATTACCCTGAAGCTGAGGAGGAGATTCAGGGGGTGACCGATACAATCGGGTATGATCATGAATTGTTTACATCATGGCTGATGTGTATGGGAAGCTGCCTGGATATCGACAAACAGGATTGCGTTGAAGTCAGGGGCTGTACCGCTTTTGGTTTTACGTATAACGGTCAGGTTTATCATGCCCGGAATAATGATCTGCCGCCATTTTTCAAGGATATAAGCAAGAGTGTTTATTACGGGCCCCGAAACGGGAACAGCTTTGTCCTGAATACATCATCGTTTATCAACGGTGAAGAGGGAATAAATGATTGCGGATTGGCTGCAGCCATGACATTTGTTCTTCCCGTCCTGAATGAGATAAAACCGGGTATCAACTCCCTTTTTCTGGTACGGTACATTCTTGAAAAATGCAAAACCGTTCACGAGGGTATTCAAGCATTAAAAAGAATCCCTGCTGCTTCAAGCTGCAACATTATTTTAACAGACAGAAGCGGGGAAATGGTTGTTGCGGAATGTAATCCTGAAGAATTAAATATCAGGCATCCCGGGAAAAGTAAAACAGGAGAAAATTTTATTGTTACTGTAAACCATTTCACATCAGAAAATATGTGGAAACATGATGCAGGCGACCGGAATCAACAATTTTCCGAAGTGCGGTATCAAACGGTTTGTAATGCATTGGCTGACATGGACTGCATTGACGGGGTTGAGCATGGAAAGAATATATTGAGCGGCAAATTCGGCTTTATCTGCCAGTATGACAAACAAATGAATTTTGATACGATCTGGGCATCTTTGTATGATATTTCCGGCAGGAAAATATTACGTGCTGAAGGGAATCCTTCAAGGGTTAAGTTCAGGGAGGATACCCGTTTGAATAAAGTCTGCAAATGATTTCCAGAAAGACCGAACCGAAAAGCATGCCTTATGCAGGCAGGTATCTTATGAAAAGAGGAAAAAAATGGAATACAATAAGATCAAAGAGAAAATACTTGAGGAAATAGCTCAAACTGAAAAAAAGATTTCAAGCTACAGGGAAAACACGAAACCGGTGGCCCCTGACAATGCCATTGGAAGGATTTCCCGGATGGATGCAATCGTTAACAAAAGTGTATTGGAAGCTTCGTTGAGCCAGGCGGAAAACAGGCTGGTCAAACTGCGGTATGCGCTGTCAATGGTAGACTCTCCTGATTTCGGCACCTGTGTGGAATGCGGGGAGGATATCCCAGTGGGCAGAATTCTCATAATGCCGGAAACCGTTCACTGTGTAAAATGTGCAGAGTGATGCCCATGGAAAACCATTTTTTCAAAGGAATGCAGATTTAGATGAAACTCGTTTATACGGCACAGCATCCTGCGGAAGCCCATTTTGTTAAAGGCCTTTTGATGTCGAACGGGATCGGGTGTGAGGTAAGAGGGGAGTCCTTGTGGGGAACAAGGGGCATGGTTCCGATCACGACTGAAACAGCCCCGTCTGTGTGGTTATTTGAAGACTCTGATTATGATTCTGCAAAACAGGTAGTCACGGAATATGAGAAAAATATCTCAGAATACTCTTCTGATGAAGAGAACTGGACATGCCGATCCTGCGGGGAAGAATCCGAAGGGCAGTTTGCGGAATGCTGGAATTGCGGAACGAAGCGTCCCGGGGAAGATGCTGACAGTGTGAACCGCGGGTCATAAAAACATGCTTCAAATCATCGTATCTGATATTTTCGGTAAAACTCCGGCCTTAGAAGAGATCGCCCGCGCCCTTCCCGGAGAAACAGAGATTTTTGACCCTTACAATGAAGTGTTCATGGACTTTAAAGACGAATCCCGGGCGTACGAATATTTTACCAATGAAGTGGGATTGGAAGACTATGCCGGGGATCTGGCCGGACGAATTCAATCTGAACGAAAAAACGTTACCCTTATAGGATTCAGTGTCGGAGCTTCAGCGGTCTGGCTCGTTTCCCCCGAGAAGACTGCCTGCCGAATTCCATCGGGCATCTGTTTTTATGGTTCTCAAATTCGCAAATACACTGGGATCACCCCCGGCTTTCCAGTTAAAATGGTTCTGCCGAAATTTGAAAAACATTTTTCCGTTCAAAAACTGGCTGAAAAGATCGGGCGGAAAAGTAATGTAACGATATATCCATCGGAATATTTCCACGGTTTTATGAATTCTTATTCAGAAAACTTCAACCGGAAGGCTTACGATTTTTACATGCAATGGCTTTGTAAGGAAATCCGGGCTCTGATAAAGTAAGAAAATGACCGAAGCCTGAAAATTGCGGGAGAAACCGGATGAAAAACGAGAGAAAGCAGACCTTACGGCAGGAAATCATAAGCCTCCTTGAGAGAGACCCCATGACGGTGCGTGAGCTCTCCCAGGCAGTCGGGATAATGGAAAAGGATGTTACCCGTCATCTGGAATCCATCGACAAAACCGTGAAACACAGGAAACAAAAGCTGGATGTATCCCCCTTTTTTTGCAGGAATTGCGGATTTGAATTCAAAAGTCGCAAGAGGCTGAAAAAGCCGGGCAAATGCCCTGCCTGCAGAGACGGCAGAATCGAACCTGCTGTGTTTCGTATTCGTTAGCCGAGCAGATTGGTAACGTTTTTCGCGGATGCGTTGGCCTGGACCTGAGCAAAGGTCCGCGCCCCGAGAAGCAGCTCTGCCCGGTTCATGTTCATGGATTCTTCCGCAATATCCGTATCCCGTATGCCGGATTCAGCCTGGAACGCATTGATTCGGGACTGGCTCAAATTGTTGACCGTTGATGTCAGCTGGTTGTGGGCGGATCCGATATCGGAGCGGGTTCCGTTCACCTGCTTCAAAGCTTCATCCGCTATGGCTACGGCGTTTTGAGCCCCCTCCTGTGTGGTTACGTCAATTTCGGACAGGGTCCCTTGTTCTCCGGGGCTGCCGAGTTTTGTGCTCTCGGCGGAGCTGATGGATATATCAACAGTCTCTCCTGAATTCGGGTCCACCATGAACTGTTTGTCCGAAAAGTTGCCGGAAAGCAGTTTATGTCCGTTAAAGGAGGTGGTTTCGGCAAGCCTGTCAAGGGCTTCAAGGGATTTGTCTATATCCGCCTGGATTGCCTGCCGGCTTTGTGCTGACTGGCCTGCATTGGCGGCCTGAAGCGCGTTGGTCCTAATGGAGGTCACAATATTGGAGACTTCACCGAGCGCACCATCAGCCACCTGTGTGATGGAAATGCCGTCAGCCGCGTTTTTCATCGCCTGGCCCATTCCGAGGGCCCGGCTTCGCAGCCCGTCTGCAATGGCCATCCCTGAAGCATCATCTGAAGCGGAATTGATTTTTCTGCCGGTGGAGATTCTTTCAATGGATTGCGTCAGAGATTCATGTGCGTTGTTCAATCGGTTTGCAGCAGGTGTCCCCTGCATTCCTGAATTGAGACTGATAGCCATATTCACCTTCCTTGTTCTGTTGATCCGGTTTCTTAGTGAACCTTTTTATTACTTATGCAAAAAACATGCATTAAATAATAATATAAGCATGAAAACGGATTTGGAAACCCTTTCCCTGTGCCTGAATTCCCTGCATTTCATGTTCCTGCCCCCAGGGGGAGAACGCAGGATTCCGCCTGAACCGGTTTTTTTAAATCATGCTCCTTTTCTTTTTTACAAATTTTGACACCTTTTGTGTCAAAATCAGGAATTTCATACCCAGTGTATGATATCCTCCCGGCGGCGGAGAATCAATCGGATTTCTTCAGCTATGGATTCCGGGATTTTCCACCAGGCTTGAAAAACCTTTGATTTCGGTTATAATGTGTACTTCAGCAGAAAAGGAGGAATGGATGAAAATTGACAATACAGTTATGTGCTGTTTCAGCCCGACCTCCACGTCGCGGCTGACACTTGAAGCGGTTGCAGAAGGCGTGGGAGCAGATAAACCGCAAATTATTGATATTACTGATCCGGATACCCGTAACAGGGAGGCCCCCGAGCTGGAAAACGCCCTTGTGTTGATGGGAGCGCCGGTGTATGCGGGCCGCCTTCCGGCCGAGGCTGCGGATTACTTTAAACGCCTCCGGGCCCGTAACTGCCCTGCGGTTACGGTGGTAACATACGGGAACCGGGCTTATGACGACGCCCTTCTGGAATTAAAGGACATTGCCGAACAAATCGGATGCGTTCCGTTTGCAGCCGGGGCGTTTATCGGGGAGCATTCATTCTGTAACAAAGAGTTTGAGATTGCACGCAGTCGGCCGGATGAAAAAGATCTGGAAAAAGCCCGGTCCTTTGGAGGGCAAATTTCAAAGATCCTTCAGGAGGCTGAAGGCCCCCAAACCCTGTCAGCGGTGGAAGTTCCGGGCAACTTTCCCTACAAGGAGCTCAAGAAAAACGAACCGTTCCCTTTTATCAAGGTTACTGACCAGTGTGATGACTGCGGCATATGCGTGACCGTCTGCCCAAAGGATGCAATTGATCAATCGAACGGCTATGCCACCCGTGACGAGGACTGCATTCACTGCTGCGCCTGCATCAAGGAATGCCCGAAAGAAGCCCGTGTGATGAGGGACAGTCCGATTAAGAAAATTGCCGAATGGCTCAGTGAAAACTGTACCGAACGAAAAGAGCCTGAAACCTTTTTTTGAAAACGGGTCTGCGGATTTAGGGAATACGTCCGAAGGCAACACAGAATGTGCCGCTTTGATGGCGGATCACGGGAAAAAATGAGGTTAAACCTTGCAGGAGGTTATAACACCATGTTCTGGATGAAATCTGTAGATTTCTTTTTCCTTGTGTTCCACGGATTGTGGACTGTTTTTAATCTCACCGGATGGATGTGGAAAAGAACCCGCAGGCTGAATCTTGTGACCCTTATACTCACAGGGCTGTCATGGTTCGTTCTCGGCATTTTTTACGGCATGGGCTACTGCCCGCTCACGGACTGGCACTTCCGTATCCTTGCCGGTATGGGGCATCAGGATCTTCCGGTATCCTACATCGAATACGTTTTGGAGCGGGTAAGCGGATTGGACCTGGAGGCCGTCACCGTGGATACTGTTACGGTTGCGGGATTTTTCATCTGCCTTGCCGTATCCGTATACCTGAACATCCGGGATTATAGAGCGGTTTGATGCAAAAAGCCGTTTTTTACCGGATCACTCTTTCATACAAATTCTCAGATATCTGATGCTGGAGAGGATCAGGGCAAGGCCGATGCCGGTATACAGAACTGAAAGCAAAGGCTTCGGGATGGGCGAGTGCCGCAGCAGCACTCCCAGAAAGACCATGACGGCGATGATGATATAGCTTTTCCATGAGATGAACGAGAAGATGCACTTTGGTTCGTCAAGGGGCAGCAGCCGTCCCAGGTTTTTGTTCACAACTTTTAAAAATCCAAAGTGGTGGATGACAAGGGCGAGAAAGGCTCCCGCCCCTGTGAATTTCAAGGAACCGTTTGCAAAGAATCCGTCCAGCCAGACCGCTGAAAATGATAACAGCACCGTGCCTGCACATATCCATACAAAACCGGCCAGGAATACCAGTATTCTTTTTCCTGCCGCCGGTTTGAATCTCTGAGAGGTCAATACAGTCTCCTGTGTTCCGCTTTTATGCAGCATCCTTCTTTCTGCACGGATAGTTCTTTTTCGGTCCTGATCATCCCATGGGAATTTTCTCCACAACAAACGGAGTGCACTGGACCGCCTTGCTTCTCCGGTTGATCCACAGCCGGGCCATGGTGACGGATTCCCCCTCAATATTGGTGATACTGGGCAGTTCTTCGGCAAAACCGATATCTTTTATACGAAATACGTAATAAGAGGTATTGGTGCTGAACGGATCCACAATCAGGATAAGCTTGTCACCGGCATCCGGGTGTTTGCGGGGTGATCCTGAAAAAGAGATGCAGTTCTCCCGGTCCATCGTTTTGGGCCGCTTGTACTTTTGTACTTCAAATCGCTCTTTCAGCTTGAGAAAATTAATAATAGGCATGCGTGTCAGTCCTCCGCCAAATGTATCAATTCAAAGTTCCCTTCCGATTTATACCACAATCCGCTGGTTCAGATAAATGTAAAAATGGTGGACACCGGACCGGGGCAGCGGTTTTTCCCCGGGCGTCTGCAAAACTCTCCCGGACACGGGCCGTAAAAGAAGGTTTTCAGCCATCGGGCAGAATGGTCGGATAGCGGTCGCAGAAAGTTTCTGTGATCCTCAGCAGATCTGCGGCAAGTATTTTTTTCACCTTTTCACGGATCAGGATCGGTACTTCTTTGTAATATGCTTCGCTGATGCCGCCGGTGATACAGGCGAGTGTGTCGCTGTCCCCGCCCAGTGAAACCGCGTTTCGCACGGCGTCTTCGTACGAATCCGAGTCAAGGAACGAGATGATAGCTTCAGGCACCGTTCCACGGCAGGAGATGTCAAAACCGTAGGCAGGCCGGATAGAATCCACGGTCCGGTCCAGATCGTACCCGAACTTCCGGGTGATCTTTGATCGGATATCTTCCTTTCCGTGTCCGGTGCGGGCGAGAAAAACACACATCGCTGCAGCCTGTGCCCCTTTTATTCCTTCGGGATGGTTGTGGGATATTTCCGCGGTTTTTTCCGCTTGGGAAAGAACCGTCTCCGGGTCTGAAAACGCAAAGCCCACCGGACTTACCCGCATGGCCGCCCCGTTGCCCCAGCTGTTGTAGGGTTGCGGATTGTCCGATAAAAGCCATTGGATGAACGATCCCCCGTATCCGGCATCGGGATGGGACCTGCCCACGGACCTCACGGTGTCGCGGTACGGCCGGTCTTCGAGTATGGCAAGGGCAACGCCGGCGGTCAGGACTGTGTCGTCTGTGAATCTGGACCGGCGGTCAAAGAGGGGAAAATCCTTTGTTTTGATCGGGCTTCGTTCGTAAACCGAACCGATTATATCTCCTGCTATGGCGCCTATCATTTCCTGCTCCTTTCCTGTTTTGTTTTTTACATGCAATCGGCAGGAAAGCCGGAGCTCCTGTCCGGTTGGAAACTGCCGTTGCAGCCCGTCATCCGGGCGTGCTTCCGGGTGAAAGGGTATTCGCGGCAGATATCGGGCTTTATGTCCTGGATCCTGCAGTAATACTGTCCACCCTTTTCGCTTTCCGAAAGCCAGGGGCAGATTTCCGAAAGGGTTCCGGATTCCGGGTCGATCCATATTCTGTATTTCGCCGCCCCGTCTTTCCCCTGACTGCATCCGACTCTGGCAATAATATCATCCCTGCCGAGTGCCCGCCACCTTTGTACGTCGGTTTCAAAGCATTGATCCGAAAACCCGAGATCCCGGCAGCATCCACCGCATCGGGCGCAGATGAACCGTTCCATATCACTTTCAACCCGGAGCAGAGGGCACCCTGTGGCGGCATCGCGGTCTGAAGTGACACTGGTTTCGAATACAAGGCGGCAGATGGCCAAAAGATCCTTGAGAGCCGGAGGATTTTCTTTGAGACTCTTTAACAGGAGCTGCCCGAGATCAGGCGGGGCTACCGGTCTGATCCGATTCTTCGGGCCGATCCTGAGCCATGCATCCGGCCCGGTGGCCCGGTCGAGGATTATCACCCGGCCGGGCAGAACAATCGGAACCATCTTAAAGAAAAGTTCAGGCTGCGGACCGTACCTGGCGAAATCAAGAGATATGGCCTCGACCGCCTGGTGTGGTGTCAGGAAAACCCGGGTTTCCGTGTCCATGGTTTCGTCTTTTTCTGTAATCTTTCAGCCTTACGTATCAGGCCGCTTTAAATTCTGATGCGTTTCCAAAAGGCTCTGTTAAACTTGTTTACTGTTTCTCCCCGGTAAGTTGATATACCCACGGGCACTGTTCATGGCGTTTGAAAGCAAAACCGTTTTCCGGAATCCGCTCATGTGATCCGATGACAAGATATCCCCGGGGTGCCAGCGTTTCCGTGATCCGGGCGAGTGCAGTTTCAAGTTCCGCCCCGTGGTAGTAGGTCAAAAGGTTGTTGCGCAGGAAAATAACATGAAACACATCTTCCAAAGGTGTGTCAAACATGTTGTGCCTCAGCCACCGGATCGATTTGGTCAGCTCCGGCTGAATCCGGTATCCCCCCTTTTCGTGCATGGGAGAAAAGTACCTGATTCGAATCGACCCGGACAGTTCCTTGAGACTGCTCAGCTTGTATACTCCCAGCCTGGCGCGCTCGAGATTGTCCGTGTTGAGGTCGGTGGCGGTGATATGCAGGCGGGTATCAGTGCCGAGCATGTCCCACAAAAGGGCCAGGCTGTATGCCTCCTCGCCGTTTGCGCAGCCTGCCGACCATATGTTGACCCTTTCGGGTGAACGTTCCGCTATATCCGGAAGCACGACGTTCCTGAGATACTCCCATAACCGCCGGTCCCTGAAAAAGCGGCTTATGGTGACGGTAAGGCAGCTTTCGCAGGCTTTTCTCTCTTCATGATTCTGTCGTATTATCTCAAGGTACTGATCCATATCCGAACACCCGAGCCGGTTCATCCGGCGGCGAACGCGTTTTTTGACACCGTTTCTCACGTTCCGGTATCCTTCCCAGGGCCTGTCAAAGTATTCAAGGAGCTTTCTGAACTGCCCGTCTTTCATTGCAGATTCACTGGTGCTTTGAGGTTCGGTTTTAATCATTTCATAGGCTTTTTGCGGAATGTTCCTGGGAGTCATCCTCCCGCAAGTATAAGCGTTATATGGATATCGTCGCCATCTTTTACCTTTTCTGCAAGTTCTCCCGGAAAAGTACTCTCCATGTTACGGTAGACCTCGATCTCGTTTTTAAGGGCACCGTCGGTTTCAAACAGGGCCTCATTCATTCCCGGATATCTTTTGACAAGTTCCGCCAGGCATTCGCCCACAGAAGCGCCCCTGGTTTGCACCAGTTTTGTGTCCCCTGTCAGGTGGCGGTGAACTGCATGGATATGAATGTTTATACTCATGTTGTTCAGAGTAGAATGATTCAAAGATTCTGTCAATCTAATCCCGGAAGCCGAAAAAAATCTTTTATAAAACTGTTTTCACCTGTTGCCCGGGTTTTTGAAGGTTCTGCAACGGGAAAAGGGGAAAAAAACATATTTTTTTGCTTGACAAAGTAATTATATAGTGGCTATGAAATAACTGTAATATAAATCATGTTCTGAATTCTGTTAATTTTGTTGTTATGATACAGCTGTCGGCTGTACTCCTGAGCCACCACCTCATCCGCTGCTGATACAGTACGATTCTATAACGGCTGATACCGTTTCAAGGAAGGACGATACAATGAACAACAGCAGGTATTTCAAATTTGAGGGCCCCTGGTCAGATGCGGAAGTTAAACTTCTGTGCCTGGATACGGGCTCCTGGCGAACCCACCGGCCGGTGGTGGATATTGACCAGTGCATTTTCTGCGGGATCTGTGCGCTCTTCTGCCCGACCCAGTGTATGAAAATGACGCCGGACGGTTTTGATCCGAACCTTGATTTCTGCAAGGGCTGCGGTATATGCGCCAACGAATGCCCGGCCCGTGCCATTGAAATGACGCTTCAAGGAGATAATGAATGAGTACGGCAACCCTTTCCGGAACCGGTGTAAAGCTTTTAACTGGAAACGCAGCCGCAGCATTCGGTGCTATGCTGTGCTCCCCTGATGTGGTGGCGGCCTATCCGATCACACCACAGACCGAAGTAATTGAAAAATTGTCTCAGTTTCATGCTGAAGGAGATCTTGATGCAGAGATGATAAACGTGGAGGGTGAGAATTCTGCCATGAATGCGGTCACCGCGGCATCGCTTGCAGGCGGCCGCGTGTTTACGGCAACCTCTTCCTGGGGGCTGGTTTTCATGTATGACGCCGTACTTGCCACTGCCGGAGCAAGGGCTCCGGTGGTGATGGTTAACGTGAACCGTGAAACTCCGGGGATTATTGCGGTCTCTTCCGGTCAGCAGGACATGATCAGCACACGGGACTGCGGATGGATTTTTCTTGTGGCGGAGAACTGCCAGGAGATCCTTGACCAGGTGATTATTGCTTACAGGCTGGCGGAGGACCACGGTATTCAGCTTCCGGTGATGGTCCATTACGACGGATTTTATCTCTCCTATATGGCGGAACGGGTTGAAGTACCTGAAAAGCGGATGGTGAAATCATATCTGTCAATACTCGATTCACAGCCGAGGCGGCCGGCTCTTCTGCCGGGCAAAGGTCTCGGCTGCGGCTCTCACGGGATCATGGGCGGGTACCTCGAACTGAGGAGGAAGCATCTGAACGCACTGATGCGTTCCAAAGAGATTCTGAAGGAGGCTGAGGACGAATTTGCGCGAATCTTCCAAAGATCGTATCCCGGAGCGGTGGAAGAGTACAGGGCTGCAGACGCGGATACGGTGCTTGTCGGGTCCGGCAGCATGTGCGGGACCATCAGAACCGTGGTTGATGTGATGAGGGATCAGGGCCGGAGGGTCGGGATGGTTAAGATCCGTATGTACAGACCTTTTCCGGCAGCGGAACTGGTATCCTCCCTTAAAGGGAAAAAAAGCGCCGGAGTTGTGGACCGGAGTGTCTGTTTCGGATTTGAAGGCGGCCCGATTTTCAACGAGGTTGCTTCTCTGTCCGGAAAATTTCCTGAAACCGGTCTTTTGAGTTTTATAGACGGTATCGCGAACACGGATATTACAAAAGAGAATATTGAAGAGATGTTCACAAGGCTGATTGAAATGTCAAAGGGTGGTGCGGTTGACACCGTGAACTGGATGGCGGAAGAATAAGCCGGAGGTGCAATGAATAGAAAAGTCGATCCGAAGAAAAAAAGGCTTTCCAGGGTATTTGAGTATTTGAAGCATGACGACCCGTTCCAGGGCGGGCTGGCGTTCTGTCCCGGATGCCAGCTGGAGTTGCTTTTGCGGTTTATTCCAAAGGTCCTGGGCAATGATATCGTTATCACGGGTACGCCTTCGTGCTCCGCACCGGTTCTGCTGGGACAGAATACCGGTACATGGCACAAGCTTGCCTACTACGGGACCCTCATGACCGGTGCGGCATCCAGCGCCACAGGGCTTGCCCGGTATTACAACAGGAAAGGGATCGACAACACCGTGGTCTGCTTCAACGGAGACGGGACCGCGGCTGATATCGGGTTTTCAAACCTGTCAGGGGCGGCGGAGAGAAACGAGCCGTTCATTTATATCTGCTATGACAATGAAGGGTACATGAATACCGGGATACAGAAGAGCAGTACGACCCCTTTCGGTGCAAGCACCACCACGACCCCGGTCGGAAAGCTCGGGAGCGGCAAGAACATCCGGAAAAAGAATCTTCCCTTGCTCATGGCCATGCACAAGATACCGTATACCGCCACCGCCACCCTGAGCCACCTTGAGGATCTGGCGGAAAAGCTGCTCAAGGCGGATCAGATGAAAAACCAGGGGTTCTGCTTTCTGCATGTGTTCTCTCCGTGCCCCACCGGATGGAAAGTTCGGCCTGAAAAGGGGATAGAGCTTTGCCGTGCCGCGGTGAAAACGAACTTTTATCCGTTGTGGGAGTCTGAGAACGGTTGTTACCGTTTCACCAGGGTGACCGGAAAACCTAAACCGGTTTCCGAGTATACGAAACTTGCCGGCAAGTACAGCCACATGACCGAACAGGAGCTTGATGTGCTTCAAAAGGATATCGATTATGAATACCATGTGCTGGAAAGAATGATGGAGATTGAAGATACCTGCCCTCTGCCCTTTTCAATGCAAACTGAAAAAGACAGGGGGGCGGACGAATGATGGAGGTGCGGTTCCACGGAAGGGGCGGACAGGGTGCTGTCATGGCTTCCAGGATACTTGCGGGCGCGTTTGTGAAAAAGGGAAAATACGGGGCAAGTTTTCCCATGTTCGGTTTTGAACGAAGGGGGGCGCCTGTTACGGCATTCAGCAGGGTGGACGACAAACCGGTCCACGAGAAAACAAAAATTTATCATCCGGATATAGTGGTGGTTATGGATACATCAGGGAAAGGCTCGGCTGAAACGTGTGAAGGGTTGAAGGAAAACAGCATCATGGTGCTGAATTCCCCGACACCTGTTTTCGAGGGTGCGGATCATCGGCTTGCGGCCGTGGGGACTGTTGATGCAGGGAAAATCTCCATGGAGGAAATCGGTGTTCCCATTCCCAATACCTCTATCATGGGCGCGTTTGCAAAAACAACCGGGATCATCGAAATCGACTGGATTCTCAAAAGCCTTGAAGACTATTTTTCCGGCGATCGGCTGGAGGCCAACATCAGGTGTGCCCGGAGGGGATTTGATGAAGTCGCCCTGCAAAAGTTCAATTAAAAAGTCAAAGTAAAGGAGCGGTTATGCCAAAATGGTCAATGGTGATAGATGTCAAACGTTGTATAGGCTGCTGGAGCTGTTCCATTTCGTGCAAGGAGGAGCATTTCCTGCCTCCGGGCGTTTTCTGGAACCGCGTTTTGATCGGGGAAACCGGGAAGTATCCCACCAGTAAAAAGATCATGTATCCGGTTCTGTGCAACCACTGTGAAGATGCGGCATGTGTTGATGCCTGTCCCACCGGCGCAACGTTCAAGCGAGAAGACGGTATCGTGATGATCGATCAGGACCAATGCGTGGGGTGCCGTGCGTGCCTTGTCAGCTGTCCCTACCAGCAGAGAACCTATTACACCAGAGAGCTCAAGGAGGCAGAGTATTTCCCCGGGCAGGGCAAGACCCGGTTCGAACTTCTCGGGGAGGAAATCTACCCGTTCCAGGTGGGTACTGTCATGAAGTGCAATTTTTGTGCGGAGCGAATTGATGAGGGGATCAGAAAGGGGCTTGATCCGGCCGAGGATCTTGACGCCTCTCCGGCGTGTGTGAATGCATGCCCTGTCGGTGCAAGGCATTTCGGGGACATGGATGATCCTGAAAGCGAGGTGTCGAAAATTGTAAAAGAGCAGAGCGGAAAACAGCTCAAGCCGGAATTCGGCACGGAACCCTCCGTGTTTTACATTGATTAACCACATTGGAAAAAGAGGGGAAGGCCATGACATATAAAAGCGACAAAATCTGGGAAGATACATGGGTGAACACCACCTGCGGCGTATGCTACTGCGGGTGCGGGATCAGGGTCAGGCGGATAAACGGTGTGCCCGTGAAGATCGAGGGACTTCAGGATTCCACCATGGGGGGAACGGGCAGCGGCCTTTGCGGAAAGGGGGCTGCCGGTCTTATGTACTACCATGACCCTAACAGGATCACCAAACCGCTGAAGCGGACCAACCCTGAAAAAGGCATAGGCGTGGATCCCAAGTGGAAGGAGATATCCTGGGAGGAGGCCCTGGATGAAATCAGTACCCGCATGAAGAAGATCATGGAGGACGACCCAAACAAGATTCTGTTCACCAACCAGACCATGCGGGCAAGCGACGGCCCCCACAATCATCCGTATTTCTATGCCAAAGCGTTCGGGGTGCCGGACAACGGATGCTTTATCATCGGCGGCGGCAGCCTGCACTGCGGGAATGCAGCCCACATGATGGGCGGCCTTATACACGGGGCATGGTCCATCGCACCTGACTGGCGGTACACCAAGTACGTTCTCAAGTGGGGCTCCAGCAAAGGGACCGGCTCAGGGCATTCCGCCATGACAAATGCCAGGCTCCGGGCGGATGCGGTCCGGCGGGGCATCAAGGAAGTGGTCTTTGATCCCATGAGCAACTTTGCAGGCGGGAAGGCCACCGAATGGGTACCGATCCTGCCGGGGACCGATTCCGTGGTGGCCCTTGCCATGTGCAACCATATCGTCAACGGCCGCAAAATCTATGATGAACTCTATCTCAAGGCAAAAACGAATTTTCCCTATCTGATACAGGAGGACGGTACCTATCTTCGTCATGAGGAAACCGGCGAACCTCTTGTTTTTGATGAAAAGGAACAGAAAGTCAAGGAGTTCAGCGATGAATCCATTGCGGATGAAGATTTTGCCCTGTACGGAGAATACGAGTGTTACGGAAAGAAGGTCAGGCCTGCGTTTGAACTGCTCCGCGAGCATTTGAAACAGTTTACGCCGGAAATGGCGTCTGAAATCAGTTCGGTTCCGGCGGACAAAATTCTCCGCATTGCAAACGAGTGGGTGGACAATGCCCAGATCGGCAGCACCATCACTATCGACGGAAAGACGTTTCCTTACCGGCCGGTGGCTGCGGTGACGTTCAGGGGTTCCCAGGGGCATTACAACGGAATCCATCAGGTGGCTGCCATTGATCTTTTGAGCGAGCTTGTGGGAGCCGAGGATGTGCCCGGCGGGACCATGGGATGGCCCTCCATCCGGCGGAAGTATCCCAAGGGGAGAGGGTATGAACGGGTTCCGAAGATCGGGCCGGACGGGGTTCTTATTCCGTCGGTGTTCTATTCCCACATGCCTTGGCCCCCGAAAACGCCGACAATCCCGTGCGGCAACGCAGGATGCGTGGATTTCTGGCACCACTGCACCCTGTCCCATATCCCCTATGTAAAGGAGAGAGAGGAAATTTACGAAAAGTTCGGGATGAAGGCGAAACCGGAGATGGTGTTCGGGATTGCCGCCAATTTCATTATAAGCCAGGCTGACTGGGAGGCGGCAGTGGATTTTTTCAAGGACATGTTCGTTGTCCAGATCGATCTTTGGTCAAACGAGACCGACGAGGCTGTAGGGGATATTCTTCTGCCTGACGTGAGTTTCCTGGAAAAGGACTGCTGGAGCAGCGAGATCGACGCATTCTTTTTCAGCGGGTCCCCTTCCTATGAAGACTGGTATGTGCATATGCAGAAACGTGCGGTGGAACCGCTTGGAGAGTGCAGGTTCTTCATGGATGTTTACCTGGAGGTGGCTCACAGGGTCGGGGTCCTCGACCGGTACTACGAACTTTTGAACGACTATTACAGCATTGATGACGAGGATTTTAAGCTGAAGCCCGAGGACGGTCTCATGACCTGGGAGCAGATCGGGGAGCGGATACTTGAATGGGTATACGGCGATGATAAGGAAAAAGTGGAGCAGCAGGGGTACGCCACATGGCACAAACCGATCGAGGATGTGTACTGGCGGTGGTACACCCGTTCCCGTGTTCCGGTTTACATGGAATTCCTCGTCCATGACAAAAAGGCGGCCGACCGGATATGCACAGATGTGGACCTTGACCTTGAAACCGACCAGTACAGCCCCCTGCCGGGCTGGTTCGAGCCCACCTCTTACAGGGAGCTGGATGATGAGTACGATCTTCTGGCCTTCTCCTACAGGGATGTTCTTCACACCAACAACACCACTTTCCAGAACCCCATGGTGGATGAAGTCAGCAAGCTTTGTCCGTATACCTTCACCGTGACCATGAATACCCGTCTTGCCCGGGATCGGGGCCTTGCGGACGGGGACCGCATAGTGATTGAAAACCGGTACGGGGCAAAGGAGAAGGGTGTGATCAAAACCATGGAGGGTCAGCAGCGGAAAGTTATCGGAATCGCAGGCCAGGGAGGTTTGTGGGCCAGGGGGAGACCCATTGCCCAAAACAAGGGAAGCAATTTCTGCAAGCTTCTGCCTTCCTATCTGAAGCATTACGATCCCATTACCGGGAATATTGAAACATCTGTGGCGGTAAAGGTCAGCAAGGATGAATAAAACTCAGGCCCTTTCGGGCACGACGAATGGTGAATGTTCCAGGTCAGAGGCAGCAGACGATCCGGTGTACCCTGAAGCGGGTTTCAATGCCGGTCGGTTACCGGTCACAGGAGGTGACCGGTTCCGGCATTGCCCTCGGAGCAGTCCGGGATGGACTGCGAGAATGAGGCGGAAGGGTACACCGGATCGGCTGATGCCGGGAAAACGGCACGGGCTTTCATATCAACCCATAAATACCGGGAGAGAATGTCATGAGCAACTATAACTTGATCGGCAAGTGGTTTCCGCCTCCCAGAAAACAGGCGGCATACGACTGGATGATCCGGGAGACCCAGCAGAAGGAATGGATTGAACAGCAGGGTATCTTTCTCTGGCTTGCGTTTTTCGTCTCTGAAATAGGGGCAGGCCTTTACTTTGTTGCCATGCTGCACAACTATATACCCGGCATGGCCGCAGGGTGGATCTGCACTCTCGTACTGGGCGGTGTGATCCATATGGCCTATCTGGGGAATCCGAAACGCTTCTGGAGGATTTTTCTGAAACCTCACAGGTCCGAGCTTTCAAGAGGTGTGTGGGTGATAGGCCTGTTTGCACTTTTCGGCCTGCTGCAGCTTCTGGTTTTCGGTCCGGAAAGCGGGTTTCTGAAGACCGTCACCGGCATCGTCTGCATTCTCCTGGTCATGCACGGATTCGCCACGATGAATGTGATGAAGGCCCTCCCTGCATGGAGTTCCACAATCCTTATCCCCCTTTCCATTGTTTCAGGGCTCTGGGTGGGCAGCCAGATTTTTCAGTTCATGCTTGCGGCCGGAGGCGGGAATGCTGCCGGGTTTGAAAAATGGGCCGCAGCCCTGTTTGCAGCGTATATTGTAATGCTTCTTTTGTATATCTGGAGCACTTCTCATTTGTCTGAAACTGCAAGAGTTTCCATACGGACCATGATAAAGGGAGAGTATGCAGGAACGTTCCTGGTTTGCGTGATCGGGGCGGGAATCTTCCTTCCGCTGGTGTTTACACTTATAATGGCGGGCGGTTCAATAAACGGCTGGTGGATTTTTCTCCGGCTTGTTTTTGTGCTGTTCGGAGATCTTATGATGAGATATTTTATCATGAAAAGCGCATTTTATACCCCTTTGATCTGAAACAGCCCTGTACAAAATGCCTGAAATAATATACAAGAAAATTTTTGACGAAAAAAAAGGAGGAGAAATGACAAGAGCCATGAGATTGTTTGTAATGTGTTGCCTGTCAATGGTTGCCGCAGGCCTGGTCATGCCTGCATCCGGCTTTGCAGAAACTTATGAATTCACCTATTCGAACTTTTTCCCGCCCAGCCACATCCAGAGCAAGCTGGCCAAGTCATGGTGCGAGGAGGTTGAAAAGAGAACCGATGGAAAAGTCAGCATCACCTACTATGACGGGAGCTCTCTCACCAAACCGTCCCAGACCTATGATGCGGTGGTCAGCCAGAGAGCGGATATCGGGATGTCCTGTATTTTATACACAAGGGGCCGATTCCCCCTGATGGACGTAATCAATCTGCCGTTCGGAAATCCCGGCGGTAAATTCGCAACCGCAGCATTTAACGAGCTTTATGATAAATTCGAGCCTGAAGAGTTCTCTGATACGAAAGTCATGTACCTTCACGCCCACGGACCCGGCCTCATCCATACAAAGAACAAGCCGGTCCACTCAATGGAGGATCTGAAGGGCATGAAAATCCGGTCCGGCGGTCCCGTGGCCGATATTGTAAAGGCATTGGGCGCAAATCCCGTATCCATGCCCATGCCGGATACCTATCAGGCTCTCCAGAAAGGTGTGGTCGAGGGCGCATGTTACCCTGAAGAGACCAACAAGGGATGGAAAATGGGGGAGGTGATTGACTACTCCATCGCCTGTTATGATACTGCCTATTCCACGGGCTTTTATGTGGTCATGAACAAGGACAAATGGAATTCACTTCCTGCGGATGTGAAAAAGACAATGGAACAGGTCAATGCCGAATGGGCTGAAAAACATGGAAAGGCTTGGGACACAAGTGATTATGAAGGTATCCGGTATACACTTTCTCTGGGCAACTCCATTATCGGTATTGAGGAAGATGAAGCGGAAAAGTGGAAAAAGGCTGTAAAACCGGTTTTTGACAAGTATCTCAAAGGGACTGAAAAAAGAGGAGTCCCCGGTAAAGAAGCCCTGGATTACCTCAACGGTATGGTGGAGGAATACCACAAAGGAAAATTTGAAAGCAAGTATTACTGATCAGGTGCGGTGAAACAAACGCTGCAGGGCATGGGAGCCGGCGCGGGCCCCATGCCCTTTTCATAAAAAAAGGTACCAGACCCTATGATTTCACGAGTAATTCACAATGTTGTATCGTTTTTTAAAATCATATCCGGAGTCATGTTGATACTGATGATGGTTGTCACCTGTGCGGATGTTGTCGGAAATATGTTCGGTTATCCGATTCTGGGATCAGAAGAGCTTGTGGGAATAATGGCCTCGATTCTTCTGGCGTTCGCACTGCCTTTCGCCCACCGGGAAAAGGCCCATATAGGAGTTGAACTTTTGTATCAAAAATTTCCCGAAAAGGCAAAAAAGATCAATGACGGGGTTATCGAACTTGTATCCTCTGTCTTCTTTCTTCTTGTTGCATGGCAGTGCTGGGGATACGGGGGGCAGCTGCGGCAGACCGGACAGGTGTCAGCAGTACTGGAGCTTCCCACCTACTATATCCTCTACAGCGTTTCCATTGCCTGTTTTCTTCTTTTCATGGTTATTTTTGCCGAATTTTTCAGTCTGACCAACGGAGAAAAGAAATGAGCATGTATACACTGGTGGGCATCATCGGCATTCTTGTCCTGGTGGCGGTTTTTTTTACGAGAATCGCAGTGGCCTATGCAATGGCCATTGTAGGATTTGCAGGGTACTGGTACCTTACCAACTCCACTGCCGCCTTAAGTCTTCTGTCAAGAGAGATGTACGGTGTGTTTTCATCCTACGGCCTGGCCCTTGTTCCGCTGTTTGTGTTCATGGGGTTTATCGCGTTTTATACCGGTGTGAGTTCAAAACTGTATGACATGGCATATAAAATCATGGGCGGCGTCCGGGGCGGACTTGCCATGGCCACCATTTTCGCATGTACCGCTTTTGGAGCCATCTGCGGCTCCACCACCGCAACCGCTGCAACAATGGGTACCATAGGCCTGCCGGAAATGCAGCGGTATAACTACGGAAACCGTATCGCAGCCGGAAGCGTGGCTGCAGGCGGCGGTATCGGTATCCTCATGCCGCCGAGTGTAGTCCTGATCATCTACGGCATCTTAACCCAGCTTTCCATCGGAGAGCTCTTTATCGCCGGAATTATTCCTGCTGTGCTGGTGGCGTTTCTGTTCGTCCTGGCAATTATGATATACTGTGCCATGTATCCCGACCAGGGCGCAAAGGGGGAAAAATTCAGTATCCGGCGGAAGGCTTTTGCCGTCCTGGAGATATGGGAGACCGTCCTGGTGTTTCTGCTTGTTATGGGGGGATTGTTTTTCGGTTTTTTTACGCCCACCAAGGCAGGGGCTGTCGGGTCCTGCTCTCTTCTCGTGATTGCCCTTGTCCAGCGCAAACTCTCGTTTAAGAATCTTCTCAATGCAGTGTACGACACCCTGAAAACCTCCTGCATGGTCATAATGCTGGTGGCGGGTGCCACCATTTTCGGACGGTTTCTGGCACTTACCAAAATTCCAATGGAGAGTGCGGAGTTTGTGACCAACCTTTCACTTCCCGGATGGGCCATAATAGGGGTGATTTGCCTTATCTATCTTGTGGGGGGCTGTTTTATTGATGCGCTTGCACTTATTACCCTGACCATCCCGATTTTCTACCCCATTGTCACCAACCTCGGGTACGACCTTATCTGGTTCGGCGTGATTATCGTGCTGATCACCCAGATGGGCATTATCACCCCGCCTGTGGGGGTGAATGCCTACATAGTAAAGGGCATTGCAAAGGATATACCCCTGGAAGAGATTTTCATCGGGATCATTCCGTTTCTCCTGGCACTTATTGTTGCAGTTGCACTTTTGATTGCGTTCCCTTCCATCGCAACGTTTCTGCCAGGCATGATCGGATAGGGGGTTGACCTGTAACTTTAAAGGGTATGGAAAATTAATGATTGACTTTTGCAGAACAAAAAAATACATTGTAGCCAATATTTAACCATGAATCAGCTGATTGTGTTGGAAGGAAAATGAAAAAATCAAATTCAAAATCCGAGGAACCGCCTGTAAGCGAAGAGGTACAGTACCAGAAAGTCAAGTTCGAGATATACGGTGAAGAGATGGTGGAAAAGGTTGTGAAGTCAAGCGGTAACAGCGGGAGGATATACCTTCCGCCCAACTGGGTCGGTCATACCGTAAAAATCGTTAAAATAGACTAAGACGAGGTTGCAATTGGAAAAAAGGGTATTCATAAGGCCGCTGGAAGAAGAGGATTCTCAGGCGATACAAAAGATCAACCAATCGATAACCAACCGGGCTGACACCAGGGAAATCGAGAAAATACTGGAGCAGGAAATCCAGGGCCAGGGGGAGGATGCCTGCTTTGTGGCCGAGATTGACGGTAAAGTGGTCGGATATATGATCAGCAGGATTATCCATGCCGGGTTCGGACTTGAAAAGAGTGCATGGATTATATCCTTCGGGGTCGGGCCCGATCACATGGATCAGGGGATTGGAAAACTGCTTGCCGAGAAAGTGTTTGAAAAGTACAGGGAAGTGGGAATCAAGCATATCTATACATCCGTTCAGTGGGATTCTTTCGACATTCTCTCCTACTTTAAATCCCTTGGATTTGAAAGAAGCAATTTTATCAATATCAGAAAAACACTGTAAACGTTTTTCGGTATACACTTTTACATTTGCAATACCTGCAGCAGGCAAGGCCGACATTTTTGAAAACAGGCTTTGACCGTATCGTGCAAAGCCTTTGACCATATACGATTCAATCCGTATGAATAGGGGCTTGCTATGTCAAAATCAGAATCCAGCAGAGTGAAAGACAGAACCACGGGCCGGTTCAGGTGCCTTTACTGTTTCACCAGGGTGAAGCCGCCTTCCGGAGCTGCTACGTATACCTGCGGAACCTGCGGTTATGCCTGGAGAATATGGTGGTTCAGCCCGACTGAGCCCCGTATCAGGGGGCCTGTTTGGGATCAGCATGAAAAACTTTCCAGGGAGATAATGAAAAAACAGGGGGATTGAACAATGGCCTTATCCAGGAAGATTGCATATATCAACCTGACAACCGGGGAAATACGAACGGAAGAGATCCCCTGGGAACTTCGCAGAAAATACATCGGCGGACGGGGCCTTGATATTCATCTGTTGTACCGGCATACGAAAAAGGGAATCGACCCTCTCGGGCCTGACAATGCCGCGATCATAAGCGCCGGGCTCTTGACAGGCACACTGGCGTCAGCTTCCGCCAGGACCCATGTGGCTGCCAAATCTCCGCTCACGGGTTATGTGGGGTCTGCCAACATTGGCGGGTTTTTCGGGCCGGAGATGAGGCTTGCCGGTTTCGATCACCTGGTGATTACCGGAAAGGCTGAAAAACCCGTATACCTGTACTTGACAAACAATGCCGTCGAGATAAGAGACGCAGGCGGCCTGTGGGGTACGGACACCCGCACGGTCCAGCAGATGATCGTTGACGAACTCGGTGACGATGATGTCAAGACGCTGTGCATAGGAAAGGCAGGGGAAAACCTTGTGAGATATGCGTGCATCAGGACTTCGATTAAAAATTCAGCAGGCCGGACCGGTATGGGAGCGGTATGGGGTTCCAAGAACCTGAAGGCTGTTTCTGCAAAGGGAACCCTTGATATCCGTCTGCATGACCCGGCAAGGGCCCTTGAATACAACAAAGAGATAATCGAACAGGTGACATCGGCCAAGGTGTCAAAGACCATGCAGAGGCTGGGAACCCCTTTTATATGGGGTGTCACCAACAGCACCGGGCTTGTGCGGACCCGGAATTTCCAGTCGAATCAGCTTACCGATGCCGACGACATCGAGCCTGAATCCTTTGAAGAAGATATCATCGGAACAGCAGGATGCTTCGGCTGCCAGGTCCACTGCAGGGGAAAGTATGTTATAAAGGAGGGAGAGTACAAAGGAGTTTACGATGAGGGGCCGGAGTATACATCCCTTGGCGCCTTTGGTTCCGAAGTGGGCTGCCGCAGCAAAACAACCGTCCTGGCAGGCAATCATCTGGTTAATTATTACGGCCTTGATAACCTTGAGACCGGAAGCATGATTGCATGGGCAATGGAGCTTTACGAGAAAGGAATTCTTACAAAAGAGGACACCGGCGGTCTGGATCTGACCTGGGGAAACGACGAGACCGTGATCGAGCTGATCCATAAAATCGCCAACCGGGAGGGCATCGGGGATATCCTCGCAGACGCCCCGCTGGAGGCGGCCCGGAGGATCGGCAAGGATTCGATCCAGTACCTGATACACGTTAAGGGGATGAGCAACCTGCATTCGGACGAGCGCCCCACCCCGGCCCTTGCCCTCAACGTGGCGGTTTCGTCCAGGGGCTCGGACCACCTCAGGGGAAGGCCCGCCATTGATCTGTATCACCTTCCTGAACCGTTTCTCCGGAAGGTGTATTCCAACCCGATTCCGTATGACGGTCCGCTTACCTCGGACTACCGGGATTACGATGGAAAACCCTGGCAGGTTCTGTGGCAGGAGCACTGTTATGAGGCGGTGGACTGCCTTGGCATATGCAAGTACCATACGGTGTTTCTGGGCCCGAACATGCCGTGTTTCCAGGAGTGGCCCGAGCTGATCCGGGTGAACACCGGGCTTGAGTTCACGCCTGAGGAAATATGGGAGGCTGCCGAACGGGGGTATACCCTGGAGAGACTGTTCAATATCAGGGAGGGGCTTACCCGCAGCGATGATACCCTTTCGGACAGGTATTTTGATGAACCGGTGCCCGAGGGCCTGCCCGTGGTCCGGGGCCGCTGCATCGACCGGGAAAAGTTTCGGATCATGCTGGATGAATACTACCGGCTGCGCGGCTGGGATGAAAACGGGGTGCCCACGCCGGAAAAACTGAAAGACCTCGGCCTGGATGCGATTGACCGGCCGGTTGCCGAGCAATTGTGAACGGATGGTTCATGAACCAGATACTTATGTCGGGTTTTGTTCCTGAGAGCGTATACCGGCATCAGCCGAACCGGTATACCCTTCGGCTCAGTCTCGCAGCCCGTCCAGGGGCTGCTCCGAGGGAAATGCCGGAACCGGTCACGTCGTGTGCCCGGTAACCGACCGGCATTTAAACCCGCTTCAGGGTAAACCGGATCGTCTGCTGCCTCGGTATGAGGATTTGCAGCATTCGTTGTGTCCGTCTGGAAAAAGGCCGCAAAAGAAATAACCAGGGGGTATAAAATGGAAAAAGTACTTGTGATCGACCCGGAGATCTGCACGGGCTGCCGGATATGCGAACAGGTCTGTTCGGTGGTGAATGAAAACGTGGTCAATCCTTACCGGGCCCGCATCAAGGTGATGCGGTGGGAC
>JAWLES010000002.1:0-45095 GCA_041685935.1 Desulfobacteraceae bacterium | reverse complement strand
CGCATCGACTTCAGGGAGCTTGTAAAGATGCTGGTAAAGGAATACAGCATCCGGATAGAGATGCGGCAGGTGGGCATACGCAATCTCGCCAAACACTGCGGAGGTGTGGGCAAGTGCGGCAGGGAATTCTGCTGCTCCAGTTTCATGAACAGCTTTGCCCCGGTATCCATCAAAATGGCAAAAGAACAGGGGCTTTCCCTGAATCCCACAAAAATATCCGGGGTATGCGGCAGGCTGATGTGCTGTCTGACATTTGAAAACCAGATATATAAAACCATCAACAACAAGCTGCCGAACGTCGGGGAAACCGTGGAAACCGAGGAAGGCAAAGGCAGGGTGGTAAGGCAGAACACCATAAAGGAGAATGTGACCGTCCGGTATGAAGACAATTCGGAAGCGGAAAAACACAAAAGCGAACTTCTCAACAAAAAAAACAGGTGATTTTTTATACAATGGACACAAACAGACGATTTTTCACAACACCGATATACTATGTCAATGCCAAGCCCCACCTGGGGCACGCATACACATCCATCATCACTGATATCGCAGCCCGGTTCAACCGGATGTCAGGGAATGAAACCCGCTTTTTGACCGGCACGGACGAACACGGGGACAAAATAGTCCAGGCCGCGGCTGAGCGGAACACCACTCCTAAAGAGTATGCAGATCAAATCAGCACGCTTTTCAAAGAACTTCTGCCCTTTCTGAACATCAGCAATGATGACTTTGTCAGGACCACCGAGCCCCGGCATATAGAGGTTGTGCAGAAAATACTTTCCAAAATATACGAGTCAGGAGATATCTATTTCAGCAGTTATGAAGGACTGTACTGCTTCGGCTGCGAGCGGTTCTACCAGGAAAGAGAGCTTGTTGACGGAAAATGCCCCGACCATGACAAACCGCCTGAAAAAATAAAAGAGTCCAACTACTTTTTTGCCATGAGCAAATACCAGGACTGGCTTGTCAACCATATCAAAACCAACCCGGATTTCATACGGCCGGAACGGTACAGGAACGAACTTTTATCCTTTCTCAAGGAGCCCCTGGAAGACCTTTGCATCTCCAGGCCCAAGTCCAGGCTTGAATGGGGTATTACCCTGCCGTTTGACGAAAACTATGTCACCTATGTCTGGTTTGACGCCCTGGTCAACTACGTATCAGCCCTGGGATACCCGGACGGCGGGCTTTTCAACCGGTTCTGGCCTCAAACCGAGCATTTTGTGGCAAAGGATATCATAAAGCCGCATGGTATTTACTGGCCCACAATGCTGAAGGCCGCAGGTATGGATATTTTCCTGCACCTCAATGTACACGGGTTCTGGAACGTTCAGGGCAGCAAAATGTCAAAAAGCATAGGCAATGTCACAGATCCGGTGGAAATCACCGAACAATACGGACTCGACCCCTTCCGGTACTTTCTTGCAAGGGAAATGGTCTTCGGGCTTGATGCAAACTTTACCGAAGATATCCTCGTGGAGAGAATCAATTCAGACCTGTCCAATGATTTCGGCAATCTTGTTTCAAGAGTGCTTTCAATGACCCACCGGTATTTTAAAGGGAATGTTCCGGCACCTGAACCCGGCACGGAAACGGAAAAAAACCTGTCTCTCGGGAAAACCGCCCTTGAGACCGTGAACCGGTTTGAAACCCACATGAAACAGATCGAGTACCACAAGGCCACTGCCTGTATATGGGAATTTGTGGGTATCATGAACAAGTATATTGACGAACACGCGCCCTGGGCACTTGCCAAAAACGATTCAATGCGCCCTGCGCTCGAGACCGTGATGTTCAACCTGATAAAGGGAATAGAAACGGTGTCATGCCTGATATACCCGATAATGCCAGGCACATCTGAAAAAATGCAAAAGATTCTGAAAATAAAGGCCGGAAACAAAAACCGGTGCCCAAAGCTTGAGGCATTGAAGCAATGGGATACCGGCCGTACCGGATATACCGTGGAAAAGCCCCCTGTACTTTTTCCGAGAATCGACACGGAGAAAATTCAACAGAAAAAATCAAAACCGAAAAATCAGGCTGCCCCGGCCGGGGGCGAAGACAAAAAGACTCAGATCACCTATGATGAATTTTCCAGGCTGGATCTTCGCACCGGCACTGTAATCGAGGCTGAAAAGATCGAAAAATCGAACAAGCTTCTCAAGCTCAAGGTTGATCTGGGCCGTGAAAAACGGCAGGTCATTGCCGGGATCGCAAAGAGCTACGCCCCTGAACAGATCCTTGGAAAACAGGTAATCATTGCGGCAAATCTGAAACCTGCAAAGCTGATGGGCGAATTGTCCGAAGGAATGATCCTTGCCGCCAACTGTGAAGACGGACTGTTTCTCGCCACCTTTGACCGGAAAGTCGAACCGGGCAACCCTGTGAAATAAAAATCGGTGCACGATTTGGAAAACTATACTCGAAATGCCAAGTGGCGCGAGTTCCAGAACAGGACCAGGGCCGGGAAAAAAAGAAGGGAAAAAGGATTGCGGTACGGGAAACTGGCCGTGTTGCTTCTGCTTGTCCTGATTTCCGGCTATTTGATAAAAAATCTGATGATCCGGGCACCTGAACAGGAAAAAGAGACGGCCCCTCCTGGCTTGGTTGAAACGAAGGGGCCGCCTGAACTGACAAAAGCCGAGCTGCAGCCCTTGATTTCGGATCAGCCGTATTTCAAGCTTGCCAGGAAAAATTTTATTGTGAACCAAAACGGAAACATCTATAATATTTCCACAAGTTTGAACACGGATCTTCAAAACTATCTTCTGGCAAGGCTTGACAGGCTCAAGACACTCACAAGAGGAAAGCCGAGGCGCATTGCATTCACGGTTCTCGAACCGGATTCCGGAAGGATCAGGGCCATGGCCGGATTTGATCTCTCTGATCCTCAAAGCAACCCCTGCACCGCTTCGGATTACCCTGCGGCAAGCCTTTTCAAAATCGTTACCGCAGCCGCAGCCGTACAGGAAAAGGGATTTACTCCCAAAACCCCCTTGTTCTATAACGGGGGAAAATATACATTGTATAAACGGCAACTGAAAAATACCAGGAACCGGTACACCAGAAAAGTCTACTTTGATGACGCATTTGCCGGCTCCATAAACCCCGTGTTCGGTAAAATCGGCCAGAGCATGCTGGGATGCGAAATTCTTGACAGATATGCAGACAACTTCGGGTTCAACACCCCAATCAACTTCGAGCTGGAAGTTGAACCGTCCAGCATGGCAATTCTGCCTGAAAAACCCTATCAGTGGGCGGAAGTAGGATGCGGATTCAACAAGACCACAACAGTCTCCCCCCTGTTTGCCGCGATGATGGCGGGAGCGGTTGTTCAGTCGGGAACAATGCATCTGCCCATTCTTGTGGAGTCCGTTATCGACGTGGATGACAATACCGTATACAAGGCTGAGCCTTCAGTCTTTAAAAATGCTGTGAGTAAAAACACAGCCGATGTTCTGGTACAGCTTATGCAGAGAACAGTTAACAGGGGGACAGCCAAAAAAGCCTTCAAGGGATATTCCAGGGATCCCGCCCTTTCCGGGCTGACCATCGGGGGGAAAACCGGCTCGTTGTACAACCGGGACCATACAATAAAATACGACTGGTTTACTGGATTCGCAAAAAGCAAAAACAATGGAAAGAAGCTTGCAGTGTCAGTTATTGTGGGACACGGCAAGTATATCGGTACAAGAGCGAGCATGCACGCCCGCATGATTTTCAAGGAATTTTTTGAAAATCATGCGGTGTCGGAAAAACAGAACAAAAACCAATCATCCGGATAAAAAAAGGTGCCATATGATATGTAAAAAATTATTCAAAAGGCTTTTTTCAATCAACATCACATTTGGAAAGTCGGTTGACAGTGCTGCGGAAAATTCCATCGTTTTTTTCCCCTTTTCAAAAAACACCTTTCACTGCGGCATATCAGCACTTGTTGCTTTCAAGGGGCGTGGAGAATCCAAGGAGCTAAGCCCTGTCAGCACTCTTGAAAGCACAACCCGGATAGTGGAAGCCAACCACCTGATTGATATAAACGATTCCGAACAAATGAAAAAGAGTTTCCTTGGTGGAGACAAAACCATAAAGCAGCTTCTTAAAAATTCCCGCCTGCTAAGGGAACATGAATACTTTATAGAGCTGTATTCGGATGAAACCAAACAGGCGGAACTTGCCGCATTGCACGGGAGGCTTAAACAAATCCTTGACCTGTGCCTGGATCAGTTCAAACGGAACAGAAAAACCCTTTTAAAGGAAACCAGCCACCTGATATCCGATCGTATTGAACTCTTGAAGGACACCTGCTGGTGCATTGAAACGGAGATTCTCCAGAACATAGAAAAAATCCGTACACTTGCCATCAGATATACGGATGGCTCAAACCGGGATGCAGTGAAAACATTCAAAAACATAAATGCGGTTCTCAACAGCATGGACCGGCTGGAAGTCAGAGGAAGGGATTCGGCCGGGGTTTCCATCCTGTTTACCTTTGAAGAGAAACGGTTCGATTATATCAAATCAGTTTTGTCAGGAGAGGGGCTTGCTGAACAGATGAAAGACCGGTCCGGCAGAGGAATCCTTTCCAACAACCACATAACGGTTCATCACAACTCCGCACCCGACACCGCCCCGATGATAACCATTGCGTTTGTTTACAAATTCGCAGCTGAAATCGGCGCACTCGGTGACAATGTGGAATTCATCAGAACCCAGATCAAAAACGATCAGCTGCTCCAGATCATATCCGGGTTCACATCTGATTACTCCACAATTTCCTCCCATACAAGATGGGCTTCGGTTGGCGACATCACCGAAGCCAACTGCCACCCCGTGGACAACGAGCCTGCAGACCGGCAGGTGGAAAAATCCGGGATCATACATGTGAGCCTTAACGGAGACATTGACAACTATCTTGAGCTGAAAACCGAATACGAGGCACGGTACGACCGGATTCACCCGGACATTTCAACTGATACCAAACTTATTCCCCTGCAGATCGAGCATTATCTCAAACAGGGCAACAACATCATGGATGCGTTCCGGGCAGCGGTAAACGATTTTGAAGGGTCCCATGCCATCAGCATGCATACCGACCTTGCCCCGGGGAAACTTTTCCTTGCACAGAAGGGCAGCGGGCAGGCTCTCTTTGTGGGTATTGCGCCGGATCACTACATTGCTGCTTCCGAACTGTACGGCATTGTGGAAGAGACTTCCCGCTTCATTAAGCTGAAAGGCGGAGATAAAGGGCAGATAGTTGTGCTGGACCAGAATTGCAGCGGTTCAACAGAGGGGATCACCTCGTTTTATTATGACAACACGCCGATCAGTATCTCCCAGGAAGATATTCTTGAAAGCGGAATCACATCAAGGGATATAGACAGGCAGAATTTCCCCCACTACTTTTTAAAAGAGATCTCGGAATCTCCAGTATCCTTTGAAAGGACTATTGAGGAAAAATTTCAGACAGACCCGGAAACAGGTCTTTCACGCACCATTCTAAACGAGCTGGAGATGCCGCCATCCATTAAATCCGCACTTGAGGAAAACCGGATCAGCCGTATTCTCTTTATCGGCCAGGGAACCGCGGGTGTGGCCGCCCAGGGGTGCGCCAACCTTTTAAGTCATTACCTGGAACCATTGCGGATTGAAATCCGGGCGCTCAAAGCTTCTGAACTGTCCGGGTTCTCCATTGCGGACCAGGACTCCGACACCGGCATGGCCGGTGACCTGATTGTGGCCATAAGCCAGTCCGGCACAACGACCGATACCAACCGAGCCGTAGACATTGTCAAAAGCTGCGGAGCGCACACCATCTCAATTGTAAACCGGCGGGATTCGGACATAACCTTTAAAACAGACGGGGTAATATACACCAGCACCGGCAGAGACATAGAAATGTCGGTTGCCTCCACCAAAGCCTTTTACTCCCAGATTGCCGCGGGTGCGATTCTCGGTCTCCATCTGGCCGGCCTGCTGAAAACGAAACCGGCTGAGGCTATCACCGAAGAGATCACAGAACTTTCCGCACTTCCGGGTAAAATGGAAGAAATCCTCCTGATGAAAGAGGGGATCAAGGCATCCGCAGACCGGCTCGCCGTGACCAAAAACTACTGGGCCACCGTGGGCAGCGGAGCCAATAAAGCCTCTGCGGATGAAATCCGGATCAAACTCAGTGAACTGTGCTATAAAACCATTTCATCTGATTACACCGAGGACAAAAAACACATAGACCTTTCAGCAGAACCCCTTATAATAATATGTGCAGCCGGCACAAGGGAAAGCGTACTTGCCGATATTATAAAGGATACAGCCATATTCCATGCCCACAAAGCATCTCCCGTGGTTATAACCGACAAGGATGAAAACCGCTTTGACATTTATGCGGAAAATGTTTTTAAAATTCCCAAAACCCTGGAACATTTCGCTCCCGTTCTAAACACACTTGTGGGGCACATATGGGGATATTATGCAGCCCTGGCCATAAATGAAAGCTCCAGGTTCATGTATGCGGGACGCCACAAAATAAAGGAACTCCTGGATGAATACCTGAACATGGGCAATGACATATATGAAGTCCTGCTGGAGAAAAAATTCAGGGAATCGGTTGCCCTGTTTTACAGCGAATTTTCCAAAAAAAGGCGGGAAAACCTGTTCCCGGCTGCCATGGGCCTTGACAACGTCTCCAATATCACCCTCTTGTCAAAATATCTCACAGGCAGGCTGCCTGTCTCCGACTTTGAAACGGATTTCAATGTCAAGGGGACGCCGGTGAATATGATCAACACCTTTTTTGAAAACCTGTCCAACGCAGTCAACACAACCTCCAGACCTATCGACGCCATCAAACACCAGGCAAAGACCGTAACCGTTGGTACCAGCAGAATAAAGGAGACATTTGAAGGGGTTGTGTTTGATGAACTGGCATCCCAGGGCCTGCTGATCTCACAGATCACCAACCAGAATGTGGTTGTTCTGAAGAATGTTCAGGAAGTCCTGTCCCAAGTCAAGGGCAGTCTTCTGTACCGGGTGTCCGGACTCAACCTTCTGGGGGAGCCCACGCCCGAGACCACCATAGAAGTGGTCAGCAAACTCGGTGCCCTGAAAGATGCCTACTCCCGGGTGGAAGAGGATACCAGGCTGAAAGGTACCAAAAACATTATCGTCAGAGAACAGAACGTGTACCTGGGAAGGGGGAGAAAAGATTCAAGAAGTATCCTGGTTATACCGGTACTCTCGCCGTCCACGCTTACCCCCAACCGGATAGAATACATTCTGTCGATGAATGTGGCCTTCAAAAACGGAGAGGAAGTATCTCTGCTGAAAAAGATCAAGGCGCTTGGCGGAAAATACACCCGAATCAAAGACCTGATCCTGGAGTCGGCCACCTTTGACTGGGATGACAAGCTGCTGAACCTGGTGGGAATCGAAGATCTTTTCGGAGACTCCGCGGAAAAGGTCTCGGAATCCATCATCAAACGGAAACTGGAAATCAACGGTAACGGCAGCGTTAACACATCCCGGCCGCAGGCCCGTTCCTAGCAATATTCAAAACGGCGGCCCCTCTGTGCAGGGGCCGCCGTCAAGTTACTTTTATTACTGCCTGCTTTTTTTTCTGTTCTTCAGGGACGCCTTGATAAAATCCCGGAAAAGAGGATGGGGATCATCAGGTTTCGATTTGAACTCAGGATGAAACTGGCAGCCCACAAACCACGGATGATCACCGAGTTCAACGGTTTCAACCAGCTTTCCGTCCGGTGATGTCCCTCCCACGGTCAGACCTGCGGTTTCAAGCTTTTCAAGGTATTCATTGTTGAACTCGTACCGGTGGCGGTGGCGTTCCGAAACCGTATCATTCTTGTACGCATTTTTGGCGAAGGTGTCGGGCCGCAGCACGCAGGTGTAAGCACCCAGCCTCATGGTGCCTCCTTTGTCGGAAGTCTCGTCCCGTTTTTCAAGCTTGCAGTTGCGCTCGTCATACCATTCCTTCATAAGATAAATCACCGGAAACGGGGTGTGGGCGTCGAATTCCTCGCTGTGAGCATCTTCCATGTCAGCAACATGCCTTGCGAATTCTATTACCGCCACGTGCATACCAAGGCAGATCCCGAAGTAAGGAATCCGGTTTTCCCTGGCATACCGGGCCGCCAGGATTTTTCCTTCAATGCCCCTTGAGCCGAACCCGCCGGGAACAAGGATACCGTCCACATCTCTAAAACTTTCCGCAAAATTTTCCTCTTTGAGAGTCGAGGAATCCACGAACTTGAGATTCACCCTGGCATCATTGGAAATTCCCCCGTGTCCCAGGGCTTCGTTAAGACTCTTGTATGACTCGGTCAGGTCCACGTATTTTCCGACAATGGCGATATTCACCTCGTTTCTGGGATTTTTGAGCTTCTCCACCATCTCCTCCCAGCTGCCCAGCCTCGGCGCTCTCGCCCATATATTCAGCTTTTTGAGGATCTTGTCCCCAAGCCCTTCTTTGTTATACACAAGGGGAACTTCATAAATGCAGTCCACGTCCTTGGCGGTAAAAACCGCGTCATCATCCACATTACAGAAAAGTGCGATCTTGGACTTGAGCTCGCCTGAAAGGTAGTTTTCCGTACGGCACAGCAGCAGGTCGGGCTGAATTCCAATACTCCTCAGCTCCTTGACACTGTGCTGTGTGGGCTTGGTTTTCATCTCCCCTGCTGTTTTAATATATGGGACAAGGGTCAGGTGAATATAAATCACGTTATTGACACCTGCATCATACTTGAACTGCCGGATGGCCTCAAGAAACGGCAAAGACTCGATATCACCTATGGTTCCGCCGATCTCCACGATAACGATATCCGCATCCTCCGCCACAAGGCTGATGCTGCGCTTGATTTCATCGGTGATGTGGGGGATGACCTGGACCGTGCCTCCGAGATATTCCCCTTTTCGCTCCTTGGTGATCACGGAGTGGTATATCTTGCCGGTGGTGAAGTTGTTGTTCTTCCCGAGCTTTGCATTGGTGAACCGTTCATAATGCCCGAGATCCAGGTCGGTTTCCGCGCCGTCATCCGTTACGAACACCTCCCCGTGCTGGAAAGGATTCATGGTCCCCGGATCCACATTGATATAAGGATCGAGTTTCTGAATGGTTACGGAAAGCCCCCTGCTTTCAAGCAGAAGACCGATGGCGGCGGATGCCAGCCCCTTGCCCAGAGAAGAGAGCACTCCGCCGGTGACAAAAATATACTTCGTGGTTTTAGACATTTTTCCTCTCTTGTGTTGGTATTGTGTTCATTTTCAATCCGTGATCCGTTTTTCCGCCTGCTGCAGCATCCGGTCGATATCGAACAGGGATTGCTCAAACACCGCCTCAAGAGAAAAGGAGGCGACATCGATAACGGAAAAAAGCTCCCTGTTCAGAAAAGTTTCAATACGCATGGGGTACCATGTTCGGCTCACCTTCCGCCAGTCTTTGTACCGGATATCCACAAACCGGTTTTCCTGCTTTACTGTATATCGTACAGGGAAAAGGGAGTCCTTGTCCACCCAGAAGCTTGAGGTAGGTGCATCCTTTCGGGGAGGTTTCCCCGCGACAAAACATATTCTTTTTTCAAGTCTCTGAATCGAGGAGCTGGAAACATCAACACCCGCATCGGCAAGTCTTTTTTCAAGCAGTTTACGGTCCCTGAAAAGGAGAATATCAGTATAATAATCAGTCACTGAACGGGTGGTTGATTCAAGCTTTCCGTCAACGGTTTTCACGAACCTGTCATCCGATACCACTGCAACCGTGCGGCTGCCGCCGGAATCAGATGAAACAGTCTCACAACGAAGCCGATCAGGGAATAAATACATAAGACGTTCTTTGGATTCAGACCCACCGGCATCCTCGCTTGCGTCTGAATACACCCTTATTGTCTGGATCGCCTCAAGGCCGGTAGGCCTTTTGATTTTTTCAACAACAAGCTGCGCCAGGTGTGACGGGATCGGAACAAAGGCCTCGGCAGGGGGGGCAGTGAAAATCAGGCACGCCCCGGTGAGCAGCATTACAAATAATTTTGAAAACCCTGGTGTCATATAAAAAGATCTTCCGGAAATACTGCGCAATCCCCGAGTTTTTCCTCTATCCGAATAAGCTGGTTGTATTTTGCCACCCTGTCGCTCCTGGACAGTGACCCTGTTTTGATCTGGCCTGCGTTCACACCCACTGCAAGATCAGCAATAAAAGTATCTTCGGTTTCACCGGACCTGTGGGAAACCACTGTGGTATAACCTGCGTCCTTTGCCATCTGGATAGTATCCAGGGTTTCGGAAACCGTGCCGATCTGGTTGAGTTTGATCAGAATGGAATTGCCGATATTCTGCTGTATCCCCTGCCTGAAAATATCCGGGTTGGTGACGAATATATCATCCCCGACTATCTGGACGGAGTTTTCAAGTCTCCCGGTCATCACTTCCCAGTTATCCCAGTCCTGTTCAGCCAGTCCGTCCTCGATGGAATAAAGTGGATATTTACCGATCAGCTTCTCATAGTAGTCAATAAGCTCTTCTGCAGAAAGCTCTTTTCCTTCGGATGCCAGTATGTACTTCCCGTCTTTGTAAAACTCTGTTGCAGCCGCATCGATTGCGATGCCTATATCTTTACCCGGCCTGTATCCTGCAGATTCAATCGAGGCGATTATATATTCAATGGCCTGTTCATTGGACTGAAGGTCCGGGGCGAATCCGCCTTCATCACCGACACCTGTACTGTGTCCCTCTTTGTTGAGAATCTTTTTCAGGTGGTGGAATGTCTCAGCCCCCATACGCACGGCTTCAGTCACCGAGCCGGCACCGAAAGGCAGGATCATGAACTCCTGTATGTCAAGGTTGTTGGCTGCATGGGCGCCTCCGTTAATGATATTCATCATGGGAACAGGCATCACCCTTGCATTGATTCCTCCGAGGTGCCTGAACAGGGAAACTTCGGAACTTGCCGCGGCAGCCCTTGCCACCGCCATGGAAACACCGAGTATCCCGTTGGCCCCGAGCCTTGACTTGTTATCGGTCCCGTCGATATCGATCATGGTCCTGTCCAGGCCGGCCTGGTCCATTGCATCATACCCGATCAACTCGGGAGCGATCACCTCGTTGATATTGGCCACCGCATTCAGAACGCCCTTGCCGAGATATCTCGCTTCAGAGTTATCCCTAAGTTCAAGAGCTTCCCTGGTACCTGTGGAAGCGCCCGAAGGTACCGCAGCAGTGCCGGTGGCCCCGCAGGCAAGCACGACATCCACTTCAACAGTGGGATTGCCCCTGGAATCAAGGATCTCCCTTGCCCTTATGTCGATTAATTCAGTCATTTTTCCCCCATGCAGTCAAACAATCGATTTTTTGTGTTTGTATTGTCTGTTGCTATTAATATCAATATATCCTCCATCCTTCAAGACAATTCTTGAGAAGACCCGGGGCAATCACATGAAAATTATTCCCATGGGGCTTGACAATATTGTGCCGGTCTTATAGGTAAGACAGTCAGGCTGAAATGGTATGCGAGAGTACCTTGTTTATATGTAAACCCAATTTATTAAAGGAGCAGGCAGGTATGAATATTCTATTTTTCGGACCCAACGGAAGCGGCAAAGGCACCCAGGGCGCAATCCTGAAACAGAAGCATGACGTGGCTCACATTGAATCGGGCGCTATTTTCCGTGAGAACATCAAAGGCGGAACGGAACTCGGGAAAAAGGCAAAGGAGTATATCGACAGAGGAGACCTGGTTCCGGATGAAATCACGATTCCCATGGTCCTGGACCGGCTTAAACAGGACGACTGCAAAAACGGATGGCTCCTTGACGGATTTCCCAGGAACAAGGTCCAGGCTGAAAAACTGCATGAATCCCTGGAAAAAGCAGGCATGAAACTCGACTACGTAATCGAGATCGTCCTTGACCGCCAGATCGCCAAAAACCGGATCATGGGGCGCCGCCTGTGCGAAAACGACAACAACCACCCCAACAATATCTATATTGACGCCATCAAACCGGACGGGGACAAATGCCGGGTATGCGGAGGCGCTTTGACCAGCAGGTCCGACGACCAGGACGAAGCAGCCATTGACAAAAGACACTCCATCTATTACGACACTGAAACCGGAACACTTGCAGCAGCGTATTATTTCAAGGCCCTTGCTGAAAAAGAGAGCGGAATGAAATACATTGAACTTGCAGGCGAGAAGGATGTAAAGGCGGTTGGAGAAGAGCTGGTTTCCAAGCTCTGATTCTGATAACGGTTTCCGGTTTGCACCCGCATGCTCCGGAAACCTGCATACAGTCGCGGACCGGCCTCACCAACACCGGGATGCCGGTCCATACACGTACGCTTTTCCGGGATTTTTCCATTTACCCCTTGATTTTCAAGAATTCTTCTGATATAAAATATCATTTAAATTATACTTAAAAAAGTAAATCCAATTAGAAAGGGGCGATATTTTTGAAGGAAATTACAGTCCAGGTAATTGACAACGACGTTGAAAAGGCCATGAAAATTCTGAAGAAAAAAATTCAGAACGACGGACTATTCAAGCGGTTGAAACTCAAGAAACATTATGAGAAGCCTTGTCAATACAGAAGACGTAAAATGAGAGAAGCTATGAGAAGGCAGAGAATAGCTCAGGCTCGCAAAAAAAAATAACCGCTTAAAAACCCGGCACAAGGTCAGCATCAACATGTTTGAACTTTTGCCGGGTTTGCTTTGTCCGGGTAATGGAAAGTATATCATACAAAGAGTGCCTGAAAAGGATGTACAAGCTGGGCAGGTTCGGAATCAAGCTTGAGCTTGAAACCATCTCGGACATTCTTGCCACCCTTGGCTCTCCGCAGAAAAACTTCACCGGAATCCACATTGCCGGCACAAACGGCAAAGGCTCCATCGGTACATATATCGCAGAGCTTTTGATCCGCTCGGGCCACAAAACCGGCCTTTACACCTCTCCGCACCTTGTACGTTTCAACGAGCGTATTTCCATTAACGGGGAGCATGTCTCAGACGACGAGATAGTTACTGCATATCAGGCAGTCAATTGTGCCGACAAGGGAGAAAGAAAGGCGACTTTCTTTGAAATCGCAACTGCGATGGCCTTTTACCTGTTCGCTGAAAGAGGGGTAAAATTCGCAGTAATTGAAACCGGAATGGGAGGCAGATTCGACGCCACAAACATCATCGAACCTGCTGTAAGTATTATCTCCAACCTTTCCATCGAGCACACTGACTACCTTGGTAAAACCATCAAAGAGCTGGCTGTTGAAAAAGGCGGAATCATAAAGAAAAACACCCCTCTTGTGACCGGGGTCTCCCAACCTTCCGGCCTTTCCGTGCTCATGGAAACCGCCCGGGGGAAAAACGCCCCTTCATATATCTTCAGAAAGGATTTCCGGGTCAGGACCAGCAAAGCTGACGGCACGTTCTCCTACTACGGCATATCCGGCTGCTTCAGGAATCTCAAAACCGGCCTCAAAGGGTATCACCAGATAGAAAATGCAGCACTGGCAATTGCCGGATGCGAAATTCTGGCAGGGCATCCTGACATACAACATGCAGAAACGCTTCTTTCCGACACCAACATACAGGACAGCCTCAGCAAAGCGCAATGGCCGGGACGCCTTGAGTACATAATGGACAATCCCCTTGTGATCATAGACGGTGCGCACAACCTCAAGGCATCCGCAGTACTCGGCAATTACCTTTCCGAACACTTCCCTGACAATAACATTACACTTGTGCTGGGCATGCTGGATGACAAACCATATGAAAAAATGCTCAAAAACCTCGTCCCGTGCGCCTGTAAAATCATTCTTACTCGTGCCGAGACCGAACGCAGTATAGATCCTGAGGTACTTAAAGAGTGCGCAAGCCTTTACACGGATGCATCCATACAGGTTGTGGACAATGTCGGCAGGGCCGTGTTCGAAGCGATTGATAAAGCGGCGGGCGCAGATGTGGTCTGCATAGCCGGCTCCCTGTACGTGGCAGGAGAGGCAAGGGAAAAAATCAAAACCGAATTGAAAACACAGGTTGACTTTTAACCGGGGAATCTACTATAGTATGCCCTTACTTGCGCCCGTAGCCGAGTGGATAAGGCGTCGGCCTCCGAAGCCGAAGAGCGCTGGTTCGAATCCAGCCGGGCGCACCATCATAAAAAGCCTATCCAGATGAACACCAGACTCAGAATCGGACTTATCAGCTACAGGAGCAACCCCTACTGCGGAGGGCAAGGGGTATACATCCGCCATCTTTCAAAGGCCCTGTCCGACCTGGGACACAGTGTTGAAATCATATCAGGGCCGCCGGTCCCGCTTCTGGACCCGGGCAGCAAGCTCACCATGCTGCCTACACTCGATCTTTACAACCCTGACGACCTGTTCCGTACCCCTCAGCTTCGGGAACTCAAGGACCCGGTGAACATCATAGAATGGATGGGGGTTTCAACCATGGGATACCCGGAGCCCATGACTTTCGGAATGCGGGCCAACGGGTACCTTAGAGGAAAGGAGGACCGATACGACATCATCCATGATAACCAGTCTCTGGCCTACTCCATGCTCTCAATCGCGAGACGGGTACCGGTCTGCGCCACCATACACCATCCCATTACTGTGGACAGGAAAATTGCAGTCAGAAGCACCCGCTCATATTACAAAAAGATCAAACATCTTCGGTGGTACTCTTTTATCGGGATGCAGAAATATGTTGCCAGGAGGATTCCAAGAATACTGACCGTGTCCGAGTTTTCCAAAAAAGATATCTCCAGGGAGTTCGGTATCGAGGAAAACAGGTTCACCTCCGTTCCCATCGGCATTGATACCCGCAGTTTCCATCCCCTGCCCCACATCAAACGGGAAAAAGGTCGGATCATTGTCACCAACAGTGCGGATACTCCCCTCAAGGGACTGTACCATCTTTTGTGGGCGGTGAAAGCGGTTCTGAAAAAGCGTTCGGCAAAGCTTGTCATCATCGGCACACCCAAGAAAAAGGGCGGGATTGAAAAGCTTGTCAAAAAGCTTGACCTGAAAAAACATATCACGTTCACCGGGAGGATAGATCATGAGCGGTTCCTGGAGGAATATGCCAGGGCAAGCATGGCAGTGGTTCCTTCCCTGTACGAAGGTTTCGGACTGCCCGCAGGGGAGGCAATGGCCTGCGGCACACCACTTATCTGCACCACCGGCGGCGCACTTCCGGAGGTGGCAGGCAATGCAGCCAGGCTTGTGCCGCCGGGGAGTTCAGATGCCCTTCAAGAGGCCATCATCGAACTGCTTGACGATTCCGGGAAACGGCATGCCCTTGCAAAAGCCGGATACGAGCGGATCACAAGCAAGTTCACCTGGGAGAATACCGCACTGAATACTGTGCAAGCCTATAAAGAGGTCATGGATGATTACAATAAATCCTGAGCATATTAATTGTGCTCCAGGCGACAGGATACTGGACATGGGATGCGGTGAAGGCCGCCATATCGCTGCGGTCTGCAGCAGAAAAGGGGTCAAGTGTACAGGATCGGACAAAAGCTTTCAAAACCTTTTGGAAACAAGGGAAAAGCTTGAGACGCACAAAAGGATGAACGAATTCCGTGCTGAAGCTGCCGGGCTTGCAGGATCGGACATCCGGGATCTCCCGTTTCAGACTGAAATCTTTGACACAGTTATCTGTTCAGAAGTACTCGAACATATCGACCAGGATGAAAAAGCGGTCAAAGAGCTTGTGCGGGTATTAAAGCCAGGAAAAATCCTGGCTGTGAGCGTACCCGGTTTTCTGCCTGAAAGGCTCTGCTGGCTTCTCTCAAAAGAGTATTCCTCTGCAAGCCAGGGCCATATAAGAATCTACAGGAAAGACAGGCTGACAGAAATGATTGAAAGGGCAGGCGCAAGGCATGTTAAAACCCATTACGCACACAGTCTTCATTCCCCATTCTGGTGGATCAAGTGCATTGTCGGGTGCAACCGCAAGGATTCACGCCTTGTGGAGCTGTATCACAAATTTCTTGTCTGGGATCTGATGAAGAAACCGCGGTGGACCGGAACAATTGAAAGAATTCTGAACCCGGTTCTGGGCAAAAGCCTTGTACTTTACTTTATCAAAGACGCCTGAGAACTCCCAGAGTTCCGGTCATGTCAAGGGGTTCATACAGGTTCGAGGAAAGTGCGGTTTCATATATCAGTCTCGGGGCCTGTCCCCCCTCTTCCGGGTCAAAGAAGATATCGTGTATAACAAGAGTCCCGCCCTTTACAATATGAACATGCCATGTTTCATAATCATCAAGCACCGCCTCAAAAGAATGTCCTCCGTCAATAAATACCATGGACAGAGGAGTCGCCCACATTTTACCTGCTGTTTTGGAATCAGCCACAACAGGCACCACCGACTCCTGGAGGCCTGCATTTTCAAGGGTCTGCCTGAAAAAAGGAAATGTATCGATCCTGTTGCGATGTTCATCAAAAAGGTCGGGATCGAAAAACTCCTCCCCGGGCTGCTGTTCTTCAGAACCCCTGTGATGATCCAGTGAAAACAGCACACTCCCTTTTTCAAAACAGGCTTTGCCTATGAAGTAGGCTGATTTTCCGCAATAGCTGCCGATTTCCAGCAACGGCCCGGTTTCAGCTGCTTCAAGTGCGAGTCCGTGCAGTCTTTCAGCCTCATGATCCGGCATGAAACCCTTGATCCGGGCGGCAAACTCAAAATCAATCGTCATAACTTCTCACAAGCACTTCCCTGGGTTTTGACCCGTCTGAAGGGCCGACAACACCTTCCTGCTCCATCATTTCAATAATCCGGGCCGCCCGGTTGTAACCGATTCTAAGGTGTCTCTGGACACTGGAAATGGAGGCCTGTTTCGTCCTGGTCACCAGGGCCACAGCCTCGTCATACTTCTCGTCATATTCAGACTCGTCAATGGTGCCTGAGGTGTCGCCATCCTGCTTCATGGTCACGTCTTCCACATAACTCGGCTTTCTCTGCTTTTTCAGGAACCGAGTGACCTTTTCAATCTCCTTTTCCGAAATAAATGCGCACTGGATCCGCTGCAGTTTTCCGGTGCCCGGCGGCAGAAACAGCATATCCCCTCTGCCGAGAAGTTTTTCAGATCCGTTGGAGTCGAGTATGGTCCTGGAATCGGTCTTGGAAGAGACCTGGAAAGAGATCCTGGTGGGGAAGTTGGCCTTGATAATACCGGTGAGTACATCCACGGAAGGTCTCTGGGTGGCTAATATCAAATGCATGCCCGCAGCCCTGGCCATCTGGGCAAGCCGGGTCAGTGCGGATTCCACATCCTTGGATGAGACCATCATCAGGTCTGCAAACTCATCCACGATAATTACGATAAACGGCAGCTTTTCAGGCTCTTCCACGCCTTCGGCCTCATACAGAGATTGAGAGCCTTCTTCACCATCAGGTTCAAAACCGGCATCCTCCTGCACAGGGGTGTTTTCTCTTTCAGCAAGCTTTTCTTCCACATACCGGTTATACTGATCAATATTTCTGGTGCCGGTTTCAGCAAGCAGCTCATATCTGCGTTCCATTTCCCTTACCGCCCAGAACAAGGCATTGGTCGCCTTTTTCATATCCGTTACCACAGGGCTGATCAAATGAGGAATATCATCATATACAGACAGCTCGATGCGCTTGGGGTCGATCATGATAAACTTGACCTCGTCAGGCGTGGCTTTGTATATAAGGCTGATGATCATGGCGTTAAGACCCACGCTCTTGCCGGTACCGGTGGCCCCGGCAATCAGAAGATGGGGCATGGAATCCATGGGCGCCACCACGGGACGCCCCGTGATGTCCTTGCCTATGGCCAGGGTGAGTCTGGATTCGGATTCGGCAAACTCCCTTGAGTTTATCAGCTCCTTGAGGATAACGTCCTCCCTGGTGTCGTTGGGGATCTCTATGCCCACCACGTCCTTGCCGGGAATCGGGGCAAGGATACGGATACCCACCGCGCTCAGTGCAAGGGCAAGGTCATCTGACAGGTTGACGATCTTGCTGATTTTGATGCCCGGAGCCGGCCTGTATTCAAAAGTTGTGATCACAGGGCCGGGAATAATTTCAACCACCTCACCGGTGATATTGAAATCCATGAACTTTTCCTTCAGAATCCTGCTCTTCTCTTTGAGCTTTTCAGTATCCACGGTATTGACAACCTGCTGCTTGTCGTTCAGGAAGGACAGGCTTGGCAGGACAAAATCTCTGTGCTCCCTTATATCGTCCAGGTTCACGTGGAATCCCGCATCTGCATCCTGATCGAACTTCTCAGCCTTGATCACAGGTTCGGTTTCATGGTTTTCCGCTTCATCGTCCGCATTGCCGGATTCGGGGCCGGGAAGGCTTTTCGTGTTTTTGCCTGCGTCTTTGCGCTTTTTGGAGGCCGCCGGGGTGATGTCGATCCCGTATTCTTTTTGTTTCCTCTTTTCAGATAAGGTTCGGATATAGGAAATCCCTTCCTCAAAATCCTTTTTAATGGAGGCCGCCAGCCGCATTACACTTTTTTTCACCATAACCAGCATTGTAAAAAACGAAACCCCCGTTGTCAGGACGATTCCAGTTATGAGAAAAAAAAGAAAAATAATGGCGGTGCCGACCGGGTTGGTATACGTTAAAAAAAATGCGGTCAGGTTCACGGAAAGCACTCCCCCGGAAGAAAACCTGGTACCCAGAAGGGAATACGTATCCTGAAACAGGGTCAGAATACCGCCGGTGGAGAGAATCACCAGCAAACCGCCCAGAAAAGTCAGTGCGATCACCCGTCCGGAACGGCCCTTCAAATACCAGACCGCGGCCGTGAGAAGCAGCACCGGCATCCAGAAAGATCCCAGGCCGAAAAGAAAGACCAGCAGGCCTGACAGATGGGCGCCCAGCAAACCGAACAGGTTATGAATATCGTCGGGAACAGTGAATGGATCGTGAAAACAGGACGGATCCTGGGCGCTGTAAGACACAAGGCTCAGAGAGGTCAAAATGAACAAAAACAGAACCAGTATGCCGAAAAGCTCCTTTTTCATACCTTGATGATCACCGGTATTATCATTGGTTTCCGCTTGATGGTAAACGAAAAATAACGTTTCAGTGCTTTTGTGATACGGCTCCTGAGTTCCTCAACGCTGTTTTCAAGACCTGCGGCCATATCTTCAACCACTTCGAGGATTACGCACTGGGCATCGTCCACAAGATAACCCGTTGCCGCATTAAAAACAAACCCCTTGGAGGTGAGTTCCGGTCCGTACAGGATGACCCCTGTCTCCTCGTCTATGATCATGGTCACGATCACAAGGCCGTGCTCGGAAAGTTCCCTGCGTTCCTTGAGCACACTTCTGCCGATATCCCCGATACCCTTACCGTCCACAAGCACTTTGCCCGTGTGAACCCGGCCGGTGATTCTGCCTCCTGTTTCATCAAACGAGACGATCTTCCCGTCTCCCGCCACAATGGACTTGTCCTTTTCCACACCGAGTTTCTCGGCCAGCCTTGCATGAACAACCAGATGCCGGTATTCCCCGTGTATCGGAATAAAGTACTCCGGCTTTGTCAAATGGATCATCAGCTTGAGCTCTTCCTGGTGGGCATGGCCCGAGGCATGGACTTCCGCGATCTTGATGTACACTACATCCGCACCCCTGCGGTACAGCTTGTTGATTATGTTGGAAATGGCTTTTTCATTGCCCGGAATATGCTTGGACGAGAGGATTACACTGTCCCCCCGTTTAATATTGATCTGCTTGTGAAGGCCCGTGGCCATCCTGGAAAGGGCGGACATGGGCTCTCCCTGGCTCCCGGTGGTAATGATCAGCACCTCATCGTCAGGCCAGTCATTCACCGCTTTAACGTCAACCACCATCTCTTCGGGATAAGTCAAATACCCCAGTTCCGTGGCAACAGCCACGATCTGCTCAATGCTCCGGCCGTTAAACACCACCTTGCGCCTGTTTTTGACTGCAATATCAATAATCTGCTGGATTCGGACCACGTTGGAGGCGAACAATGCCACGATCACCCTGCCCTCGTTTCCCACCACAATATTGGCAAGGTTCTCGCCGAGCTGGTGGTCTGACATTGTGTATCCGGTTTCCTCAACATTGGTGGAATCCGACAAAAGGGCGAGAACCCCCTCCTGCCCGCATTTGGCAAACTTGGAAATATCCGTGCCTGTTTCCTCTTCAGAACTGTGGCTGATCCGGAAATCCCCGGTGTGAACGATGGTGCCCACCGGAGTATTGATTTCAAGGCCGTATCCCCCGACAGTGCTGTGGGTCACCTGGATAAACTCGATTTCAAAGGGATCAATGGCGATCCGCTCACCAGCCTTGACCGCGTTGAACGCCACATTCGGGAAGAAGCCGAACTCGTTGAGCTTGTTTTTAAGTATGCTCAAGGTAAAACTGGAGCCGTACACAGGCATTGACACCTCCTTGAGCAAATACGGCACCGCCCCGATGTGATCTTCATGGGCATGGGTGAGGACAAGCCCCCTTACCCTGGACCGGTTCTCCCTGATATACTCCATGTCAGGAATCACGATATCGATCCCGAGCATATACTCTTCCGGAAACATCAGGCCGGCATCAATTATAAAGATGGTGTCTTCATACTCAACAACCATCATGTTCAGGCCTATTTCCCCAAGCCCGCCAAGGGGTATCAGTTTCAGCATCAGCTAAATCCTTGCGCGATCATATATCTATATTAAGTTCCGTGAACATGGAATCGACTGTTTCAATAAGCCATTCGCGCTGGTCCCGGTTTGCATATCCCATGCAGTCACATTTGATTTTGTTCTTTATTCTGACAAGAAATTCACACAAAAGGGAGTCCTGTTCCAGTACCAGCGCAAAAACATGAGGACCGCACTGTTCATGATCCTTTTGCATCGGCCCCAAAACCCGCCTGTCCAGTTCCAGCCAGTAGGTCCCGGCAATCGGAGTGGTTTCAAGCTTCCGGTCCAGATACGATTTAAGCGTTTTAAGCTCCTCGGGCTGCAGCCCGTCTATAACATACTGTTTCATAACTGGTCAAAATACCACACCCGGTCCCTGATATGCAAGAAATATAAAATCCGGCCGGTAATTACAGGTGAAAGGCTGCTAATCGGACTGGGATTTTGTTTTCCAGTAACGACAATTTTTTTCAAGTGCAAAGTATATGAAAATGGTAACCGGCAAGAGCCCTGTTCTTTTCAGTCGGCTGGCTCATGAAAAAGCCTTTTTCCGTCATCCGTAGTTTTCTCAAACTTTCCAGACCGGAGTTGTTCAGAAGTTTTATTTTTCTTTTCATCTGCATCTTCCCGGTCCACCTGTTTTACCGTGGTCTCATTTTTTAGTTCTTCATTTTGCATGGTTGCATAAGAAGTGCGGCCGACATTATATATAATCATCCCGCTTGTGCCTATTCCCAGCAATGCAACCCCTATAATAAGCACTTTATTATTTAACATGATAATCCTTCCTGCTAACTGAACTCATGAAAAAGTCTTTGTCCGTCGTCCGTTGTTTGCTCTAAGGTTCCCGACCGAAGTTGTTTGAACGCCGCCCTTCGCCTTGCCTCTTTATCAATCCGGTCTTTGCGCACTTCAGCCGGGGCGCTGTTTTGAGCAATCAAAAGCCCGGCATTTGCGGAAGCTGTCCTGCAAATCGAGAACCGCCAATCGGCAAAAACTCTTTCACCCGCATTTGTTTTTCCGTTGCCACTTTATCGAAAATTTAATCAAAAACGATACTATATCGAAAAAATATGATTTTCAAGATAATTTTTAAAGAAAAATAAATTTATTTCGGGAGGGAAGGATCTTTTTCTTGATCAAGTGCGCTTTTCAGAATATTTCGAATTTTTTGAATGGTGTCTTTATCCTTGGCTTTGTCCAGCATCTTAAGCATATATAAAACATCATCCTGCTTTTCAACCTTTTCATGCATTTTGCGGATCTTTTGGGCATCCTCTTTTGTTACACGCGCGACTACATGGACCAGATTAGGCCTCTCACCGTCAAAACTCGGAACTTCACACCAATCAGTCAGAGGAATAAACAGGGCTGCAAGTGAAACATCAAGACCGCTTGCAATCTGGATTACACTTTGAAGCGAAGGGTTGGCATTTTGATTTGTTACATCAGATATAAAAGAATTGGAAAGACCGGACACTCTTGCCAGATCCTGTTTTTTCATTCCCCTATGACCCAAATAATACAATATGTTCTGAGCCAGTATTCTGTTAAATTTTTCAAAACTCATATATGTATTTAATCCGACTTAAATATTAGATAAATATCTTTTGCAGCTTTAAACGCAAAGCTTGGCAACCTTTATGAAAACTTAAATTTTCAGTTGATCGAAAATTTAAGAAAATTTCAATTTATCGAAAATTTTATTGGCGAACTCTCAACATTTATGCTTTATAGCAAAAACAATTTACATTCAGCCTCCAAAAAACGACTTTTGCCAAGGCAACAATAATATAAAAAATATATTTCGGAAATAAAAATCGTTATATATAAGAATTTGTCCCATATTGGTAATATATATCAAAAAAATCAGACACAAACAAAACATAACCGAAACCTAAGGTGGGGAAAATCACGGTCAGATCCCAGAGTCCCTGTTTGCGAAAAGTCGAATCATGTTTTTGAGATTCTCTGCTGACGTGTAGTCAAAATAGGACCGGACCGTTGGATCCATGATAAATCCGGCATATAGGAACTCTTCAGTAGGACTCGACGCCCTGACGGCATAAATTTTTACCGAATCTTTCAGCGGTCACGGTCACGGTTTCTATTTTTACAGGAACCGGACCCGCCCATAGAACAACCGGGAACAGGATAAAAGCAAAAAGAGCCGCAACATGTTTGTACGCCCCGGGCAAAACTTTACTGGTCATACAATCTCTCCTCTTTTTTTCATGGGTTTAAATGTTGATCTTTACTCCAGGCGGTTTTCAAGTACCGGAGAGGGCAATGGCCTGTTTTTAAAAGTGTTTTTCCGTATGCGGTACAGCGTCACAGCGGGATTACATCCAACGCCTCCTCTATATGCCGGGCAAACAGGGAGCTTATCCCATCGAGCGCGCCGATACCGTTTTGCACAACGGATACGCCGATATCCGCGGCTTCAAACGCCGCTTGCCAGGAGTCGGTTTCTCCGGCGATATCTTCTTTGAAATGAACCCCTGCCACCAGCATAAACGGAATAAGAACCACCCTGGAAAAACCGCTTTGCCTGACCCGGTCCACAGTTATTTCCATGGAAGGATAACCGTCAACAACACCGGTGAATATATGGTCGCCCCCATATTCGCGACGCATAATGGTCTCGAGCGCCAAGTAGCTTGCCCATACCGGATGATCAGTGCCATGGCCCAACAACACGGTGGCACAGCCGGAGCCTTGTCCCGGCATGACCGGTGCGAGGGCCCTTGCGGCCTCCCGGTAATCTTCAGGGGATGACAGGAGCGGAAGCCCCATGGAAAGGCGCAGATTGGACCGCCTGCCCTCGAATGCAAGCCGATGGAACTCATGACCGCCAACCACATGAAGGGACTGGAGCACCGCCCACTGGTGACCTTGACGCGCAAGGTCAAATAGCAGCTCGGCGGGATCAGGCAGGTTCACATCTTTTTTCCGTTTCAAAGCGGTTTTGACCATCCTGGAGGAATAGGACCAGTAAACGGTCAGGCCCGGCATTTTTTCCCTGAAAACCGCATCCATTTTTTCATAGGTTGAAAATGCACTTTCAGTGGTTCCGAAAGCGCTCACCAAAACCGGAATGTCCTTGCGTGAAAAAGTGTTTTGTTTCATATGATTAACATCACTTCTTTATTATCATTTTTATCTTCTATGGGCTGCTTTCAAGCCCCGGGATTTCGATTCCCTGCCACAACCGGCAAAAGGCGTAAAACTGCCGCCTTGTGAGGGTTTGACGGAACCGGCACCCGAGGTCCGCAGGTGGTCTTTATCCTGTATTAACGGGAATTCACGTATGTCCGGGAAGGACCTGCCTGGCAAGAGAATTGCAACATCCCGTAAAAACAAAAAATCCGCAGTCTGATAAAATTATCAAACCACGGATTTCCCTTTTTTATCCTTGGATGATATGAAGCTTTGCTTTCCCCTGCAAAACACTTCACCGGACCGTACTAACGGTTCCCTATCTGCCGGGCAGGTCTTCTGACTTGTCGGATCTTTCTACTCGCCGCGCCTTCCCGGATCAGGTGTTACTGTCATGGTCATGACACCTTCCTGCTCCCAGTGGCTTTTGTGCAGCTTTCGTCCCCGTTTACAGCGGTGGGCCCGTTCCTGAATTTAACAGGATTCCCTTTTAAGCCTTATGGCACCTGACAAATTTTACTTTTCCTATCTAATATAAAAAAATATGTCAACATAAAATTAAAATTTTCACGCCTGGATCAAGGTCTCGATCCTGTATTATTCATTCCCGTTCCCCTGCCATGTCAAGGCAGTCGAAAAAAAAGACCGTCTGAGTGTGGCTACTGCCTTTGTTTTATTAACCATCCGGGAAGGTTGTAACTAATTCAAACGAGTGATTCTGAGGTTGTCAAAACAAGGAAAGTTTATTATACATTCAATTAATTTTTTTGATTACCGAGCTGAATGGTTACAAAGTAAATTTGAATTCCATGGCTAATTCTCAGCAAAAAATCAAAGAAAATCCAATCAGGTATTTTAGGAGTCGAGCTCAATGGGTATGAAGCAAGAGATAAGGTTTTGCACGACGCCGGATGGCGTGAGACTTGCGTATGCGACATTGGGCTCTGGCCCCCCTCTTGTTAAAGTCGCCAATTGGTTAAGTCACATCGAACATGAGTGGCAATGCCCTGTCTGGCGCCACTATTATGAAAACCTTGGAAAAAAATATACCTTAATTCGATACGATCAGAGAGGTTGCGGGCTTTCAGACCGTCATTTTAACGATTTGAGTTTTGAATCCTGGATCCAGGATCTGGAAACCGTTGTGGATGCCGTTGGATTGAAACGATTCCCTTTACTGGGCATTTCGCAAGGAGGCCCTGTTGCTATTGCATATACTGAACGAAACGTAAAGAAAGTGTGTAATCTCATTTTGTATGGCAGTTATTTAAGAGGTCGGCTCCATAGAGACTCACCTTCGAAGGATAAAGAAGAAGTGGATACCTTGATCAATTTGATCAAACTGGGTTGGCGTGACCGGAATCCTGCTTTCCTACAGGTTTTTACCAGTTTATTCATTCCCGAAGGTAATCCTGAACAAATCCAGTGGCTGAATGATTTTTACACAAAATCAACCTCAATAGAGAATGCTATCAGTATTTTCAAATGCTGCTTTGGAATCAATATTTCCCACCTCGCAAACAAGATACAGGTTCCTACCCTGGTTATGCATGCTAAAGATGATGCTCTTGTTCCCTTTGACGAAGGACGGCTTGTGGCGACCCTGATCCCCGGTGCGCAATTTTTCCCGCTGGAAAGCCGAAATCATATCCTGCTGAGGTCGGAGGCGGCTTGGCAAGATTTCTTGGAGGCAATAGACAATTTTATTGGCAATGAAGAGACCAAGATAGACAATGGAACCAGCTTACAATTTTTTTACCAGCTGACTAAACGGGAAATCGAGGTATTAGATCTGATTGCGCAGGGATTAAGCAATGATCAGATATCAAACAGATTATACATAAGCCCCAATACGGTTCGTAATCATATCACAAACATACTAAGCAAACTAGGGGTTGAAACACGTTCCAACGCCATAGTTATCGCCAGGAATTACGGTTTGGGGCTGTTATAAAATCAATTTTATAGGAGTATGGTACTATAAGAATCACTAATCTCTATTTCTCTTTTTGCTCAATCCGCATTTCTTTTCGCTAAACAACCTAATCCTCATCTTTTTTGATTTTTATTTATGGAACCATGCCAAAAATAGAATCAGGGTCACATGACAAATCCTTTCCTTGTTGTTACTACATTAAAAAGACAGGGGCGCTTTACAAATAATCCTCATTTTTAATCAAAGGAGTAAAAATTGAGAATCGAACATGTGACAACACAGGTGCAGATCAATCTTTCTCAAGAAGAAGATTTGGCCGAAATAGCCGAAAATGCATATGCTTTTATCTGTGATATGGTGTCGTTTCCAAATTATATGGCTGATGTGCTCAAAGTGGAAGAAAAAAGATCGGGCACTAAAAGCATCGTTAGCTGGGAATGCCTTATTGATGGGGTACCGTTTAACTGGGTCCAAGAGAATACTTATGATGGACCTAGCTTTGTCATTTTTTTTGAGTTGCTTGAGGGAGATTTCGAGCTGTTTGAAGGATCATGGAACGTTGAAAAACATCACAATCAAGTCAACCTGGGCTTGAACTTGCGGTATGCAATTGGATTGCCGGTAATAGAGGAGGTGTTGGGTCCGATTCTGAAGGAAAAACTGAAAAAGAATTCTTTTTCTATGCTTGAAGACATCAAAAAAAGATTGGAGACAGAAATTGCGTAGCAATAACCATTTTTCGTTGATCGGACATCCCAAAGATATAGAAACTATGCATAATTTTATCGGTGCCTACCGAAAAAATTACCATGCGAAGAGAATGAACGATGATTTATTATACAAATTGCTGGAGTGGACACCTTCTTACAAAGGATTTGATATAACCCTTCAAAGCATGGAAAACAGACAGGACGCGCACGGGAGTCTTTATTTTGCTACGTTTTTTCCTGAAATGCTGTTTAATAATCGTGAAAAAGTCTTAAACCGTATCAGACAAGCTCTTTCAAAAAGTGAGACCGAGAAAGCCAGCGTTGCTGCCCTCGGTGGTTTTACATCTATTGCAGATGGGCAACAGGGAGAATTGGTATCAAAGGTTGTAAACTCCATGGCCGTAACCAACGGTACCACTTTTACCTCCGCAATGGTTGTGGAGAGTCTGAAAAAAATGTGTGCCCTGGTCCGATTGGATTTAGAAGATGCCCATTTGGCGATTATAGGAGCAACCGGAAGTATCGGCCGTGCGTGCGCTGGTTATTTTACGGAGAAAACGCGAAGGTTGACCTTGACTGGTAAAAAAATCGAAAAATTGCGGGCTGTCTTTCACGACAAGTTCCAAGAGGATAATTCATCGGTCGCATATACGATAGATAATAAAGCCGCAGTAAAGGATGCTGATATTGTGATATGCGTTACAAGCACCATTTCATCAATTTTCGAAGCGGAAGATTTTAAAAGCGGGGCAATTGTTTGTGACGTGGGTTTCCCGAAAAATATTTCAAACGCCTGCGCCCACCGGCCGGATATCATTGCCTATTCAGGAGGTATGGCCAAAATTCCTGGAAAAATAGAACACTCGAAGGTTTATTCCATGCCGTCAGACGAAATACTTTACGGATGCTTTTCCGAAGCGATTATAGTAGCCATGGAAGGTTGTTTTGAATATTGTACGGTTGGGAATGCAGATATCCCTGCCGCCAACATTGAAGCCCTTGCTAAAATCGGATTTAAACATGGGTTTTCTGTTCCCGAATTCTTCAACGATCAAAAACGTTATCAAAATCGTGACTTCGAGACCATCGAAAAGGCAATAAAGAACAATAATAATTGACGGCATCTGTGGCAACTCCCGATACACAGCATGTCCGTCCATGAGGGCATCCATGAATAAAAAAAAATTAACCTATGAAACCGAGATTCTTGTTGTCGGAAGCGGGGTCGGTAGTTTGGGCCTGATTCCCGAGTTCATAAAAAAAAATTTCAACATAATTGTGGTTGATAAAGGAAACGTCAACGATATCTATACAAAAAATTTTAAAGACCGTACGAATGCGATCTTTAAAAAAAATGGGCGCTTTCCAAAAAGCGAAGAGGGCTTGTCTTATTACTATCACAACGGAATAGGAGGAACACTAGAAGTTTCCTGTGGTAACGGTGTTGACCCATCAAGGAGAAATCTGGAGTGCCTGGGGATTGATATCTCCGGAGAGTTAACTGATGTCAAATCTGAGCTGCTGGTGAATTATACACCGGTATCACACATGGGGGCCAACACCTTATCACTAATATCTGGAGCTGAAACAATTGGATACAAAATGACCTCCATGCCCAAATTCATCGATTTTGACAAATGTACTAGATGTGCATTCTGTGAAACTTTTTGTCCCAACGCTGCCAAATGGTCGTCTAAAAGAGTCATAGAAGCTTATATTGATAACAAACAGATCAAATTTATTCCGGGAGTTCAAATTGAAAGGATTGAAATTGTAGGGAACACAGCTCAAAGTGCTGTGGGAGTTCTTGATGGAAGGGAAATTCAAATCAACTCGGATATAATTTTTATTACCTCTGGCGGATTGGGATCTCCGGTTATACTGCAAAACTCGGGGATCAAGTCTGGTCGGAATCTGTTCCTGGATCTTTTTGTGGTTGTTTACGCGCAAGATCATGGATTTGAACTGACAAGAGATATTCCCATGGCTGCGTTCTACCACGATCCGGATGACGCTTTTATCATTGCTTCGTATATGGACATTGATTTGTGGCAGGCTCTTGTGAAACACAACATGTCTAAATGGCTGAACAAAGGAAATTACAATGGTCTTATGGTGAAAATAGCAGATGAGGGCAGCGGCCGGGTCCTTTCTGATGGCAGTGTGAAGAAAAAAGTCACAGCGAATGATCAAAACCTTCTCAATAAAGGGGTGGCGATCGCCAAGAAGATTCTTCTGGCATCCGGTGGAAATCCCGAGACCCTGAAGGTGACCGACGTAAAAGGAGCGCATCCCGGAGGAACAGCAGCCATTGGACAAGTGGTTGGCCCGGATTTGAAAGTCAAAGGTATCAATAACCTTTTTGTGGCGGATTCCAGTGTCTTCCCCCTTTCATTCGGAAAACCACCTATCCTGCAAATCATGGCTCTTGCCAAAAAAATTGCAAAATCAATATAGCCGGTATTCACGCGTAACGCGCTATTCATCAAAAGGATCACGATCATGAAAACCTTTGTATTTCCAGGCCAAGGTTCGATAAAAAAGGGGATGGGAGAAAAACTGTTCAACAAATATCCTGAGATACTGAAAATGGCCGATGATGTATTGCATTATTCGGTAAAAAACCTTTGCTTGAGAGATCCGGATAATTTACTGCAAGCAACGGAATATACCCAGTCTGCGACATATGTTTTAAGTGTTCTTTCCTTTCTGGAACGAAAAGATAAGCCGGATTTTGTTGCCGGCCTCAGCCTGGGAGAATATGCGGCTTTGTATGCAGCAGGGGTGTATGATTTTAAAACAGGCCTTGCTCTGGTCAGAAAACGGGGACAATTGATGGATCGCAAATCATCCGGCGCGATGGCCGCCGTAATTGGACTCGAACCTGAAAAGATAAAGAATGCTCTCTCTACGGACCGGTTCTCTATATTAGATTATTCCCTGTTCAACACGCCTTCGATGACCATCCTGGCGGGCCCAGCATCTGATATCGCCAAATTGGAACCTTGGTGTAAAAAAGAACAGCTGTTCTATTTCCCGCTTCATCAGCTGAAAGGTGCATTCCATTCAAGATACATGCAAACCGTCAAGGAAGAATTTCAAGAATTCATATCAGATATGCTATTTTCTCCACCTGAAATTCCCATCATTTCAAATGTCACAGCCAGGCCCTACACCACCGATTCAATTAAAAAAAATATCCTTGACCAGTTTACGGAACCGGTTCAGTGGACTGCAAGCGTCAACTATCTTTTGGATAAAGGCAAAATGAAATTTTATGAACTCGGTCCCGGAAATGTTACCAGTTTGTTGATTTCAGATATCAGGGCCTACAAAAAAATGCCCCTTTTTATTTATAAGTTGAGATTGAGGCTGCTTAAGACCAAGTTATCACGACAACTGAACAAGCGCTATAATATTCATGATCAAAAGACTTCTGGACTCAAGGGTTACAATTCCCGCCATTTTTTTTGATCTGGATTGTTTTCAGTGCATTCAATATGGAATGGTACAAAGAGACAAAGATTAAAAAGGAGTGTATGATGATTCAGCAGCAAATCAACGGAGTCGGTTTTGTGGCCGGCAACTGGCCCCTGGTGCCAGACAGACCCACGGTAGTTTTTATCCACGGGGCTGCCATGAACCATGACATCTGGACTTTTCAAGTAACAGCACTGGCCGGGTTAGTGAATACTGTAGCTCTGGATCTTCCGGGCCGCAACTTGAGTGATGGCCCTGGAAAGGATAATATCCCCGATATGGCTTCGTTTGTCAGCCGATTTTTAGATATACTGAAGCCGTGTGAACCAATACTTTGCGGAATAAGCATGGGGGGGGCGATTGTACAGTATCTTCTTATGCACGGCAGTAAACGCGTTACGGCTGGTATTCTGATCAATACGGGTGCCAAGCTTAAGGTGATGCCTTTGATTTTTGAAACCATAAAAAAGAATTATAATCATTTTGTTGAATCCCTCAGTTTATTTGCCATATCCCGGAAAAGTGATGCTGAACACCTTCAGCCGTTTATCCGAACGGCATGTGACTGCGATCCTGAAACCGCACTTATGGATTTTGCAGCCTGCAACGAATTTGACGCCATGGATCAGGCCCATCAGATTTCAACCCCCACCCTGATTATCTCGGCAAGAGACGATATGATTACACCAGCAAAATACAGCAGGTTCCTGGCCACCCATATTCAGGCAGCAACTCATATCGACATTGAAAAGGCCGGGCATTTTTCTCCTCTTGAAAAACCCGAAAAGATCAATACAGCCATCTTGAATTTTATAAATAAAACCATCCCATCATAATCCTAAAATAAGCGAGTGTTGAACAAAATGATAGGAAATTGGTATTTTTGGCTTGCCAAGCAAATCCCTCAAACCTCTTTTTTTATCATAATCGACTCTGTCTCACCCCGGGCGAGACAGAGTCGATGGCATTCCAAAGATGTAAAGATCCAAAAAAATTCATGAATCGTAGAGAAAAAATGGTTCTTTTCCCATGGCATGACGGGCAGAACCACCGGCCGCGGCATGAAAATGCAAGCAGTCGTTCATGGCCGCAGTCCGGACACCTTATGCCCTCGCATGAAATCATCAAAATGATCATTCATCAATTGCCATAAAGGAGAATCCCGGGGATTCCCCGGATGATAAAACTGCAGCTCGGAGGCATTATATGGTCCTTCCTGCCCCATACCATGAATTGAGAAGCCTATGACATGCCATTTACGTACCGACTCACTCTCCATCCCCCATTGCTGATGGCTGCACAATCGGCCCAATGGAAGATCGGAGGTTACAATATTAAATTATAATTCTTTTTATCCTTTCAAATGAAGACCGGCTTGATAAAATCCAGCCCCTGTTTTAAACTGGCGTTTTTTATGACCGATCGTTCGTTGTAAAATGTACTTTTGGTCTATGACAGGAACTTTAATCCTTCTGCAGGGCGTATGGCCGTTGACTTTGATATTTGTATGAGAAAGATCTGCCTGGTTTTATGTTTTATGGTTTTATTAATGCCGGTTGAAACCGTGCGGTCGCACCCACATGTGTTCTTGCATTCGAAAGTGGATGCGGTATTTGATAAAAACGGCCTTGCCGGATTTCACATTTACTGGAAATTCGATGAAATGTTTTCAACCATGCGCATCAACGAGTATGATCGAAACGGCAACGGCAAATTTGAAAAAAAAGAACTGGCCTCCCTTCAAAAAGGGGCATTTGACAACCTGAAAAAGTCCGACTATTTCTGTAATGTGACGATTGGCGGCAACGAGTTAAAGGTGAAGCATGTAAAAAATTTTCACGCCTGGATCAAGGACTCGATCCTGTATTATTCATTCCGGATACCCTGCCATGTAAAGGCAATCGAAAAAGAAAAGATTGTCAAGCTATCCATTTACGATTCATCCTTCTACTGTTCCGTGTTTCTGGCTGAAAAACCGGTCCGGTTCAAAAACGCGGAGCAATTCGATTTTGGTTACAGCGTGAAAAGAAACAAAAAGAAGGCCTACTATTACGGTCAGATTTATCCCGAGGAAATAACGTTTACATTCAAGGAAACACCATGAAGAAGACCATGTGTTTCATTGCGGCTTTAATGCTCGTTTCAATCCTGTTTAACCCGGCAGCGGCGGCCAATCCTTTTGAAGACGATCCTGCCGGAAATCAAAAAGTGCAGGCTGCGCCAAAAGAAGTTGCGTTTGACGGTAATGCCTGGCATACGGTTTTGCTGAAGATCACCATGCTGCAGCAAACGCTCAAAATCAAAATGACCGGCCTGATAAAGGATTTTCAAAACGGAAGCTCCATTTTGCCGCTCTTGAGTGCTCTGGCGGTTTCATTCCTGTACGGGGTGCTCCATGCCGCAGGCCCCGGCCACGGAAAAGCTTTTGCCTCGGCATATATCCTTTCCGAAAGACCCAGCATTTCAAAAGGGGTGGCCCTGGGAAACCTGCTTGCATTTTTCCACGGCATGTCCGGGGCCTTTACCGTGCTGGCCCTTCATTTTTTACTTTCCAAAACCGTGTCCGGGACAGTCTCCGAGATTGAACACATCACAAGAATAACAAGCTATTCACTTTTGTGTTTGCTTGGGGCCGTGCTTGTGGTGAAATCTTTGGCTGAAATACGTTCCAAAGCATCCAGAGGACCCGGGGCCCTTTCAAAAAACATGCTGGTATGGGGCTTTTCAGCCGGCATCGTGCCCTGCCCCGGGGTGGTGATGATCATGCTGTTCTGCCTCTCCTTCGGGCTGCCGTACCTGGGAGTTGCCCTGTCAGTATTCGTATCCGCCGGAATGGCTGTTACCATATCCTTGGTGGTGGTGGCGGTGACCATGGGGAAAAAAATGTCTTTCGCTTTTTTGCCGGATGAAAAAATCGAGGCCGGAGAACAGGTGCTGGCAATTCTGTCCGGGCTGTTCGTCTTGAGCGCGGGCGCTGTCTTCCTGATTTCGGCGTTAACGCATGGAAAGACCTTTCTTTAAGGCGTGAACCAAAGGTTCCGTCGATATATCATGAACGCTTCGGATCACGCCCCGGGGATATTCCTTCAAGTCTTACACGTTAAAACTCTACAGCAAGCTGGGCCGTTACAACCTGTGCTTCATCATCATTTTCAAACTCGCCGTTTAAAAGTTCAAGGGCTATGGAAGTGTTTTCAAAAAGATCGTAGGTGACACAGCCGCCGTAACGGGTTTCCGGCAGGAAACCGCCGAGATCCTCTCCGCCCTCGTACCGGGCGGCCAAGGTCATTTTTTCAACCACCTTGAATGCGAACTCGACATTCCAGGTTTCCGGCTCGAACCGCTCCCCGCCGTCAAAGTTCAGTTCACCCGCCTTGAAATCGTCAAGAGCGCTTATATATTCAGCCTGGAAAAAGAACCGTTCCATGTAGGATGCGGTCAGAAAACAGCCCGCCCCGGCCACATGGTCCTCGACTTCACCTGCGGTGATTTCTTCTTCAAGGCCGTCCGCCTCTGCGATGTTGGAAATATAGGAAACCCCCGCGGCCAATCCCAGGCCCGGCACCTGATTTTCAGGGAGGGTAAAAGTCGCGGCTGCGGACCAGGTTTCAATATGATTGTCCTCTCCGGCTTCATCCACATCCCCGTTAAACACGGTGGCGTTGATATCGAAAATGTCGTCCGCATACCCTGCAGTAACAGCGGTTTCCCGGGTCTCGCCGATGTCCAGTGTCATGGGGTCGCTGACAAAACGGGTTTCAAAATTTCCAAAAGGAACGTAAAGCTTGCCTGCGGTCATGTAAAGGGGAACCACATCTTCGCCGCTGATGGTGATGAAGGCTTCGTCCACCACCACGTCCTCATCGTCTTCATACAGAAACAGGACATGGCCGGCTACATGGTCGGCCACATCCGCATCCACGCCCAGTTCCGCAGTGGCAAGTGAAAGATCGCTCGAATCTTCATCCTTGACAGCCGGATCGTCATAATCGATATCCTCGAATCCCGCCTCCACTTCGACAACTCCGCTCAGGCTTACTCTTTCCGCCCAGCCGCCCGGAAGTGCATTATTCTTGAGCTTTTCTTCAAGCTGGTTGATCCGTTCGGTGAGTTCATAATTGGACATCTGCTCCGCCATGGCCGGCTGCACGAACAGCGCACCGGCAATGATCAGAGTTCCGAGGGTTTGTATGATATTTTTAAGTAATTTCGCGTTTCTGATTGTATCTGATTTCATCTTTTTTCCTCTTTTCGTTTTAATTGTAAAACCGGTCATTTATTTCACTTTTCCTGTTTATGCTTTGCAAGGAGTCATTGATGCAGTCGGAGATATCCGCTTCAGCCTTTGCAGCACATCCTGCGCATCCTCCGCAGCCGCATGGCGATTCCGCCTGTTTTAACTTTGCGGCAAAATGCCGGTACAAATAAAAGGCTGCCAGGCATACAATGAATGTCACCACAATCGTGCCGGCTTTTTCCATCTCTCATCCCCTCCTTAAGATCAAATGTATATTTTTCAAAAGACGAACGGTTTAAATCGCCCGCCCTTTGAAACGAATTTTATTTCATGTCCCGGGCCTGGACCCAGATCACGGCATCCTGGGACAGTTCCTTGCCGTTATGTTCCGTGTCAGGTCCCGCGCCGAGGGCACAGAAGCCCCACCATCCCGCCCTGGGAATGCCGAACGAAAACTCTCCGTTGACATTGGCCTTGATGCCCATGGTGACAAAAGCTCCCTGGGGCGCCTCGACTTCGGCTTTTTCGGCAAACGCGTTATGATCCGTGAGCGGCCGGTGGTTAAGGTACTCCACCTCGATTTCCGCATGGGGAACCGGTTTGCCGTTGCGCTTGACAACTCCCCGGAACACGTTCCCGGTCCAGAGACCGTACGGTTTGTCAAGGGGAACGATCTCGGCCGGCAGTCCTATTTCACGGTCCCAGTCCGTGGGAAAACCTGCCGTATTGACGACCATCTTGGTGATCTGCTGGATGTAGATGTCCTCCTCTTTTTCATAGTACGGGGACGGGACCAGGCAGAACACATTGTCCCCCATTCCCCGCAGTTTGTACTCGGTCTCATATGCGCCGCCGCTGTTGGTCAGGCTGGTCCAGATCACCGGTTTCAGTTTGTCAGAAAGATCGGTTTTCCTGCCCTTTCGAACCACGTAGAATTCTTCGGGCTTGTCTCCCATGTCCATGGTGTGGCCGGCCTCGAACGGGTGGGTAAAAACCAGGTCCAGGCTGATGGTTTTGCCTTTTTCCAGTGCAGACTCTGGTGTATAGATCATCTGGAAATGGGCGAATGCAGAGCCTGCCGTTATCATCACCATGACCAGGCCTGCCAGTAGTGAAATTGTTTTTTTCATTTTGTCAACTCCTTTGGTTTTATTGTCATACTTGTTGTCTGCGCCGGACGATGCGCCGCCCGGCGCAGGGTTTTTAAAGATTTATTCGGCGATGTCTTTCCCTTTTATTTCAATCTTGTGGCCGGAACCCGCATCGAACTCCACCACAAACGGTTGGTCAGGCTTTTCAAAGGTGAACTCGCTGAACTCGTCCATCTTTCCTTTGACAAGGACATTTCCCTTTTTGTCTTTTACCCGCATCACGGTTCCGGATGCGGAAGACCCGTCGGAAAAGCCTCCTTCGCAGGTGATGGTGCCGTCGCCCAAAGAAAAGCAAGAGCACATGGGCGTGTGGGCAAAGGCTACTGCCGGAAGAAGCAGGGATGTTGCCAGAACGCCGGTTATCAATGTCTTTCGTATTCTCATTTCATTTACCTCCTGTATTGTTTTTGGTTTTAGGTATATGTTGATTCGGTTTTAAAAAATCCCATGAAAATCGTGAACGCCAGGGCCAGACCATAAAATCCGGCCATGGCCTGAAGCCCTGTAAGCCCGAGTGAACTGCCCAGCGTGAAAACCGCAGAGGCCACTGCAAGGCCCAGGACCATGGGGTAGACCATGGAAAAGAGCATCCATTTCACCGACCCGGCCTGCAGTTTAACGGCAATGGCGGTGGCCAGACATGGGGGATACAGCACCATGAACAGCATCAGGGCCAGGGCGTGAAGGGAAGTGAACCCTTTTTCCCCTTCGGCCATACGCTGTTCCAACGCCTGGCCCCGTTCATCTGACTGGTACAGGGCTCCCAGGGTGGCCACACTGCTCTCCTTGGCGGCAAGTGCGCTTAACAGAGCCACATTGACCCGCCAGTTAAAACCGGCCCATTGGGTGACCGGTTCAATGCTTTTCCCGATCCGTCCCAGGTAGCTTCTGTTGATCCGTTCCTTCCTCATCTGCATGAGCAGCTTTTTCCGCTCCCGGACCACTTTTTTAGCCGCAAGGTATGCCTTTGTCCCGTCCTGCCCTTTTCTTTTCACAATGCTGAAAAAATCGGGATTCTTCTCCCTGAAAGTCCGGTCCAGGCCGGCTCCGCCCCCGCCTTTTAACCGTGCACTTTTATAAGAATTCCAGTAGTTGATGAATTCCATCATGTTGTCCCTGCCGATGAGATCGGCATAAGCGGTTCCCTCAATCCGGTCTAAAAAAGCGGCCACAGCCGTCTCCTTTTCGCGCTCAAAGTGTGCCTGCCTCTTGTCATCAAGCCCGGGAAACTGGAGCATGACAAAAAGGACCACAGCCACAGCCGCCACAATGGTGGTTATTTTTCGCAAAAAGAGCCAGACCCGTTCCACGGCCCGCTGAAGGACACCCCGGATGGTGGGCAGATGATAGGGCGGCAGCTCCATGACGAACGGGGCTGTCTCCTTTCGCTTGAGCACGGTGAGAGTCAGGATCTTCGCGGTGGGAAGCACCAGCAGCAGACTCACCGTGGAGATGAAAAACATGGCCCATGCCTTGTGTGCGGCAAAATAAATGTTCACCAGCAAAACGTACAGCGGCACCTTGGCCAGGCAGTTGAGCATGGGGATGATCAGGATGGTGGCGAACCTGGAGCGCTCGTCCGGGATTCCCTTGCATGACATCACCGCCGGGACCGCGCACCCTCCCACATAAACACCTCCCAGAACCATGGGAAGGGTGGACTGCCCGTGAAGCCCGAACCGGCTCAACAGGCGGTCCATGATGAACGCCATCCTGGGCATGTACCCGCTGTCCTCCAAAACGGCGATCAGGGCGAACAGGATAAAAAAGATCGGGACATAGTTCAAAAGCGCATTTATGCTGTCCACAAACCACAGGGTGAAAGAACGCAGGACGGGGATATCTATGAAACCCGGGGAGGGTGTGACGGCTTCAGCCGCTCCCCGAAGTTTTGCGAGCAGCGGCCATGTGTAGTTGGTCAGGTTGTAACCCTGAACAATGGACAGATAATACAGAAGCCAGATCACGCCCACAAGAATTGCAGGCCCCAGGAACCTGTGGCAGACAAACCGATCGATTTTGTCAGCCAAAGGAGAAGTGTCGGCAGTTCCGGTTTTGATGCAGGAACGGGCTATATCCGCAGCTGCCTGATACCTGCGGCCTGCGATATGAAGTTCGGGTGTTTCGTCGTAAAGGGTTTCAAATTCGGTGCGTTTTTCCTCGGCAAATGCGAGCAGCCCCCCGTCATCCCGGTGGTGTTCCCGGATCAGCCGCCAGGCCTCGCTGTCCGCTTCCAAAAGCTTTATCGCAAGCCATCTTACGGGATAGTGAAGGGCAAGGGCGGTTTCCGATGACAATTTTTCCCCGATCTCCCGGATATAAGGCTCGAGCTTTCCATAATCCACCCGCGCCGGATGATCACGCCGGTTGCTACCTTCACCGGAAAGGCTTGCGATGCACTCCATGAGTTCCTTTTTGCCTTTCCCGGTTTTCATGGTGGTGGGAACCACAGGTATACCGAGCCTTTGAGACAGAAGATTGATATCAATATCATGCCCCGCCTTTTGGGCCACATCCATCATATTCAGGTTCAGGACCACCGGTATTTCCATCTCCAGGAGCTGGAAGGTCAGATAAAGACACCGTTTCAGGTTGGAGGCGTCCATAACATTAACTGCGGCTGAAGGCTCTTCACCCAGAATAAAATCCCTGGATACCCGTTCTTCGGGCGAATAGGACGTCAGGCTGTAGGTGCCGGGCAGATCCACCACTTCAACCTTGGTGCCGTTATACCGGTACCAGCCCACCAGCTTGTCCACGGTAACTCCCGGGTAATTGGCCACATGCTGGACCGCGCCCGTCAAGGCATTAAACACCGTGGATTTTCCGCAATTGGGCTGTCCGGCCAGGGCGATCAGGTATTTTCCCCGGCTCATGACGGCTCCACCTCCACGAATCTGGCCTCTTCATGCCGAAGGGTGATGAAGTATCCTTCCAGTTCCACCTGCATGGGATCCTCCAGTGGAGCGTTCCGGATAACCTTGAATTTGAGCCCGGGATAAAATCCCATGTCCATTAGTCTCTGTCCCAGCTTGTCTCCTTTGGACATTTTTTTCACAAGTCCCTCACTGCCCGGTCTCATTTCTTCGAGAACCATGATTTCATCTCCTTTGTTCTAAAAATAAAAAAGGCGCAACCGGATGCGTTCCATACGCTCCAGTCGCGCCTTCACTTCCTCCGCGCGCCGGTTTGTCCGGGCCGAAGGCCGTAAGGTACTCCTTGTTAAGTTAGGGCAACCTAACTTTTTATGACACTCTTAATACACTTGCCTTGCAGGCTTGTCAAGCATTAATTCAAAAATTTTTTCATTTTCAGTTACTGCCGCCGGCTGCCCGGACTGCAGTCAATCCCTGCCTGGCTGCCTGTTTTTGATTTTTGTAAGCGCATGCCTTTTCAAAGGCGGCCACCGCCGGCTGATACCTACCGGCTTTCAAGGCGCTGTACCCCATCAACAACAGGGTCCGCCCCTTGCCCGGCTCCAGTTTGTGGCTTTTTTGAAAGGCTTGGTAAGCTTTATCCGGCTTGTCCTGATTGTAACGGACGGTGCCCAGCATATGCCACAGGCAGGCCGAAGGCTCAATCTCAAGTGCCTGTTTCAATATACCGGCCGCCTTTTCCAATCTGTGTGCAGCCATGTAAGCCTGTGCGGTTTTTTGGTAATGCCGGCTGGTTCGAACCCACTCAAAGGCCCGTTCATACTGGACAGCCGCCTTAAAAGGCACGCCTGCGGCTGTGTAAATATCCCCCAGCCGGATAACATTCTCTTTTTTTTCCGGCACGAGGCGGTTGTGAATTTCAAGGGCGGCAGCTGCCCGGTTAAAGGCCTTTTTTCTAATATATGTATTGGTCAGCATTCTCCACCAGCGGGGTTCATCCGGCTGCCGTTCCAAAAGACGATGTACGGTCTGCAGCGCCTTATTGGTTTTCCCAAGTTCCATGCAGGCATAGGCAAAGGACTCAAGCCACTGCAACTTCACCCCTTCCGGATTACGGTTACATAACCGTTCAAGCAGTTCATAAGCCTTTCTGGTTTCACCGGCTGTCAGCCGGCCTCCTGCCGCCTGGAACAAAAGTGCCGGATCTTTGTTTTCCTGCATCAGCCAGGCCTGTTCCATATGACTGCCTGCACGGGAAAACCGCTCCAGGCTAAAACAAGCTTTTCCCATGTTTTGCCACACAGCCGGATCTGCATCATAAATTGCTGTTGCTTTTTTGTATGCAGCCAGGGCTTTTAAGGGAGCTTCCTGCATGGAATACACGTTACCCAACAGAAAAAAAATACGGTAGTCAACTTTTTCTTCCCGCCGGTCAATGTGCGCTTCAAGCAACCTTTTTGCTTTTTCATACCGAGTTTTTCCAATGGCACGGCGGGCCTGGTAAAGTATCTTATGATCGCTTTTGCCGAGTTTCGGGCTCTCAGCTCCTGAGGCAATAGAAAAATCGGAAAAACACAGTCCCGCGACCATCAGCATGATCAAGCAGCCCCATGTTTTTGTTATGATGTTTTCTGCCACAAAGAATCTCCTTTAATACCGTTGATACCGTAAGTGGTTATATGCTGTTGATATTGAAAACAATGGTGGTCACCATCCAGGTCTCCACTTTTCGGCCATCTATTTTGCCGGGCTTGAACCGCCAGCTGGAAACCGCCCGGATAACGCTTTGATTGAATATTTCCCCGGGCGGGGCGGAGATTATCTTTACCTGAGAAACGGTTCCATCCCTGGTGACCAGAAACCTGACCTTCACTTTACCACCGATATCCATCCGCTTGGCCCGGTATGGATATACCGGCTGGACCTTTTCCGTTGCAACGGGCGGGGTATCCACCTCAGACATCCTGAACTGCCCGCCAAACGTCTGCACTGCCCGCTTTTCCGGTTCGGACGGTGCAGAGGGTGCAGGCGGTGCAGACACCTTGGCACCGGAGTTCAGCCTGAAATTCATCTCAAGGTTCAAAGAGTCCAGTTCAAGTTCCTTGGGGCGTTGCTTGACCGGCTGTTCCTGCATGTCCACCTTTTGCGGGGCGGCTTTTTTTTCACACTTTTCCGTCTTTGACTTGTCTTCCGGCTCTATCCTTTTTTTCTCCGGCTGGAGCGCTTTCAGATCCAACACCCTGAACGCATGAAACCCTTCAATTGAACCGGTATCGGCTGTGACCGATGTCTTGCGGATCACATAGTGGGGAAACACAATGAATAAAACCAGGTTCACTGTCACCATAACAAGGGAGATGAACACGAATTTCCTTACCCTGCCCGCCATACGGGTTATGCCCCCTCCTTGCGCCTTGCTGCGATACTGACGTTGTTTGCTCCTGCCAGGCGGCACTGGTCCATGACCTCGATTACCAGGCCGGTATCGCTTTTTTTATCAGCAACTATAACCGTGGCCGCCAAGGGGTGTTCGGCAAGGGCGTTTTTTACATTCGGCCGGACCATGCGGATATCAATGGGTTTTTTATCCATAAATATGCGGCCGTCATCTCCCACACCGATCAGAATGTCCGCCTTTTCCTTGACCTGAGCGGTCTCGGCGGAAGGTCGGTCCACGTCCAGCCCGGTTTCCCTGACAAAGCTGGTGGTGACCATGAAAAAAATGAGCAAAAGGAATATCAGGTCCATCAAGGGCGTGATATTGATTCCTTCGCTGGACTCACTGTAGCGTAACGAGTGTTTTGCATTGATCATGGCGCAAAATTCCTTTTCAGAACAATACTGGTTTGGCTGAGCCTGCCCTCCAGCCGCCGCGCCTGCTGACGCAGGAATATACACATGAGCAGGGCCGGAATACCCACGAGCAGGCCTGACTGAGTGGAGATCAGAGCTTCGGATATTCCGCCGGCAAGAGCTTTTGCGCTCCCCGTACCGAACGCGGAAAGGATGTCAAAGGTGTCGATCATTCCCAGTACGGTGCCGAAGAGCCCCAGAAGCGGGGCCGTGGCCGCCAGGGTTGCCATCAGTGTCAATCCCCGGTAAATCAGTTTTTGCTGGCGAAGCCAGTTGTGTTTCAATATCCTTTCATCCAGGCCGGGATATCCGGAGCACTGGGTGAAAAAACCGGCTGCAAGATCATTGCAGACATCTCCGGTGTTCCGGCAGGGGCCCGTGGAAGGAGAAGCAGCCTGCCTGCTGCTTAATTCAGAAATCGCGTGTTGGCGATTGTTAACCATAAAAAAATAGAGCCGTTCGGCGATCAGTCCCCACACCCACAGGGAAAGCCCCAGAAGAGGAACCATGACAGGACCTCCCCGTAAAAAATAATTAGCTGCCCCGGTAAACCATTCCATACCTTGCACTCTAAACCTTCCCGGTTCTCGTACCGGCACCAGTGCCGCCATTGCTATTCTGTCGGCAAATGATATTGCTCAAGGCCACGGCCTTTTCTTCCATATCTCCGACAATATGCTCGATGCGCCGCCTGAGAAATGCATGAAAGAGCATCACCGGAATCGCCACTCCAAGTCCCAGCATCGTGGTTACAAGAGCCTCGGATATCCCGCCTGACATCAATCGGGGGTCTCCGGTGCCGTAAAGGGTTATCACATGAAACGTACCGATCATTCCCGTGACCGTGCCGAGCAGCCCGATGAGCGGCGACACAGCCGCCATGACATTGAGGGCCGGCAGGAACCGTTCCAGCCGGGGGAGTTCTTTTAAAATCGCCTCCTGGAGAATATTGTCCAGGGTCTCCCGGCTCTGGTCGACGGCACTGAACCCGGCTTTTAACACATTGTAAACCGGCCGTCCCTTCCGGGTCTCCAGAATATGGCGGCACCCGGTCCAGTCTCCTTCGGCAGCCAGTTTGTTGAATTTTCCCATGAGCCGGTCGGCATTGGCATGAACCCGCTGCAGGAAAACAAGGCGCTCCAGAACAATCACAATAGCCAGCACCCCGATCCCCAGAATCGGCCAGACCAGAAGACCGCCTTTTTTCACCTTGTCCTTGAGCGTGGATCGGTGTGAAATACGTTTCAAGGCTGATCCGCCGGAGGGATCGAAATAAACGGCCCCGGATTCGCCGGTGATATATTTTTCCAGATTCCTTTGCATCCCGAAACAAGGCAGAGAGGAAAGTGCGGCAAAGCTTTGACGGGCTTCACTGTAACGCAGGAATCCGGTTTCATCAGCCGTTGAATAGGCTGCGGAAAACGGGCCCACGGTCAATATACCGCCCTCTCGGGTCCGGCCGTCGCGTCCCAGAAACGACCCTTGAAACGTTTTCACCTGCCCGGTATTCACCATTTCATCAAACACCAGGCCGGAAAGCTCTTTAACTTCTGAAATCCCCGGGAACCGGTCCGGATCGCGGAGGACCCCGAGAACTTCTGTTCTTTCAGGATTCCCGGCGCTGAAAACAGACCCTGAGATCACCGGAAACAGATCATCTGCCGACTGCCTCACTACGCCTGCATACCCGTTGATGTCCGTTTCAAGACGCTCCAAAGCCTCGGCCAGTTTCCCCCTCTTTTTCCCAAGCCGGGCATATTCGGCATCCATTTTGCTAATGTCGGATTCAAGGGATTCAATGCGTTTTTGCGAGTCGGCAATGGCTGCTTTCAACTGTTTGCGGGTTTTAAGGATTACCTGTTTGCGGGTTTCCGATTCCGAAACAGTCCGCCGTAAATCGGTCTCGGCATTTTTCGAGATGGCCCGCATATCAGCGCCCGCTACCGGCCGGACCACGGGGACGGTCCATAAAAGGCAAACCAGGATGGCGATTAAAAATTTACCGGATTTCATTGAACCTCCAATTCGCCCAGGGGCAGCTTGATCATATCCATGGGCCGCTGCTGCCTGGCCATTTCCATGGCCTCTGTTATGGCGGCGTCATATTTGCCGTGAAGCGGCTGCCAGCTTTTTTCAGCCGGGGCATACCTGCCTGTGGTGCCGCCGTCGCCGGTGCGGCAAAACAGTGAAATCCGCCCGACCCTCAGGACGTCCACGGCCATCTTCCGGCCGCCGATCTCTACCTCCTCCTCGGTCACTTCCAGCCGGTGTCCGTAATCCAGTTCCACCTGCAGACTTTCAAATGTCCGCCGGGTTTTTTCCGCAAGGGTTACATCCGGGTCCAAGAGACAGGTTCTCAAAGCATGTATCCGTTCGGAACGTTCCGTTTTCAAAAACGGCAGATCGTTTGCCGCAAAACGGTCCAGCCGGTCAACAATGTCCTCGAGTGTTAACTGCAGCTCTTTTTTGACCCGGCCTGACTCTGTCAATGTCTGCTCCATGGTTGCCGTTTTTTTGCGCCGCAGGTCAAGTTTGCCTGACAGGCGTTTTTTTTGGATTTCAAGATCATTCAGCCGGCGCTCAAGGGTTTTGTAACGTTCCTCGAGCACCTGCCGTTTCTCGGCCCACCGGTCTTCCTGCTGCTGCATCTTTTTTCTGACGCAAATTTCTTTTTTAACAGTCCGGTGGATGTCAAGCGCTTTTTGCCCTGCCGGGGCCAAAGACGGTATCAACAAAAACACCCAAAGGCACACTGACGGCAAAAACCGCATCTGTCTTGTTTTTCTGTTATTTCGTATTTTCATATCCAATGGTGTTATCCAGGTTCATATGCGTCAGTTAATTTACCGGACACCGAAAGTCAGGGTGGCGGAATAGCTCATCCGGTTACATTTATCCCTGTAGTCCGGTCCGGCCGGCACCTTTTTCCACGCCTTGAGAAGCCAGTGGCCCCGATGCAGAATCCGGACCCTTGCCACTCCGTTTTGATCGGTCTTTGTGGCAAAGGCAAAATCGTCATTAGCTGCAAATCCCGAGTATGTCCCCAGAACCTGGACAAACTTTGCCGGTTTGCCTTCGAACATTACCTTCACGGGGAATTTGTCCCCGGGTTCAATGTTTTTCGGATTTTCAAGGGGGATTATTTCAAGGTTGTGGCCAAGCTGCCGTTTCAGGTCACTTTTTTCAGAATTCCCCGTGTCGATGAGGGACTTGGCATATTCCTCGTAATAAACGCTCAATACCACATTATCCAGGCCGGTTTTCGGGGCGGTTTTGTGATGTATTCTTCCGCCGGATTCATACATGGTGTAAAACCCCGGCTTTTTGACGGCGCCGATAAAATAGACCCCGGGGTTCTTCATTTTGATGTCCGTTGCCAGAAGTCCTCCCGGATTGGGGGTCAGCTTGTGCTTCTTGCCGCCCGGCCCTACAAGCGCGTAACTCTCAAGGGCGGAAAATTCCAGGAAACCGTCCACCGGATATCGATGGCCCCAGCCGGCATACGCATGGGTTCCGGCACCGAACTTGTCGTAAAAGTGCGGGTAATGGTCACTTAAATTCAGCCAAAGGGTGTGTCCGAACGCCGAGCCTGCCGCGGTTATCATCAGCAGCAGGGAAAATACGAGAACGCAGGTTGTTTTTTTCATCAAAATCTCCTTATCTTGTCTTTAGTTAAAATTTGTACCGTACCTTTTTATAACGTGACACTGATACCAGCCAGTATTTCCGTGCCATCCACATCGTAGGCATCTTCAATGCCTTTTTTGCCCAGCAGGTTATCAAACCGGATAAAGGCTTGGCAGCTGTTTCCCAGATCCTTGTTAACGGTCAGGTCAACCAGGGTGTAACCGCCCAGCCGGTCTTCATTCCCGGCATCGGCATAGCGCCGCCCGGTGTACCGGCCTTCCAGGAAGACGGAAAGGCCGGCCGAGGGCCATCGTCCTGCCATGCTTATGTCGATCCTGTGATTGGGACGTTCTTCAAGTTCATTGCCGGTGATCCGGTTTTCGGTGTCCAGATACGTATAT
>JAWLES010000001.1:0-62291 GCA_041685935.1 Desulfobacteraceae bacterium | reverse complement strand
CCGAAATAAAATGTCCTGTCACCATCAAGTCTTTGGAGCCGCTCCGGTTTACCGGTAAACCCGGATGAAGATACTGCGATATTGACGGTATCACCGTCTGAAACGGGCAATGTCTCGGAACGGTCAACTATCCCGACCTGAAAGGGTACGAACCTTTTCAATCTTGCCGCTGCATTCCGGACTGCAGCCTCCGCCTTTGCATCAAGCGGTACGAACTTGACCCTGGTCTCCCGCCCTTCTGAAAAAACGGTTCGGGCAAAATCCTGATGGAATTTGCCGTCAAAGCTCACAAGCCTTTCAAAGGCATCCTCCTCCCTGATAACGGATGCCAGCTTTTTAATCTCTTGTATCCGGCCTGCAAAGGGCTCGTTGCGAATCACCTTCTCCAGGTGTGTTGTCATTGCCATATCCTGAGAATCCAGCCCGATCTCTCCGAAAAGCTGCTCCTTGTGCCGCAGAAGAAAGAACTCACCCTGGGAGCTTGATTGTTCATACCCGACAGATCGGGAGGTAGTAACGGATTTGGCCCGGTTTCGCGGATAATCATCAGCTTTTCTGCCTGCAGCCCTGCCGAAATGGAATGCCAGGATGTAATAAAACATAAGGTCCACAAACGGCTGCAGATTGTCCTCCACCTTGGGCAGGAGAACAAGGTTTCCGGCTGAATACTCTCTGATTCTGTCGGTTTCCGTTCCGTCAAAGGCAACTGCGCAAAACGGTATATCCTCCATGTGCAGCGTTTTCATCAGCTCCAGTGCGCTGGAGAACCTTTTGGAACAGGTTGCGTTTATCACAAGAAAGCTCCGCCTGCCTGCATCTTTTAAAAGACCGAGATTCACATCATCGTAATCAATTGCTCTGCCGACCAGGGACCAGGTCATCTCCTCCATTTTCAAAACCGCCTCGCGGGCCGCTCCGGTGGAGTGAACCGCATCAATCAGGATAAACCCGTCCGAGTCTGCATACTGAGAGGCCAGCTTGGCCGCCCTGTCTTCAAGATCCCCGTCATCAGCCATGGATTTCAGATAGTGGGAAACCTGCATGATCCCGCCGGTGACACTCCAGTCCACCTGCTGACGTATCATGTCCCTGCATACATAAAGGCTGAACAGGACAAGACTCATCATGCAGCAGAATGTACTTTTAACAGCTGAAACGGTAACTTCCTCGCCACTCATAACGTATACCACGCCGCAGCTTTTCCGAGCCACAAGCGCCATATCCCCGAAAATTTTTTCAGTTACCCCGATAAACAGTACATTTGTTTTGGAAAGCTCCTTGGAAAGCTTTACCATTTCAGCGGTGGTGGAGCTCCAGCTTAAAAGAAGTACAAGATCCTCTTCCGGGACAAACATTCCTTTCATAAGATCGATTTCCACCGGCTGAAGCACAATCACCCTTGTATCAGGGAACATGCTCCTGAAAAAACCGGAAACCCCGAGCGCGGCGTGGTACGAAGTGCCCATTCCTGCAATGAAAATCCTCTTGATTCCGCCCAGGTTCTCGCCGAACCGTCTTTTGAGATATTTTTCATTGATGCTGAAACCGTTGATGTTGGAACCCGAGTTGAGCACATTTTCCACCATATTTTCAAGGAGTTCGGGAACCTCCTCCAAATGGGTCTTGTAAAACGACTTGTCCAGGTCCTTGTGCACATGGGGTGGAGTCAGGTTAATCCGGTAGGGCTCGATATCATGAAGAACCTTTCCCTCAAAATCGGTAATCTCCACTGTACGCTCCACGCTGCTGTTTTTGAATTCGGTGGCGATCCTGGCAAACAGGTTTTCCCCTTCCAGGGCATACACATCCACCGCAAACCGTGTCAGCACACTGTCGATTTCCGCATCCCGGTCCTGCCTGCACTTTTCTATTTCCTCCTTGGGTGCCTGCTGCCGGTTCAGCTGCTTTATTTCCAGGTCCCTCTGTTTTAAAAGACTCTCGTATGCCTTGGTTACCTCCATGATTTCCAGCTGGGAAAACAGTCCCAAAGAGGCGTTTATATCCGACACCACCATATAGTCGTGGGTTTCTCTCCGCCTGACGATGAAAAGGGGCCTGTTGTTGGATACCGCATAAATGGTGCGGGGGGATTCCACACTGATTCCGGCCACGGCAATCTGGCCCCCGTTTTTTGTAAAACGCCTGGCAGCCTCTATAAAGGCAACTTCATCAAGTTCCGTGTCTTCCTTGTCTTTTATATGCTTGAAGATCTGGTAGTTTATGGTGTTGCTGCCGACTGCATACTCTTCAAGTCCATTCTCAACCTGGTCCTTGACCTGCTGAAACTGCCGTTTTTCATTTTTAAGCACATCAAAGTAGTACCCCCACAAAAGGGCGAAGTATTCGGACGAATTGTCGCTCCTGAACGGCACCCTGACCACGCCGGAAAGAAAATCCCGCATCTCGTCCTCCACTGAAGCGGCAAACTGTCCGTTCAATACAATGCTCCGATTCCGGTTTTCATCCACAAAAGGATGAGCGTTTTTCAAGGTCACTTCAGACTGAAGCGCCCATCTTCCCTGTGTGAGAACCGGCTGTACCAGGTAATTCAGGCACTTTGGACCGGTAACGCCCATGGGGGCTGACAAAGCTGCGCTGCTTCCCGAAGAAATACTCATGGACATGGATTGCAATATTTCGTTTTTCTGCATCCATTCCAGCACGGCTGCTGAGGCTCTTCCGTATACATTCACCCCTTTTTCCGCATGATAAAGCGTGGACCACCCGATGGAGGCTGATTCATAATCCCCTTTCAGGGAATAGTTCAGGTTTTTCTGAATCTCTTCGGATATTCCGGAATCGGTATGGATTCTGGACAGAAGCGCTTCATCCAGCAGGCGGAAAAGGTTTTTGATTCCGTCATTATCAAAATCTTCCGGGATTTTAACAGGAATTCCGGATATCAGCTGCCAGATATACTTTTTGGCAAACGGGTTCATATGCACCCGTTTATAACTCTGCCGGGTAAACTCAACAGGCCGGTACTCTTCAAAAATCAACTGGAACAGGTGATCAAAAGCGTTGTAAATATCAGCCACGCTCGCCTTGACCGGCTTTGCTTTTCCAAGGGCGTTGATCCCTTTTTCCAGATGAGCCCGGAAAATGGATTTAATTGCCACAAAGGAAAGGTCGTAGGTTTTCAGCATGGTTTCCACGACTCTTCGCAAATCATTTCTGGACCTTACCGTGAATCTTTGAAGAGAATAGGGATTTCCCGGGCAGCCGGGATAAACCGACATCTGGTTGGTTGAATATCTTGAGATAAGGTCTTCAAAAACCGGCCATGATGCCCTTCCGGACTGAATATTGTTGAACATCTCCAGGGGAAGCCCTTCATATTCGATCAGGCGTTTCTGCATCCTCGGGGGGTCCATGTCGCCTGACTGCCATATGGACAACACATTCCGGTCACAAGGTCTGTTGATAGGATTGTTTTCCAGAACTTCAAAAAGCCCGGCCACGCTGCCGAGATTTTTCCTCAGGCTGATCGGATCGGCCATATCCCCGAATTTCGCAATTCCCGTGCTGTCCGGCGCCCGGTATATAATCGCCGACATCCCCGTCACAACTCTGCTCAAGCTGTTCGGTGCATTTCCGAAGTAAGCCACGATTCCACACATCCGTAACCCCGCATGTATTATTTTTCTATTATTTTCACCGGTTCAGGTTTTCGGATTACATATGAAACAAATCATGTCATTTATAAAAAATCACCCGGAACCTGTTTTTTATATTGCAATAAACTGTTTCACTATTATATCTTAAAACAAATTGCAATAGAAAATCAGGTAACCGAACCCTATACAAGAATATCAATCAATGCCACTTTTCAAAAGCAGAGCCGAAAGCCGGGCGAACATGGCTGAGCGCCTTGATTCCAATTTTTCAAACGCCATGACCAAAGCCTTCATAGAAGAAATCAAGGGATTCCCCTTTCGGAAGACCAAGCAGCTTCTGCCGTTCGACGATGTCAAAGAACGGCTGGAACTTCTGCTGGTTAAAGATATCGGAATTAAATCCGTGCGCCTTGATTCGATTATCGGAAGCCAGGGCAGGTACAAGGGATTCACCCGCCATTTTTTTCCGCTCGATGAAAGTCTCAGGGAACGGTGGAAAAACGTGGAAAGGGCTATTGACGCAAAACGGGACCTGCCGCCGGTTGAACTGTACAAGGTCTGCAATGTGTATTTTGTAAAAGACGGCCACCACCGGATTTCAGTGGCAAGAGCACGGAACATCCTATCAGTTGAAGCGCGGGTGTTTGAATACGACTGTGACGTCTCTTTAAACACGGATACTGATATTGAGGAGCTTGCCATCCTGGAAACATATCACAAGTTTTTAAAGGAAACAGGTCTGAAAACCGCCCGGAACCCGGATCTGACATTGACCCGGATCGGGGGATACCCCTTTTTGATGAAACAGATCCAGATTCACCGGCATTATTTAGAGAATCGGGACGGCAAGGAGGTTTCCGTCCAAGAGGCTGCAATCTCCTGGTATGATACCGTTTACATGCCGTTTGTGGAAATCATTAAAAAATACCGGATCATGGAATACTTTCCACACAGGACCGCCACCGACTTTTATATCTGGGTGATGCGGTTCAGGGAAAAGCTCACTGAAAAGGACATGGAGCAGTTCGACAGCTACGAAGCCGAAAGTATCGTGGCCGAGTACACCAGGATTTTTAAAAGCCCGGCTCGAAGGACCCTTGGATTGATCAGGCGGCTATTCGGACTTGTCAGATACTGAAAAAACAAACCCGGAGGCTGTAACTTCTCCGGGTTTGTTTTTTTTACAATTACTTCAGCCAAAAGGGCATTGCTGTTATTTCCGTTTTTTAGTTATCAGCCCCACGCCTTCAAGCCAGCTTTGGGCAACGGATGAAGGCTTTTCTCCGTTTGCGTTAACCCGGTAGTTCAGCCGCTGCATGGTGGCGGTATCCAGGGAAGTCCCGATCTGGTTCAGGGTATACGCCAGCTTTGGATACTGGTCCAGGACCTCCTTGCGCACAACCGGGGCTGGATTGTAAATGGGAAAATAATTCTTGTCATCCTCGAGAACCCGAAGTCCATAGTCGATGATGGCGCTGTCAGTGGCAAACGCCATACCGCACATGGCCTTGCCGTCCCTTACAGATTTTTTGGTCAGGGCGATTTCCATCTTGCTCACATCCGAATCCGGTATATCCTCTCCGAACTCAAGGTTGTAATGGCCCATCATACCTTTAAACCCATCCACTCTGGAATAAAACTCCGGGCCCACGGCTACGGTCATTTTCCCCGGATTTTCCTCGATGAACTCAGCCCATTCGGAAAGCGTGGAGATGTTGTGTTCCGCAGCCGTCTCCTCTTTCATGATAATGGCATAAGTATTGTTGAACTTACAGGGTTCAAGCCAGACCAAATTATTCTTTTCCCGGTCAAGGGTCTTGACTTTTTCATAAAGCTCGTTTGAATCACGAACAACCTCCTCTTTGCCGAAATGGGTAATCCATGCGGTTCCGGTATATTCCATGTACACATCGATCTGTCCCTCTTTCAGGGCATTGCGGTTCACCTGGGTGCCGCCCAGGTTTGTCTTGTCCACCACCGGAATATCCCTGTCTTTCAGCAGCTGCACCATGATCTGACCTAAGACCAGCTGTTCCGTAAAATTTTTGGATGCCACCTTCACACCCGGCCCTGCGAAAGAAACCGTGGATGCCAGCAAAAATGCCAGTGTGGTAAAAATAAAGGTCAACCTTTTCATTTGACATACCTCCTTACAATTTTAAAATTTATATATACACACAACAGACAGCAAAACCCGGCGCACCTTACAATGCCGCCAGCTGGGCCTCGTCCGCCTGTACTCCTCTGCTCACAATAATTTTTTCCACAATTTCCAAAATAAAATCGAACAGCATGGCGATCAGGGCCACAGGCACGGCTCCGGCCGTCATGATGCCCATGTCCACAAGGGCTATGCCCGTGAAAATCCAGAACCCCAGGCCTCCTCCGCCGATAAGGAAGGCCAGCGGGGCCGTCCCCACAACAAGGGCCGTGGAGGTTCTGACACCGCCCATAATGATTGGAAGCGCGTTCGGCAGCTCGATCCGGAAGAGGATCTGCTGTTTGGTCATGCCCATACCTGTTGCAGCCTCTTTTATATCCGAACTCACCGACTCGATTCCGGCATACGTATTTCTCACCACCGGAGCCACGGAAAAAGTAAAAATAGCAATGAGTGCCGGAATCAAACCGATTCCCGAAAGACCGATCATCGGAAGAATACCGTATGCAAGCGCGATTACACCCAGGGACGGGATCGACTGCCATACATTGACCACCGCCATGATCACGGGAGAAATTTTCTCCCACCCTTCTCTTGTCATAAGGGTTCCCAGGGTAACACCGATACTTATGGAAAAACACATGGTGATCAGCACCAGCACCAAGTGTTCGTATGTCAGCTTGAAAAATTCCGGCAGATTTTCCACGGTGTATTCCCAGGCCCCGTAGGTTTTATAAAGGAAGATAATGACCGCCACCGTAACAATGGCGGGCAGCCCTTTTCTTGCAATCTGAAAAAAAACCTTTGAATTCATTTTTACAATCCCTTGTCTGATTGATTGTTTTTTTCAAGGCAAACAACCTTTGATCGTCAGTCCTTGAGCGCCTTTTTGATATCATTGGTATCAAGCCAGCCCGTGACCTTTTTGTCGCCGTCCACCACGATAAGAAATCCGGTGTCATGGGTGAAAAGTCCCGAAAGAGCCTCTTTCAGACTTGCCGTGCCGTCAAGATAAGCTCTGGTGCTCTGTACCACATCCGCCACTGCACCCCCCTTTTTTTGAAGATCTTCGTCTGCCGCAAGTCCGGCCAGCCTGCCGTTCTCATCCAGGACCACGAGATAATCGGTCCCGTATTCGGACAACCTGCTTCTGGCCTCTTCAAGACCGGCTGAAGCCTGAACCAAAGGCGGGTCATCCCTCATCACCTTACTGATGGAGAAAAGGTTCAGCCGTTTTATGGTCCGGTCGCCGCCCACAAAATCCCGGACGAAATCATTTTTCGGGTGGGTGAGCATCTCCTCGGGGGAAGCGAACTGAACCAGTTTTCCGTCCTGCAGAAGGCAGATTTTGTCACCCATTTTAATAGCTTCGTCGATATCGTGTGTGACAAACACGATGGTCTTTTTCACCTTTTCCTGAATTTTTAAAAATTCATTCTGCAGATGCTCCCGGTTGATGGGATCAATGGCGCCGAAAGGCTCGTCCATGAGCATGATGGGCGGATCTCCGGCCATTCCGCGCGCAACACCTATCCTCTGCTGCTGCCCGCCTGAAAGCTCCCTTGGATACCGGTCCCTGTACTCTTCAGCGGAAAGATTCACGATTTCCAGAAGACTGTGCACCCTTTCGTTGATTTTCTTTTTGTCCCATTTGAGCAGGTTCGGGATTACACTGATGTTTTCCGCGATGGTCATATTGGGAAACAGCCCCACGTTCTGAATCACGTATCCGATCCGTCTTCTCAACTGAATGGTATCCATACTCGAGACATCCTGGCCGTCTATATATATCTTCCCGCTTGTAACGGGATGCAGCCTGTTGATCATCTTCATGGCTGTGGTTTTGCCGCATCCGGAAGGACCTACCAGAATACAGATTTCTCCCTCTTCAAGCTCGAACGAGAGTTCATCAACAGCCCGGAAATCCGTTCCCGGATATATTTTTGTCACTTTGTCCAGTTTTAGCATCGTACCCATAATTCTTTATCTCCCCGGTTTATTCCATTGCCTGTTTCACTTTTAATCCCGTGGGGGTTACCCAGTCCTCCGCCTTTTCCAGAAATATATCACAGATGATGGCCAAAAGGCCCATGCTGATGGCGCCTGCCAGCACCGACGCATTGGTTGAGCGCTGCAGTCCCTGCACAACGAAGTCGCCAAGGCCGCCGGCTCCGATATATGCCGCCAGTGCCGCTATAGCAACGCCCATGACGACAGATGTCCGTACGCCGGCCATAATGATCGGAGCGGCCAGCGGCAGCTCCACCCGGACGAGAAGCTGGAAACTGGTCATCCCCATGCCGATTCCGGCTTCAATCATCGATGTATCCACACTCTGCAGGGCAATGTACGTGTTCCGTATAATCGGCAGAAGAGAATACAGCGCCAGCGCCGTCACCGCCGGAACCGTACCGATTCCGATCCCCTGGACCATATCCAGGTTCTTGTCTATGGACGACAGGATAGGCATCATGAAACCGAACATGGCGATACTGGGAATCGTAATCAGGACACTTGAAATGTACAGAATGGTTTTGGCGGCCAAAGGGTGCCGGGTAATGTAAACCCCTAGGGGGACACCGGCCACAATGGCGATGGCAAGGGCAATTCCCACGATTTTCAGGTGCACCAGCGTCTGAATTCCGGTTTTACTGAAATTGTCCGCAAAGAACCGTAACGGACCGGACACAAAAATGGGCTCGACCACACTGGAATATGCAAGCAGGGAAAATATGAAAACTCCCAGAAGACACCAGAAATCCTCGGTTGACACCATGTACCGGAAAAAGGCAACAACAATCATGGCGCTTACAATGATCCATGCACTGAAAAAACCGTATGTTTCGTTTATATTAATGGTTTCCAGTCTTGTATAAAAGGTCTGGGAAAGATGGAAAAGATACAGGAACAAGGATATCAGAAACAGCACAAAAAACATGTAATACGATGTCCTGCCGATTGTTCCCTTTTTTATACCGGATTTGTAATAATAAAAAACAACCACGAACAATGCCGCCGTGGCAACCCAGGCATTTATCGTTGAAAAATTGTCAAAAAAGAAGGAGATTGCGCCGTACAGAATAATCACAAACATGAAAATGCCCGGATACGGCGTGGTTCTAAGATAATCCCCGATATAGATCAAAAAGAAGACCACGATGGCGAAAAGCGGAACCATCTGGGACATTCGGAGAATGTTGAAAGATTCAAGAAATCCCACCTCCAGGTCATATAGATTCAAAAGCATTTGAAAGGCGGAAAAGGGTTCGTCCCTGTAAAGGAACTGGCCGGGAAACCACGGAAGAAAAAACGTCGTAAACAGCAGCATTACGGAAAACAGAAAAAAACGGTCAGAGAGCTTCCAGGAAAAAATCTCCCTGAACTTCGGCTTTGTCACCTCTGTCGAGCAAAAGGTACACTGGGTTGCATCTTCAGGTAATTCCTTTTTGCATGCAGGGCAAATCGGAACCTTGGTTTTCATTTCCCACCTCCTTTGAAAAAGTTACCGTATATTTAGTAAACCAGTGGCGATTCTCCTGAAAAGATTTTTTCCGGCCGATTTCCCCTGAAAAATCCGGGAGAAATCAGTACATGAATATTTTGCTCATGTTGGAAGTGGTCAGCGGATCATCCATGTACATCCGCAGCTGTCGCTCCTGTATGGATTGAAACCCCCGCTCGTCGTACTCGGGCATATCAACCTCCGGAGCATCTTCCGGTTTTACGTTTTCAGCGATTTCGATCGCCTTTTCAAGCTTGTAAATGGAAAAATCCACAAGCTGCTTGAGAAAAGCGAACGGGTGCCGAATCATATGAAACCCGTATTTCAGTGCAAGTGCCTGCCCGTTTCTGGCGTCTTCAAACGCCCTTTCCGTGGGATGCTCTTCATTCGTCGTCCCCCCGCTCTGAATGGAGGGCAGATCAAGCATCATGTTCAAGTGTGCCATCAGTATATTCAACAATTGATGACTTTTCAAGCCGTAATCCGGGTTGTACTCATGCTTCGGGTCGGCCACCGTGGGAAATCCCGCGTGGATGACCGTGGATCCCGGGTTGATGAGCTGGGCCGCGCATATACCGAACAGCACTTCGGCATGGGTCATGGAAAGCACGCCGTTGTAGGAATAAGGCGCACTGATGCCTGCAAGGGGCATGGCGGATATAAACACAGGCAGATCATTTTTCACCACGTCCACAAACGCCTGGGAAAAATTCTCGTTCACCTGGAGCGGCGGCCTGGTCAGACAGAAAACCACCATCAGGTTTTTCCGGACGGCATGCAGTTCCTTGGCCCGGGCAATGGCCTTATCGTTGGTTGCAGCGAAATACAGCGGCTTGGTGCAGTTCTCGGCCATCAGGTTGATCTGCTCGACCTCGTCCTTGAGCTTTACCCCTCTTCCCATTCCGGCGACCATACCGCTTTTCTCCGCGATACGCGCGATAGTCGCAACATCTTCTGCCGTGGGCATTTTACCGCCCTGCTTTTTTTCATCATCATACAGGTACGGCGCTGTTCCGCCGATCAGAAAACTGTTTCTGGGAACAAAAAACTCATCTATGCCCGGTGCTCTGTCAATCAGTTCAGACACAAGGCTTTCAGTAATATATACTCGGCCGTCATATACAATCGCCCTGCCGTCTTCCTCATACACCCGGAACGCTTCCATGATATCGGGCTGTTCACACCCCACGCCCAGATTTTCAAGCATCCACAGGGAATCCTTGTGGGTCTGCAGCAGCATCTCTACCGTATTTTTCCCCAGAAGTGATGTTGACGTTTCAATCTGCTTTTTGTCCATATCGTCCTCCAGTATGGAAAATTAAAAAAGGCGGATCACCGAAAACAATTTGATTTTCGACTCTGACAGTTTTTAATACAATATGTAACAAAACCTGTCAACAACTTTATCCGTTAAGCGCTCCCGAAAGAAATTCTTCAAGCCGCTTTTGATCCATGCACACCGGGTTTGTAAAAATATTGGCGTCGGAAAGGGCCTTCTCGGCAATTTTCGGGATATGGCTCTCCCGGATACCGAGCTCCCTGAGATTAGCCGGCATACCGAATTCAAGCTTCAACGCCGCCACCCAATCCACAAATGCATCAAAGTCATGGCCCGGAAGATCAAGGTATCGTGCCGCATCCTCTATTTTCTCTTTTATCCTGGACCGGTTCAGTATCAGAACAAAGGGAAGCAGGGTTCCAATAGCTCTTCCGTGATGGACCTTGAACATGCCGCCAATGGCATGGGAAACCGCATGTCCCACACCAAGGCCCTTTTCAAATGCAATGGCTCCCATTATGGAAGCAGCCATGGTATAAGTTCTCGCCTTGATGCTTCGACCGCTGTGAAAGGCTGGAACAAGCCCCTCTTTGATGTACCGAATACCCTGCAGGGAAACCCCGTCCAGTACCGGGTGAAAAACCGGACAGCTCAATGCTTCGATATTGTGTGAAAGCGCGTCCATGCCGGTGGCTGCAGTAAGATACGGAATGAGCCCCCGGGTAAGCTCCGGGTCTGCGATGACCATTTTCGGCAAAAGTTCCGAATGGGCGATACTGGTTTTTCTTCCCTGTACGTTGTCGGTGATCACTGCGTTGGCATCCACCTCCGAACCGGTTCCGGCTGTGGTGGGAACGGCTATGATCGGCAGGATGTTCTTCTTTACATGCGGTGTACCGGAAATGCATGCTGAAAACTCCCATATCCTGGAAGGACCGGCTGACGCAGCCAGTACAACAGCCTTGGCCGCGTCAAGGGCGCTTCCGCCCCCCAGGGCTATGACGCCGTCATGACCTCCCGTCCTGAGTCTTTCCGCTCCGGCTTTCACCGTATCAAAATCCGGCTCTGAATAAATTTCGGAAAATACTGATGTAAAAATACTCTCTTTTTGATTCAGTTCAATGATTTTTTTAACAAAGGGCAGTTTTGCAACCCCGTGATCGGTTATAATCAACGGTGACGAAATTCCGGAACTCCAGCATACGTGAGGAATTTCCTTTATACGCCCTGCTCCGAACCTGATGGATGTAGGGTGGTGCCAGTCCGCTCTTGTTTCGGAAAGCTTAATTCTTGGTCTGAATCGTGTCATAACCTGTCAAGCTCCAGTCTTTTTAACGTGGATTCAAGTGGATTGCCGTTTTCATCCCACTGCCTTGCCTTGTAATACTCTTTCAGCATCTTTGAAAGGTCAGGCAATTTCCCGGCTGCGCTTCCGGCGGGCCTGGGTTCGGAAAGAATCCGGTCCGGGAGTGTGTCCTGCGCCCCGGGCATGCCGCACTTGAAATTAAACAGCCGCTTGATGTTGAATATCCGCTCGCCCGCTTTCATCAGGGAATCGGCAGTTGATTTTATGCCGGTCACTGCGGTATGGCATTCGGCAAGCTCTGATAAGGTTAAGGTACCGGTGACGAACTTGCAGATCTTCAGAGAATCGTATATCCCCATCATGTCCTGCATTCGGGCTGCGGCCCTCCCTTTCCCCTCGTTGGAAAAGCGTGGCAGGGTCTCACTGATCCCGATTTCAGGCACGGTGACTGCGTCTTCAATGACATGGGTCATGCCGGCCAGGTGGCAGGCCCCCCGGCTCGATGTGGCATAGGAAACCGCAGTGCTGAAATACGCCCTCGGGTCATGGGCGGGAAGCTCAAGTCCCTTGACATGCATGGCGAACCGGTCCGCTCCGCTGCCAAGCCGTTCCGCGGCATGCCTGACCCCCATGCCGAGAAGTCGGCCGATACCTTCAGCCGTGCCTATGGATTCAACCACCTGAACCATTTTTCCGGCATCCCCCCATTGAAGGTCCCCGCCTCCGAGATCAGCCGGTGTCAGCAATCCCTTTTCAAACGCCTCCATGGCAAAGGAAACCGCCGCACCCGCGGAAATGGTATCCATACCGTACCGGTTGCAAAGATCATTCGCCTTTATCACGGCCTCAAGGTCATCCACCATGCAGTAACTCCCAAGTGATGCCGTGCTTTCATATTCAGGCCCTGCTCCCTTCACACTTCCGAATTGTTCATCATTCATTTCAACAACACGGCCGCATCCCACAGGGCAGGCTCCGCAGGAGTACTTCTTTTTAAGGTACTTTTCAGACACCACGGAACCATCCAGGCGATCGGCCGAGCTGAATTCACCTTCGGTGAAGTTTTTCACCGGCAGATCCCCGCTTTTTTCAAGCTGTACAAAACCTCCGGCGGTCCCGCAGCTTCTCAATCCTTTTCCGGCGTCCATAACCTTCCGATGCATTGCCGGTATCATTCTTTCCAGATCCCTGTTCCTGCCTGCCACTGTTTTGCCTGCCCGAACCACTGCAACCGCCTTCAGCTTTTTCGACCCCATAACAGCGCCGAGCCCGCACCTTCCCGCAGCCCTGGCATCACTGCCGTCATGCATCACTGACGCTAACCGCACAAGCCTTTCCCCTGCAGGTCCGATGCACGAAACAGCGGTTTTTTCCCCGTGTACTTCCTGAAGCCTGCCCGAGGTATCAAAGGTATCCATGCCCCATATTTCACCGGCATTGAGTATCCTGCACCCGGAAGGGGAAACTTCCAGATAAACAGGCCTGTCACAGGCACCTCTTACAGTTATGACATGAAATCCGCATTTCACAAGCGCGGTCCCCCATCTTCCGCCGACGTCGCTTTCGGCAAAAAGGCCGGTGAGCGGAGACCTGGCAGTTAAAGAATGCCTTCCGGAACATGGAATTTTCGTACCTGTAAACGGACCTGCGGCAAAGACAAGAACGTTTCCGGCTGATAAGGGGTCATACTTCCAGAGTTTTTCCCGGCAGGCGATACAGGCTCCGATTCCGCTTCCTCCGACAAAATTTTCCAGGATTCGGTCATCCAGCGAATGCAGGGACACCGTCCCTGCTGAAAGATCCACATCAATACACTGCATGAAAACTCCTTTCGGGCTGTTAAAACAAAACTATTGACTTTTTTTCTTTCATATGTAACAAAACTTGTCAACAAATAAATCGTACCAAAATTTCACAGGTATCCCATGAACTTTTCAGAAAAATCTTTCAGCCTTGCCATACAAGCAAAAGAGAAGGAGCTTACCCCGAAAGGGAGAAAACTGGCCCGGTTTATTCTGGAGAACCCCACCAAGGCGGTTTTTCTGGCCACCAGAGACCTTGCGGACAAGGCAGGTGTAAGTGAGGCCACCGTTGTCAGGTTCGTCCGGCAAATCGGCTATTCCACCTACTCCGAGTTTAAAAACGAATTGAGAAAATTCATTGACTCGGAACTGACCCTGCTTGAGCGAAAAGAGATGAGCATTGCCGACACCGGGGAAAACGGGCTTGAACTGACGGTTGCCAGGGAAATCGACAACCTGAAGGCTTTACTCGAGTCCATTGACAGAGACGAAGCAGAAAAAATCGTTTCGCTTTTATGCAGCCGCTCCTCGGTATACATTGTCGGCTCCAGACTCTCCTATCATGCGGCCTACTACATGGGATGGGCCATGACCAAAATCAGGAAGGATGTAAACATTCTTAAGGGAAGTGACAGGACTTCACTTGACTGGCTGACTGTTGCGCGTGAAGATTCCGTGGTTGTGATTGTGGCCATTTCAAGGTATCCCAATGAGCTGATCCGGGTGGGAAAGTACGCCAAACAGCTGGGAATGAAGCTCGTTGTGATTGCAGACAGCATCGCCTGCCCGCTGATCCAGTTCTCTCATCACCACCTTATCACCCGGCCCAAAACCATTCCGTTTTATGAAAGCTCTTCTTCCATGCTCTGCCTGATCATCCATCTTTTAAACGAAGTGATCAAAACAAAGGGAGACGACGTCACTGAACACCAGGAGAAGCTGGAAAAAGCCTACAGGGAGAACGACATCCTGTTCAATCTCGATTGAGCCCGGTCCTCATATCTTATTCTGAGGACCGGAAGAAGTCTGGCAGCTACAGGAGAAGTGAATCATCCAGGGTCACTTTTCTGGCAAGCTCCCTGTAATCTGCTGAAGCATTGCATCCGGGTGCGAACTCGAAAATGGTCTTTCCGAAAGAAGGTGCTTCACTGAGGCTCTCACTGTATCTGATGGGCTTGCAAATATACTCGGGATAAAGCTGCTTGAGCTTTGCGAAAATCTCCTGGGGGCCTTTAATCCTTGCGTCCATGAAAGTGGGAAGAATGTACTTCAGCTCCACGTCCCGCCTGTACCGCTGTATGGAACCCAGGCTCTTTAAAAATTCGGAAAGCCCCTGAAGCGGCATAAACTCAAGAGCAACAGGCACAAGGACTTCGGTGGCATAAAAGAAAACATTGACACTCAGCTGATCCCATCCGGGTGCAGTATCAATGATAATAAAATCGTACTGGTACTCAAACGGTTTCATTGCCTCATGCAGTGTCCATTCGGCACCGAAACTTTTCCTGTCAATGATCCGCTTCACACCGGCAAGGGACTTGCCGCCGGCAAGGAGCCACAAGTTCTCCCTTGCCTTTATCAGGATCTCCTGAGGCTCCAGTTCGGCTGTCAAGAGTTCGGTAAGCCCTGATTTCGGCTTCTTGCCGAGAAGATATGACACCTGTCCCTGGGTGTCGGTATCAACTATCAGAACCTTGTACCCGGCCAGTGCCAGGCATGCGCCAAGGTTGGTCGAGGTTGTGGTCTTCCCTACACCGCCCTTGCTCAGGGCGATGCAAAGCTTCCTGGCGGGCTGATTTTTTATTTTCCGATCCGGCTCGACCTTTTTGCTTTTCTCATCATCCAGAATCTGGTCTATGGAAACCGGGAACCTGTTATGACAGGCTTTGCATTTGGCAATGAAACTCTTTGCAGAGGGGAGTTTCTTCTTGACGGCATCCGCGGATATATTGTGCTTCTTGGCGCACTTAGGACAGACAATAACAGTCACTTATCCTCCTTTTGTAGTTCTTTTATAATAGCCTCCACCGCCACATTTGCCAGCTGTTTCAGGGACACATTACGCTTTTTCTCCCCGGCTGCGATTTTAAACCTGATCCTGGCTTTGGCCGGCCAGACCTGAATGGTCACGTTGTCCTTGGTGAATTCCCATTTCCGTTCCTCTTCAATCGGGGCCCGTCCGCTTTCATACGGATGGATCTCTTTCACACTGCCGCTTTCATCAGTCCTGTATATAAAGCAGTCCAGTTCCTCGTGCCTGGGGGAAAGGTCATCCCGCCCTGCGAGGATATTGTCCATTACATCTTTTTTATCTTCATCATTCATTTGAACATTATGTTCGCTCTGTATATGTAATTAGCTACACCGTCCTCATCAGTCATCAGCTTTTTCACCCTTCAGCCTTTTTAGAATATGAAACAGCTTTTCCACCTTTTCCTGCGTGGGGTTGAGCCAGACCATACCGCACACCAGATTGTTCCGGGTATCAGGGGAGATATGCACAATCTTATACTCAAGCTGATCCAGACATTCGTCCATAAGATCGACCCGGATGTCTTTAATCACATCACCGAGAAATTCACCGAGCTGAAAAACGAACTCCGTCTCGATACTGACGCCGAGTCCGGTCATGCTGATATCTTTCAGGGGGTAGGTATTGTTCTCTATCGTCACGGTGCAGTCCGGCCTTTCTTTAACGTAAATGCGGGCCGCTCTTCTGGAAGGCCTGTCCCCGGCAGGATCATCCGCTACCATCTCAATCCCGTCCGATAACGATCCCGGGGAACCTTCTGAAACAGATTCCGTCAGGGGATCCGGCTTGATACTCCTGCCAGAAGGAGAACCGCCCGACCTGTAGATGTAGCAATCCAGATCCCGGTCACCCGAGGGTATTTCATCCTCGCCTGACAGAAGATCCGTCATTACATCTTTTTTCCGTGCATCATTCATTCAGGCACAACACCTATTCCTGGTTTTCATCCATATCATCGGGGTTAAGTGATCCATCCTTCAGCGATTTCAAAACACCATAGAGTTTATCTTCGTTTTCATGTGAAGGGTTCAGCCAGACCATTCCGCACACCATATGGTTATCCGTGTCAGGAGAGATGTGAACGATCTTGTATTCAAGATCCTCGATAATTTCATCAACGAGATCGAGCCGAACACCGGAAATCGCATCCCCCAGAAACTCGCCCAGCTGAAAAACCACCTCGGCTTCAATTCTCACGCCAAGGCCTGTCAGGCTGAAATCTTTCAGTGGATAGGTGTTGTTCTCCATGGTCACAGTGCAGTCCTGCCTGTCTTTTACATGAACACGATAGGACTTGCGAAGCTGTCGATCAAAATCCTTATTCTCTTCAACAGCCTCCAGTTCAAGGGATTCCTCCGCGTCTTCCCCGGGGTTCTCCGCCGATTGATTTCCAAGCTCTTCAGCCATGTTTCAACCCTGTTTTCAAATTTTGGCAAACATTTCTTTGACTTTCAAAATATACCATAATAAATTAACAAGCAAGCAAAAAACGACAACCCGAAGAGACGCATGCATCAGCTTCAAATTATTACCGGCAAGATTGTTGTGGATTTTCATACCAGGCTCCACAGGCCGGCTGCCGCGACAGAGTATTGGTCCCGGGATGGTGAAGGATCTGAAATAGCTGCCGGACGGGGCAAAAAGGACATTTCATGAATATCAAGTATTGTTGCCAATGCGGCGCCGGAATGGAAAACAGAATCCCTGAATCAGATGATCAACCACGGCCGGTATGCCCGGTATGCGGGTTTATTCATTACCTGAACCCCAAAATGGTGGTGGGATGCATCCCTGAATGGGGCCGGGAAATTCTCCTTTGCAGGCGCAACATAGAGCCGTGCACCGGGAAATGGACACTCCCGGCGGGCTACCTGGAAAACGGAGAGACGGTCCAGCAGGGCGCACTGAGAGAAACACAAGAGGAGACAGGCGCAACGGTGGACCTGATCGACCCGTTTATCATGTACAACATAGTGTTCGTCAATCAGATATATTTACTGTTCAGGGCACAGCTCAAAGACAAATCCTTCGGCCCTACCCCTGAAAGCAGTGAGGTTAGACTTTTCAGGGAAGATAACATCCCCTGGGACCTGCTTGCCTTCCCTGTAATAGAACAGACGTTGATACGATACTTTGAAGACAGACGCAAAGGAGGGTTTCCCTTCAGGATCGGAGAAATAAAAAAGGGTATCTGACCCGCGGAGGATCAGACACCCTTTTAACTAACAACTATCATGATCCAGCCGTGCATTACCGGCTGAAATCCTAATACTAGTGAGCGAGCATCTCAGCGATTGCAGCAGCCTGGGGATGTGCAAAGATGAGGATCAAAGCAATAACCAGTGCGTAAATACAGAGAGATTCGATCAAGGCGAGACCAATCAAGAGAGTAACCGTTACCTTACCTGAAGACTCGGGGTTTCTTGCAATACCGTTAACCGCTCCGTTAACACCAAAACCCATTCCTATGCCGCAACCGAAAGCTGCAACACCTATTGCGATACCGGCCGCCCAAACACTTGCAATAAAAAAATCCATTTCCTACTCCTTTTCAAATTAAAGTTACAGTTATACTAAACAACGGGCTTCTTCCATTTCCCGTACAAAAACCGTATTGTCTCCGGCCTGAACAAAGCTTAAGCCAGGGTAGGTCCGGCCGGATGATATATCTGATAATCAGTGCGCCTCTTCAATGGCCTCTGCAAAGTACATGACGGACAGCAGAAAAAAAACAAAAGCCTGTAGCAGAGAGATAAATATACCCAGCGCCATAATCGGCAGCGGTGCCAGAAACAGTCCGGCCAGCACCAGGAGAATCGTGACCACAAGCTCATGCCCGGTTATATTACCGAAAAGACGGAAAGACAGGGACAGAATTCTGGCCAAATGGCCGATGAGCTCGATAACCAGCATGAAAGGCGCCATCCACCAGACAGGACCCAGGAAGTGCTTGATGTATTTCGGGCCATGGTATTTGATTCCCACCATCCAGCTGAAGGGAACGACCACAAGAGCGCATGCCAGGGTTGTATTTATACTTGCCGTGGCCGGATAAAACCCGGGAACAAGTCCCATCAGATTACTAATCAGAATAAACAGAAAAATGGTTGCGCAAAGAGGAAAAAGCCATCTTCCATCTTCTCCCGTCATATCGACCATAAACTCTTCAAGCCCGGACACCAGTACTTCAAAAATATTCTGCAACGGCTTCGGAACAAGTTGTGTATTTTTCCCGGCAAGCCACCCGAAAACGATTAAAAGAATCATGGCGATCCACATGTAAATCACATGGGGGTTATTATGGGCCCAATGCCCCAGTCCGATCAATTCGAAGAATTTAACAAAAACAAGATATGGATGTTCCACCTTAAACCGCCTCCCTGAAAATAAGTTTTGTTAACTCAATAATGGTTGCTGAAAACATGCTTGCAACCACCACCGAAAGGCCTGCCAGAAGACCCAACGGGTTCACAATATCCTTTGATATAAGCAGGAAGATCACAAGCCCGCTTACTATAAATCTGATGTAGTACTTAACCAGAACGCCGGTTAAAATCATTCGCCCGTCGTATATGACCCGGGAAGGGTTGAATGTTTTTTTCAACGTTGTTTTAAGAAAGTGAAAATTGACCGTAACGATAAACGCTCCAAGCATGAAACCGCATGCAAAACGGAACGGTGTATTGATAAAACTGAAAAGGGTCACCACAACAAACAAAAACCAGTTTGATGCAGTCACAAAATCAATGATCCGTTTTGGTATCTCCATTGAATCCACCCTCTTTTACATTCTCCTGCTCTTTTTAGCCGCCCTGGCAAGGTTCCGGAAACCCGCCACAATGCCCATTCCAAGCCCTACCAGGGTCAAAACCGGCGTTGTCTCAAACTTTTTATCAAGCCACACACCTAAAAAGAGCCCGATAAATATCGAAAGAGCCACGGAAAGCCCGAGACTGCTGTAGTAGGCAAGATCTTTCAGGTTCCGGTATTTATCCTTCTCTCCCATCAGGTGTTCCCTGTTTTTATACTCAAAGATCAAATTATCTCACGAGCAAATAGCACATGAATTCACATAAGTCAATCTGAAATTATTCATTCCACCAAAAGCGCACCGCAGCTCTCCGCCGCCTTGACTTCCCCGATAATCCGCGCCTCGATTCCGGATGTTTCCATTTCAGTGACACAATCTTTTGCATCCCGGTTGTCAATACTGATCACAAGGCCGCCCGAAGTCTGGGGATCGAAAACGATATCCTGAAGAAACCGGCCGACATCCGGCCCGAACCGAACCCTTGATCCGAAAAAATTTCTGTTTTTGTGGGCCCCTGCCGGGACCAGCCCCATTGAGGCGAACTCTTCCACCCCTTCAATAACCGGGATTTTACCGGAGAACACCGTCATGTCCTTGCCACTCGCCCTGGCCATCTCCAGAAGGTGTCCTGCAAGGCCGAATCCGGTCACATCGGTTACAGCCCCTACATGGTATTTGCTCATGATTTCAGCAGCATACCGGTTCAACTGGGCCATCACGGAAACAATTCTGCGGGATGTTTTTCCGCCGGCCAGATCCGCTTTCAGTGCAGTGGCGGCAATCCCCGTTCCCAGGGGTTTGGTGAGAATCAGCTGCTGGCCCTCGCACGCCCCCTTGTTGGTGAGAATCCTGTCCGGGTGTGCGATACCTGTGACAGAGAGTCCGTACTTGAATTCGGCGTCTTCCACACTATGGCCTCCGACAAGGGTGGCTCCGGACTCATTAATTTTCTCAAGCCCTCCCTGAAGCGTTTTTTCAAGAACCTCTTCCGAGAGGGTTTCTCCGGGGAAGCAGACAATATTCATGGCTGTTATCGGAACTCCGCCCATGGCGTAAATATCACTCAATGAATTGGCAGCGGCAATCTGTCCGAATTGATACGGATCATCAGTCACAGGCGTTAAAAAATCAAGTGTCTGAATCAGGGCGGTATCAGCATTGATTTTGTACACTCCTGCGTCATCCGAGGTATCAAGTCCGACAAGCAGGTTATCGCTACCTTTCACTTCAAGCCTTGATACAATGCGATCCAGGACCCCGGGATCGAGTTTGGCAGCTCAACCGGCTGCGCTTACCGTCTGTGTCAGAAATATTTCCTTGTTCATTTTTTTCCCTGTCAGGCCATTCATTTCACAATCCCGATCGCCGAAGCAAACCGGCCCGTTACCCGGTCCCGCCTGTAGGAGTAAAACAGGTCCGGACGGCACTTGGTGCAGATATCCATGAGTTCAATATTAGCTGCTTTTACACCTTTTTGAACCATCTGATCCGCACTCATCTTCCTGAAATCGAAAAAAACCCCTTCTCTTTCGGTTCTGTACCCGTGAAGATGCACCGGAATCTCCCTTTGGAAATTGATGAATTCCGCACAGCAGGGTCCCAGTGAAGGCCCCACCCCGGCGACAATATCCTTGGGCCGGGTTCCGAAACGGGCTGCCATAAAATCTATGCATTTGCCGATAATATTGCAGACACTCCCGCGCCAGCCTGAATGAACATTGGCTGCCGCTTTTTTCTCCGGGTCAAACATCAGCACCGACTGGCAGTCCGCAACCTGTATAACAAGCAGTCTTTGCAGGCGGTCGGTAACCATGCCGTCCGCCTCCGGCGGCCCGGATCCTCCGTCATTGGCTCCGGCATCCACCTCGACGGTGCGGTCCCCGTGGACCTGACGGATATACACGGGTACGCTGTCTGAGTCAAGGGCGTGCTGTATCCTCGCCCGGTTTTCTGTTACACGTTCAGGTACGTCTCCGGCTGAAAAAGAGACATTCAGGGAATCGAACGGGGTGATGCTCACACCCCCCTGGCGCGTGAACACACCGTGTACGATTTCCGGATACCGTTTTAAGACCTCGAATTCGAAAAACCGGATACCGTTGGAAACTGTTTCATCAGGCATGATTCCCCCTCTTGATCCGCTCTATGATTTCAGAGGTTGAGACCTGGTATTCAAAAGATATGCGCTGGACGCGCCCGCCGTGCTCCTTGACGAATTGGGCCCCGACAATGCTGTCTTCCTCCCAGTCAGCCCCCTTGACAAGAACAGCGGGCCGGATCTTACGGATCAGCTCCCCTGGATCAGGTTCATCAAACAGTACCACATGATTCACAAAATACAGGGCCGAAAGCACAAGCGCCCTTTCGTTTTCAGAAATTATAGGTCTTTGGGGCCCTTTAATAAGTTTCACCGAGGCATCCGAGTTAAGGCCGACAATCAGGATATTCCCGAAAGCGGCCGCCTTCTCCAGGTACATAACATGCCCTGCATGAAGAATATCAAAACACCCGTTGGTAAAAACAACCTTTTCTCCGCTCCGCCTGTACTCTGAGGCAATTCGTTCAATCTCCGCTGCTTTTGCCACCTTGTCAGCCGCCATTCAAACCACCTTTGTATCAACAATCCTGCGAATTGCATAAAGCAGGTCCTCAAGCTGATACGGTTTGGCAATGTAGCCTTCCGCCCCGGCCTCCTTCAGGACGTTTGCCTGTACATCAGGGGAGTATCCGCTTGCAACGATTGCAAGGGCTTCCGGGTCCAGCCCCTTGATTTCCCTCAGACACCTTTGTCCCCCCATGCCCGGCATACTCAGATCCATAATCACCAGGTCAATGGTGTCCTGCCGCTCTTTATACAACTCAATGGCCTCTTCTCCGCTTGATGCGGTGATCACTTCATATCCGAAACGCCCGAGCGCAGAGCCGCAGAAATCGAGTATGGCCTTCTCGTCATCAACCACCAGGATCGTTTCCGTTCCGCCCTTGGGGGTATTGTTGCCCATCTCCCGGTCCAGCCGGCCCGACCCTTTCTTAAACACCGGAAAATAGATTGTAAACCGCGTGCCCTCACCCACCTCGCTGTCACAGGTGATATATCCTCCGTGATTTTTCACAATCCCGTATACGGATGCGAGTCCGAGACCTGTGCCCCTGCCAAGCTCCTTTGTGGTGAAAAAGGGTTCAAAGATGTGCTCTTTTGTTTCCGGATCAATGCCGGTACCTGTATCCGACACCGTCAGCATTACATAATTGCCGGATGCCGAACCCATGTGCGCCCGGACGAACTCCCGGTCCAGAGAGACGTTCCGGGTTTTTATTGTGATTTTGCCCCCATCCGGCATAGCATCGGCAGCATTGCTGCCGAGATTCAGAATAACCTGCTCTATCTGAACCGGGTCCGCGTGAATTATGCCTGGCTCCTTTTCAAGCTCCACCTCGATATCAATCATTTTCGGAATAGTTCTCTTAAGGATGCTGTTGGCCTGTTCCACCTCCTGGTTGATGTTCAGAGGTGATTTCTCCGTATCCATTTTCCGGCTGAAAACCAGCAGTTTCTTGACAAGCTCCGCCGCCCTTTCAGCAGATTTTTTTATGGCGTTGAGACTCTTGTAATCCGGATCTTCCCTGCCTTTGTCCATTGACATGATGGTTGTATACCCGCTGATGGCCTGGAGAATATTGTTGAAATCATGGGCTACTCCTCCGGCAAGGGTTCCGATTGCCTCCATTTTCTGTGCCTGCCTGAGCTGGTATTCAAGACTTTTCTTTTCCGTCATATCCTTGAACACCCCCATGGTCCCGGTAACTTCATCCTTGTGATTCCTAAGGAAAGAGGCTGAAACGATAATGTCTATCAACTCCCCGTCACTGGTAACAAGCCGCATCTCGTGATCCTTGAGATCCCCCTTTTCATTGAGCTCCCTCATGATATACCGGGCATCTTCAATCCCGTTCTCATAAATGGTGTACACCTTTTTCCCGATAAGCTCGTTTTTCTCATACCCCAAAAGGTGCAGCATCTTTGTGGAAAAATAGCCGATGTTGCCTTTAAGGTCAGTGGTGGTGATCCCGTCCACCGCACTTTCAAGTATGTCCTCGAGAAATTTTCTGGTCCCGGTCAGCTCCTCTTCCACCTGTTTTTTTTCGGTTATGTCCCTTGCCATTCCCCTGAATCCGGTCCGGTTTCCGTCATTATCCTTCAACAGGGCAACCGAAGTCTGAAGATACCTTCTTTCTCCATCCCTTCGGACGACCTTCCAGTCAAATACTTTTTCAGAAACACCGGTCCGGTATACTTTGTTAAAAGTCCGGTATATCGCCCTTGAGTTGTCAACATCCATGTAGTCCTTGTATTCCATTAATTTAAGCTCAGTCATGTCATACCCGAGAATGTCGCACAGGGCCTGATTGCAGAAGGTAAGCCTGCCTGTCAGATCCACCTCGTAATATCCTTCTTCGATGCTCTCCAGGATGTTTCGGTATTTTTGTTCACTGCTTTTCAAACGGTTTTCCGCTGTCATACGCTCGAAGTTCATACGGTTTGCGTACGAGGCGATCTCGGAAAATTCGGAAAATGCAAGCGCACTCTCATCAATCACTGTATGCTCTGCAGCGGACTGGATAAAAAACTCCCTGAAACTGTCAAGCCCGGACTTTACCTTCCGCCACAAAAAAGCGCTCAGAAACAATGAGGCTATGATGAAAAAGGCAAAAAAACAAAATGCCAAAATAAGCCGGCTTTTGAATTTTTCCCTGAAACTGGAATTCGCCTTGGCAACCTTGGTTTCCACATCATCAATATAAACTCCGGTTCCGATAATCCAGCCCCACCTGGGGTAGGATTTCACAAACGTAAGCTTTTCCGCCCTCCGGTCCAGGCTTGGTTTCATCCACCTGTACCTGAGGAATCCTTCCCCGTTTTTTTCACACAGGGCAAGCTGATCCTTGATCACCTTTACCCGTTCAGGATTTTTAATATCGGAAAGAGCTTTGTTGACAAGAGAGTCAATGGGATGGCTTAAAAGCCTGCCGTCCGTACCAAGCACATACACGTAATCATCCCTGCCGTAGTTGATGCTTTCGATTCTTTTCAAGATCTTGTTTCGAGCCGCCTTTTCCTTATCGTCCAAGTATACGCCCGTACCTATAATCCAGTCCAGCGGTTTGAAAAGTTTCACATAGGATATTTTGGGATAAATCATCTGATCGGGGCCGCCAGGCTTTTTCCAGTAGGCTCTGACAAATCCGCTGCCTTGTTCCTTTGCCTTCCTTATTTCCTCGCGGATCACATAACTGCCTTCGGCATCCCGGAGGTCAAGCATTTTCTTTCCTTCGTGTCCGGGCTCAGTGGGATAAAGAATCTCCGTTCCTTCGGTGTCCAGGATAAAATAGTATCCTTTGCCCCGGTCAAAGCGCACCGGCCGTAAAGCATCTTTCACAAACCCCTTTATCCTGTGTTGCGGGAACTTACCCCTGCTGGCCTCATAAATGCCTTCCGTTATATCAAATCCCTTCTCAACCCTTGACTGAATCTCGGCCCTGGTCTCTTTTAAAACATCCTCATGCTTGTACCGGATATAGTTGATTACCCGGTCAACCTCCCTTCTCAAATTACGTTTTTCCTGCTCAAGATAGTCCTGCCTGAAGCTTTGAATTTCTTTTTCATGGTCTTTCATGGCAAGAAAATACCATGAGCCGAAAAGGGAGATACCGAGAAACACAAGAACGACAAATGATGTCAGAAGCGTAGCAGCTTTCAGGGATCTGAATATTTTCATAACTTACCTTGTAAGATCAAAAATGATTGCATCATCCACCGCCGCCTTGCAAGATCAAGGAAAAAACGATAGAGGTTAACTCAGGTGAAACAAAAGGTAGGCACCGAACTTGTCATAATGCTCGGAGTTCACAAACTCAACCCCGGCGGTACCGGGACATTTTTTCCTTACAACCGCGTCTCTGATCACTTTTGAAGCGGATGCATCATCAAGGGTGAATTCAACCCTGACCCTTTCGCCGACTTTAAACTCGGTACGGTTTATGAGCTTCAATTTCAGTCCCTTTCTGGAAAGATTTTCCACTTTCACCGGCACCCGTTTGCCCTGATCATACACAGCCCCTCTCAGGTTCACCTCTTTTCTTGCCTGCTTCCTTCTTTCCAATACCGCCGGGTAGGCGTGGCCGCAACCGCATCTGGCTTTGAGCTTGACTTCCCCGTCCAGGCCTGCAAACCTGGAGACCTCTTTGCGCCTGGCCTTCCCGCATTCAGGGCATACGAATGTTGCAACGTTGTTCCCGTTCACAAACACCTTCTCAGCCATACTGTTATTCCCCTGTAAAGGTTTTGGTGATGAAACAGCATCGGCGGACTAAAAAAAACAGCAGTTTCATGCCCGTCTCAAGCGAATGATAACTCATTCTCCGCTTATTGAGGTTACGTTAGTTCAAAACAGCTCTCCTGTCAATGTTTTTCAAAAAGCCCTTGCAGCCACAAGAGTATCCACGGACCGCGCCCCGGCGTTCAAAAGAGTATTTGCAGCCTCATTGCAGGTGGCTCCCGTGGTATAGACATCATCCACCAGAACAATCCGCCTTCCCTCAATTTTTCCCGGTTTTACCACCGTGAATGCATCTTTTACATTCCGCAGCCTCTGTTCGACTGAAAAATCCGTCTGTGAAGGGGTCTTACGCTTGCGAATCATTGAGTGCGCATCGATTTCCAATCCGCCCGGCCTGAACGGGTTTGCCGATGTTCGCTTGCTGAGGGCCCTTGCAATAAGAAAAGACTGATTGAATCCCCTGTGTTTCAGCTTGGAGACATGAAGCGGAATCGGCACAAGCAAAGGCCGGCTGATGTCGGAAAAATACTGTACATAGGCGGAAAACAGCAGATATCCCATGGGACGGGCAAGGGACAGCCTGCTGCTGTACTTCAAAAGGTGCACCGCATCCTTCAGAATACCTGAATACATTCCGCCGGCCCTGACCCGTCCTGCGTGAGGGCGCCCGGCCAGGCAGCTTCCGCAGAGATGGAGCCGGGAGGCTTCAGTATTAAACTTCATTCCGCAAGCATTGCAGAACGGTGGTTCAAAGGGGTCATACCCGGCCATTTGACACCCGGAACAGAAATACGGCTGAAACACTTCAGGCCCGGAAGCGCTCTTTGACAGGGGCTGCCCGTCAATAAACCCGCTGCATTTCATACACTTTTGCGGAAACAGGATTCCGGACAATCTTTCCAGAGAACGGTTTATGACCTCTGAGATATCTCTTTTGCTACAATTTTCCCGAATTCCGAGCATGTCACCTCGTGTCCATCCCGTATGCCGGAGGCGAGATCCGCAGTCACCCGTCTTGAGGCGAGGGCGCGGCTCACCCCTTTACGCACGAGATCCGCAGCCCCGTCCCATCCCATATGATCAAACATCAAAGCCCCGGAAAGAATCAAAGAGCAGGGATTGGCCTTATCCTTTCCTGCAATATCCGGCGCAGTGCCGTGGGTGGCCTCGAATACGGCGCATTCGTCTCCCACATTGGCTCCCGGAGCGATTCCCAGCCCTCCCACCTGTGCGGCAAGGGCATCTGAAATAAAATCTCCGTTCAGGTTGGGACATGCGATTACATCAAAGTTTTCCGGCCGCAGAAGCACTTCCGCAAAAACCATGTCCGCAATTCGATCCCTGATCATAATTCTGGAACCGGGTACTTTGCCTCCGTATTTTTCAAACACTTCGTCCTCTGTGATCACATCATCTGCATAATTCTCAAACGCCTCCTCATACCCCCATTTCCGGAAATACCCCTCGGTAAACTTCATGATATTTCCCTTGTGCATCAAAGTGACACTCCTGAGGCCCTTGGCTTTTGCATATTCCACAGCCCGTGCCACAAGGCGCTTGGTCCTTCCCGGGGAGATGGGTTTAATGCCGATGGAGGAATCTTCCGGAATGGTGCACTTCAGCTCATCCTTAATAAACCTGATCAGCCTTGCAGCATTGTCCGAGGCTGAATCACACTCGATTCCGGCATACAGATCTTCGGTGTTCTCCCTGAAAACTGTAATATTCACTCTCTCCGGGTGCTTTACAGGGTTCGGAACAGGCGGGTAATACCGTACCGGGCGGATACATGCATAAAGGTCAAGATCCTGACGGATTCTTACATTAAGGCTCCGCATCCCTTCACCAACAGGAGTTGCCAGCGGCCCTTTTATGGCAACCCCGTGCAGCCGGATGGTTTCAACAGAGGAACCGGAAAGCCACTCCCCATCCCTTTGAAACCCTTTTTCACCTGCATAAATCTCCATCCACTCAATGGCTCGCCTGCCATGGTATGCCTTTTTCACAGCAGCATCCAGGACAGGCATGGCAGCCTTCCATATATCCGCCCCGATACCGTCTCCCTCGATATACGGAATAACCGGCCTGTCCGGGACAGCAGGTTTCAGGTGTTCATCAAGGGTTATTTTCTGAGACATTCAACTCTCTCCTGTAAGTTTTAAGGTTCTCTGGCGGTAAGCCTCGTAAAGCGCTATTCCACCGGCTACGGACGCGTTCAGCGAACTGACCCCGCCGGCGGCAGGGATATAAACAAGGTAATCACAGCTCCGTCTGACAAGAGGGCGGATTCCTTTGTGTTCCCCGCCCACCACAACGGCCAGGTCACCGCCGAAATCGGCGTCATAAAGCCGGGTCTCTCCGCCTGCATCAAGACCTGCAACCCATATCCCCCTCTCCTTTAAGGACTTGATTAAAGAAGCGGTGTTGGTGACAAGGTATATGTCGGAATGCTCCATGGCACCGGCCGAGCTGACCGACACCGAAGGTAAGGGGGAAACCGACCGATCCTTGGGAATCAGGATATAATTCACCCCGGCACAGAGTGCGGTACGTATAAGAGCACCGAAGTTATGTGGATCTTCAAGGTTTTCCAGAATTAGAACAAGGCAGAAAGAGCTCCTTTTATCCAGCTTTTCCAGGGCCCTGGAAGCCGGCTTGACCGGAAAGGGAGATACCTTTGCGGCAACCCCCTGATGCCGGGCGCCCCTGGTGATCCTATCCATGATCTCAGAATTCACATACTCCACCTCGATCCCCTTTTGAAGGGCTTTTTCAACGACCTTCCCCGGTCTTGACTTTTCCACCCCCTTAACGGCGAATACTTTTTCAAACCGCCTTCTGCCGGCCTTCAAAGCCTCAAAAATCGGATGGATACCGTACAGTACCTCCTTTTTCCCCGGCCCGGAACTCACCTTATATGCTCGCTTATAATGTCGATCATTTTCCTGCGGGCCTTTTCAAAATCATCATTGATGACAATAAAATCATACCACCCTTTTCTGTCCATCTCCCTGCCTGCGTTTTCAAGCCGGTTCAGGATGACTCCCTCGGAGTCGGTCCCCCTTTTGCGGAGCCGCTCTTCCAGGACCTCAAAAGAGGGCGGCATGACAAATATGGTAACGGCCTCGGGAAACGCTTTCTTGATCAGACCTGCGCCCTGAACATCGATATCCAGCAGGACACTATTTCCGGAACTGATTTTCTCATTGAGAAAATCCTTTGAGGTGCCGTAGTAATTGTCATGGACCCTTGCCCATTCAGCCCAGTAGTTTTCAGCGATCCTGTCCTCGAACTCCTTTTTGCTGATAAAAAAGTAGTCAACGGAATCCGTCTCATCCACCCTTGCCTTTCGGGTGGTGTGAGAGACCGAATAGAAAAGCCGGTCAAACTCACTGATAACGGACCTGCACAGGGTTGTCTTGCCTGCTCCGCTGGGTGCTGAAACCACGAATATTCTCCCCCTGCCGGTTTGTGTATTTTCAGTCATTGCTGCTCCCCGTCCTGTGTTTCCCTTGTCCGGTGAAGGGCTGCATATCTCTGGGACAGGGTTTCCGCCTGAATCGCGGAAAGGATCACATGATTGCTGTCCGTAAGAACTATGGCTCTTGTCTTCCTTCCGTGGGTGGCGTCCACCAGCCGGTTGTGCTCCTTTGCTTCATCCTTCAGCCGCCGCATTGGAGAAGAATTCGGCGCAAGTATCGTCACCACCCTTTCGGCAACCACAGTGTTGCCGAAGCCGATATTCAGCATTACCTGTTCCATGACCGGGTCCGTTTTAACCAGTTTTGACTTATTCAATGTTCTGCACCTGCTCCCTTACTTTTTCCAGTTCGGATTTCAATTCGACAACAGCCTGGGAAATATCCACAGACGGGGATTTCGCACCCATTGTATTGAATTCCCGGTTCAGCTCCTGGGCAAGGAAATTGAGTTTCCTGCCTCCGGGGTCATCAGAGGCGATCATCCGCCTTGCCTGCTTGATATGGCTTTCAGACCTGACAAGCTCCTCTGAAATATCACTCTTGTCAGCCAGAATTGCCGCCTCCTGAGCTATGCGCACGGGATCAAGCCCCTCTGCCGAACCTCCGGCAAGGGATTCGATTCTTTCCTGCAGCCTTTCTTTATAGGCGGCTGGAACATTTTCCGCTTTTTCCGCGATCAGTTCAAGCCCGTTTTCCATCGTGTTTAAACGATACTCCAGATCGGCGGCAAGGGATCTTCCCTCCCGTTCCCTCATTTCCTCAATCCGGTCCAGAGCCTTATCAAGGGTTTCAAAAACAGCCTGCCGAACTGATGTTCCATCCTGATCCGCCTGTTTTGAAACAATCATATCCCTTCCTGACAAAAGAAGATCAAGGGTGATGTCGGATGTTATGCCGCATTTATCCTTCAGGTGCTTCAGCGCCTGAAGGTATGCCTCGGCACGCTTTTCATCAACACTGAAAAGAATGGAGTCCGAAGCCGTATTCTCAATGGAAAGCCGGATCTCAACCCTGCCCCTGTCCAGCCTTTCTGCCGCACTTTTTTTAACTTTATCTTCCAGAAATCTCAGAGAATCCGGAATAAATACCACTGTGTCCAGGTGCCGGCTGTTATACGTCCGGATCGATGCGGCGACCCGGATTTCTTCAATTGTGTGCTCAACCTCCGCAAAGGCGGTCATGCTTTTAATCATAAAAATTCTCCGGTGTGCTCCGCTTTTTATCCATCAGATACTTTGCCCTGACCTTCAAAAGAAAATCCCGCATGCGCCGGTCTGCATAATCCGGATAGGTCCATTCCAGCGGAGCAAAATCATGGTTTTTGTAAATCAGCGTCAGGTCTGCGTAAACGTGTTTACCGATACAGATTCTGTGGGCATAATCCTTGCCCGTGGCAAGAATGAACCGTGAAGGAACCAGATATCCCGGGTCAATGTTGATCCTCCTGTTTTCACCCCTTTGATAAAGGGTTTCCATGCGCATGCACTCCTGCTTTATCCCGGCAAGGTCCGCCTGTCCGACCAGGGGCTCGAAAACCACCATCCTCCTGAAAAGAGGAGTTCCCATTTCCCGGTGGTAATAGGAGGTAAAATCGAAGTCAAACCACCTGCTGACCATGTCCGCCCGGCCGAACTTTTCCTCCAGAAGGGAAAAAATATCCGCCAAAAGCGTTGTGTCTTTCATGAAAAGGCTGGTGATCAATTTGGCCGGTTCCGGTTCTTTAAGCACACTCATCTGTCAAGCGGCTCAGCCTCGTCCACAAGCATTATCGGGATATCATCCTTCACCGGATACTCCAGCCGACAAGTTTCACACACAAGACCGGTGTGGTCTCCGTTTGGTGCAATTTCTCCCTTGCACTTCGGGCAGGCAAGGATTTCAAGCAGTTCCCTGGATATAGTCATACTCATCTCCTTTAAACCGTGAGTCTATTATATTGTTTGATGTCTGCATTTTCTGGAGTTTATAATACTCCCCCCTTTTGTCCATTAGTTCATCATGGCTGCCCTGCTCCGCGATTCTTCCGTTTTTAAGAAGAATCACCCTGTTGGCATGGGCAATTGTGGACAGCCTGTGAGCGATTACAAAAGTGGTCCGCCCTTTCATCAGATTAGCCAGTGCTTTCTGGACCACGTTCTCGGATTCCGTATCCAGGGCTGAGGTGGCCTCGTCCAGGATGAGAACCGGAGCATCCTTAACAAGTGCCCGTGCAATGCATATCCGCTGTTTCTCCCCGCCTGAAAGCCGATTGCCCAACTCTCCGATCACCGTATCAAACCCCTTGGGAAAGCCGGTGATAAAATCGTAGGCATAGGCCGCCCCGGCAGCGTCCTCGATCTCCTGGTCACTTGCGTCCAGCCTTCCGTACCTGATATTGTCCCTGACGGTCTCATTAAACAGGATCGGCTCCTGGGTAACGATGGATATATGCTTCCTGAGCGATTTCACCGAAAGATCCCTGACATCTTTGCCTCCCACAAGAACCCTGCCCCCGGTGGCTTCATGAAACCTGGGAATCAGGTTGACAAGGGAGGTTTTTCCGCCGCCGCTCATTCCCACAAGGGCCAGTATATCTCCCGGCTCCGCATGAATGTCAATATCTTTCAGTACAGGCGGGTCTTCCCTGTTGTAGGAAAACACCACCTGTTCAAACCGGACATTAAAAGCGGAGCCGTCAAGATGCTCAGGCGCCTCTTTTTCCGTGATTTCAGGAGGCTGTTCAAGGATGTCATATATCCTTGTGACAGCAGCCAGACCCTCCTGGACTGTATTGTTCAGTTTACTGAGCTTCTTTATCGGGTCATACAGCATCATTACCGCGGTGAGAAAGGAAAAGAACGTGCCTGGTGTGGATTCCCCTGAAATCACCCGCGAGCCGCCGAACCAGATAATAAAAGCGATTCCGATTCCTCCGAGGAACTCCATGACAGGGGAAGAAAGCGCCTTGAACTTCACTTTCTTCATTTCCACCTTAAAAAGCTTTTCCGTTTTCCCTTCAAATCTCTCCTTTTCAAGATCCTCCATGGTAAAAATCTTGACGATTTTGCTGCCTGAAAAGGTCTCGTGAAGAAACGCGTTTATGTCAGCCATGGCTTCCTGTGTGCCGGTACTGAAACGCCTGACTTTCCTGCCGAACGCCACAATGGGGTAAAATGCCGCGGGCAGGACCAGAAACGCCCCTGCAGCCAGTTTCCAGTCCATGTAAAAAATCACGCAGACAAGACCGACTATGGTAAACAAGTCCTTGAGCACATTGGTTACTGCGTTTGAAACCATTCCCTTGAGTATATTCACATCATTGGTGATCCGGGACATGAGGACACCGGTTTTTTCCTTCTGGAAAAAGGAGATGGGAAGATCTATTATGCGATGATACAGGATGTTTCGATAGTATTTAATAACACTTTCACCCACATAACTCATCAGGTAATGCTGACCGTATGTTCCCAGGCCCTTGAGCAGAAAAACAGCGATTGCCATTCCGGGAAGCAGCAAAAGCATGTCCCTGTCCTGTTTGATAAAGATATCATCCAGCATGGGTTTGACCAGATAGGCGGAAAGAGATGTGCACGCTGCAACTACAATCATGCAGAATACCGCCACAAGAAGCAGTCTCCAGTAAGAGAGGATAACCTGCAGAACTTCCTGCTGCCTGGGGCCGAGTTTATTCCATATCTTTTTTATCATAATCCTGCATTATCAGGCATCATCAAAAGTATTGTCAATAAATAAAAATCATGAGATCATGCGCCTCATGAAAAGAAACAAGTTTATAATATATTTTCTCATGATTTACAATACAGTATGGCGGCTGGCATTGCCGTTCATGAAAAGAAACGCCAGATTGAAATCCGGCTTTCCCAAAAGGATTTCAGCCTCTCATTTTAAAAAGGCCGACATCTGGATTCAGGCCGCATCAGCCGGAGAAGCCTATCTTGGAGCTCAGCTGATCAGGGCTGTCAATCCGGCAGAGCCGATACGGGTTCTTCTAACCTCAACCACATCCCAGGGCATGGATATACTAAACAGGGAATTAAAGCACAACCCGCCCCCTTCGCGCCTGAGGGTTCAAGTGGAATGGTCGCCCTTTGACATGCCGGAAATCATTGACAAAGCAATAAAGCAAATCAACCCCGAGATAATGGTCCTGCTCGAGACCGAACTTTGGCCCGCCCTGCTCTTTTACTTAAAAAGAAACAGATCCCGGATTTTCATCATCAACGGGAGGCTTTCCGGAAAAAGCTTTAAACGATACCGGCAAACCGGGCTTTTATGGAAGCCCCTTTATCCCGACAGGATATATGCAACTTCGGACCCGGACAAAAAAAGGTTCAAATTCCTGTTTCCCGATTCCAGTGTTCAATTCATGCCCAACATCAAGTTTGATGACTTTGCAACCTCCGGACAGCCGGAGGCGGCCCTTGACAATTCCCCGGAAAGCGGCTCGTGTTTTCTGGTTTTCGCGTCCGTCAGAAAGGAGGAGGAAAAGGACATGGAAAAAATATTGAATTATCTCGGTTCCGCTCTGCCCGGCTGCATCATCGGAATTTTCCCCAGGCACATGCACCGGATCACTGCATGGGAAAAACGCCTTGGCCGTTTAAATGCAGAATGGATACTGAGGTCCGGTATGTCCGAACCTCCAAAAGCAGGGACAGTTGTGCTGTGGGACACATTCGGCGAACTCAAAAAAGCTTATGCATATGCGGATGCAGCCCTTGTCGGGGGCAGCTTCAAGCCCCTGGGCGGCCAAAACTTTATTGAACCTGCAGTTAAAGGCGTCTCCACAGTCACAGGCCCTTATCTTGACAATTTCAAATGGGTGGGCTCCGAGATATTCGAAACCGGTATTGTTTTCAAGACGGAAAACTGGAAAGATGCAGCTGACCGCCTTATTTACGAAATAAAAAATCCAGGGGAAAGGGAAGTGAAAACAGAATCCGCAATCAGGTACATTCTCAGCCGTCAAGGGGGGACAAAACAGGCTGCAGCCGAAATCGAACGTTATCTTCCCGGGAAAACCCCCTAGAATACAACCCCGTCCAGTTCGTGTTTCAAATCCCTGTTCATGAGTCTTTTTATGGTCTGGTTCACGTCAAGATCTTCAAACAGAACATAATAGACTTCGTTGCATATCGGCAGCTCAACTCCCAGTTTGCGGGAAAGATTATAAACGGATTTTGTGGTCTTCACTCCCTCTGCCACCATCCTCATCTCGGAAATAATATCCTCTATTTTCTGGCCCTTGCCGATCTTTTTCCCCACGGTGTAGTTCCTGCTCAACTCTCCTGTGCAGGTCAGCATGAGGTCTCCGACTCCGGCAAGACCTGCAAGGGTTAACGGATCCGCGCCCAGCCTGGTCCCAAGACGCTTCATTTCGGCAAGTCCCCTGGTAATGAGAGCCGCTCTTGCATTGTATCCCAGGGCCATACCATCACATATGCCTGCTGCAATGGCGATCACATTTTTCACAGCCCCTCCGATTTCAACACCCACGGTATCGGTGTTTACATATACCCTGAAAGCGGGGCCGGAAAAAACTTTCTGCACGAATTCGGCCGTTTTCAAATCCGATGATGCCGCCGCCACTACCGTGGGGGAATTGTCCGCTACCTCTTTGGCAAAGCTGGGGCCGGAAAGCACGGCAAAATTTCCGCTGTCCATAAAATCGAACTTTTCCCTGAGGATATCAGTCATTGTCAAATGAGTTTTATTCTCTATTCCCTTTGAAGCGGACACCACAATACTTTCAGGGCGCATGAAACCCTTCATGTTTTGGGCGACCTCCCTCATGCAATGGGAAGGGACCACCACAAGAACCAGATCTTTTCCGCTTACAACCTTTTCAAGATCGTTGGAAGGATGGATATTTTCAGGAAGTGTGACTCCTTCAAGGAAATACTGATTTTCCCTTGTCTTTTGAATCTGCTCTTTGACCTCTTTTTCAAAGGCCCACAAATCGATTTCAAACCCTTTTCCGGCAAGATGTTTGGCAAGGGCGGTACCCCAGCTGCCCGCACCGACAACACCGATTTTCTTATCCTTCATATCAGTCATGTTTTTCTTATACTCCCAAAACCATAATTACAGCAGACCACGATCAGCGGTCAACTCAAGTCAAGTCGATCGAAAATCTTTGAACTATACATAAAAACCGGCAAATTATCAATCATTTATCCTCCCTTGTTTTCCGGATCATAAATATATCAGATATCAGTACTCGGAAGATTCCGGAAAAACCGTTCATGACAAAGTGCCGGAAGAAATGCCTTGAAATTTTCCCTTCCCTGTTCTAAACTCTGTGCGGTTTACACGGGGCCATATTCAACCTATTGACACTTTAAAGTATAACATATTCCCAATACTGCATAAAGTTTGCGTGTGCAGTGATCCAAACAAACGCATGATAGAGCTATGAAAATCCTTCTGGTGCAGTTGAGCTTTCTTGGAGACACCATCCTTTCAACACCTGTTGTTTCAGGCATAAAACAGATTCATCCGCAGTCCGGAATAACTCTCATGACCACACCTGCCGCTTCCGGCCTGTTTCAAAGCGACCCGCTTGTTGACAGCCTGGTTGTTTTTGACAAAAGGGGCAAAGAAAAAAGCATGAGCGGCCTTCTGCATAAAGCAAGGGCACTTAAGGCGCAGTCCTTTGACAGGGTCTATTCGCTGCACAGATCCCACCGAACCGCAATGCTGCTTTATCTTTCAGGAATCCCGGAGCGGATCGGGTTTCGTGATGCAAAAATGAACTTCCTGTATACCGAAAAAAGAGAAAAGGACCTGCAGGGCCACGCAGCCACAAGAAACCTGTCTCTCCTTTACAAGGAAATGGACAGTGAAAAACTGGATAAGCGCCTGAGGCTCCATCCACCTTCCCGGGAAAGCATCTCCCCTCAAACCGCAAACTCGCTGCCTGAATCCGCCGGCTACATTGCAATGGCTCCTGGAAGCGCCTGGAAAACAAAACAGTGGTCTTTTACGGAATACAGGAAAACCTGTGAATATTTCTTAAAACAGGGCTTACAGGTTGTCCTGGTGGGGGGCAAAGATGATACTGGAATCTGCCGGAAAATTGCTGAAGGGCTTGAAGTCATTGATTTTTCAGGAAGGATATCCCTTTCGGAAACCATGTATGTGATTGCCGGATCAAGGCTTGTGATCTGCAACGACAGCATGCCGCTTCACATGGCCTCGGCATTTAAAAAACCCACTGTGGCGATCTTCTGCGCCACTTCTCCTGAGTTCGGATTCGGCCCCTGGCAAAACCCTGATGCGGTTGTGGTTCAGGATGAGACCCTTGAGTGCAAACCGTGCAGGCGGCACGGCAGCAACAGGTGTCCGAACAACACCGAAGCCTGCATGAACCTGCCTGCTGAAAGAGTCATAAAAGCGGCAGAGGAACTTCTTTAGCAGTTTCAGGCTTAGCAGCCGGGGCTGCTTGCCGGCGACACCCGCTCTTTCATCACACCCTGAGCATCTCCGACAGGCGGTCCATCACATCACCCGGTCTGATTTGATCCATGCATACCGGGTTGCTGCATTTTTTTTTATTGCACGGGCCGCACGGCACATGCCTCTGCAAAACCTCTCCCCTGAAAGGTCCGGTCCTTGAAGGGTCCGACGGTCCGAAAAGTGCGACAAGACGGGTCCCTAAAGCTGAAGCCAGGTGCATAGGGCCTGTGTCCGAAGTTATGACACATTCGGCCCGTGCAATAACTTCCACCAGATCCGAAACAGTTGTCCTGCCTGCCAGGTCAAGGACCTCGGTTTGTGCAAGATTTTTCACCACTGCGGCACGGTCCTGATCTCCAGGGCCGCCCGTAATAACGCAGGGGATATGAAAAGCCTTGTAAATAAGGTCGGCAAGTTCGGCAAAACTGTGGGGCGGCCATTGGTTCGGGGCTTTGGTGGCCCCGATGTTCAATACTGCATACCGGGGCGGAAGGCCGGACACATTGTTTTTAAAACGGGGTATCTCCCAGGCAGTATGTTCGCAGGGGACCCCCAGGTATCTGCCGAACTCCATGTACTGCATCAGCATATGCGACCCAGGGTCGCCGGGAGGTATCCGCTCAAAGGGAAGCAGAGATGTCATCTCCTTGCACCGTTTCCTGTCAAACCCGATACGCCTTTTTCCCTTTGCCGCAAGGCAGAAAAGTCCTGATTTCAGGATCCTCTGGAAATCGATTATGACATCATAATCCGTCTCCCTGAGATTCCTGAGCAATTCAGGCAGGTTTTCCTTCAACCGGGTTTTGTCAAATACAATGGTCCTTGTGACCGCATGGTGCGCCGATACCAGGGGGCGGCTGAGCGGCGCCACAAGCCAGTGTATTTCAGCGCTGAAATGCTTTTGTATATTTACAACCACCGGAAACGTATTGATCACATCCCCGAGCGCGCCGAGTTTAATCACCAGAATCTTCATATCCATGCAGCTGTTTGAGATAAGGGTAAATCCGTTTTAAAAAATCATTCGATATCAAGTACGGCAAAAGATTCAGGCAGCCCGTGCTTTCTCACTGCCCTCGCCCACCTGTTCCGGTATTTTTCCGCAAGTTTTGCACGGCTTTTTGAATAAAAAAACGCCTTGTCAAAATCTATAATATAGTTGACATCATTCCAGTCTATGAGAACATTCCCCGGATGAAGGTCAACATGGCATATCCCCTTTTCCACCAGTCTCCTTACACTCCGGCTGATTGACGGAACCAGGCGGAACGCCCGTTCCGGATCATTCAGACAGAGTTCGGCAAAGCTTGTATGCGCCTGTATCCGGCGGGTGATCAGCCAAGCCCTGTAAAAAACACGCCCTTTGCTTGCATAGGCAAGGGGGAACGGGACACTGACCCCCGCTTTCCTGGCATGAGATAAAAAACTGAATTCAACACCGGACCTGATACTTCCGGTATAAAAGTACCGGTCACTGGAGATATGCCTTATCAGCCCCCCTCTTGAATAAAATTTAACTGCCACAGGCCCGGTTTCAGGTATTTCCGTGAAACGGGAGGATGTCCTTCCCCCCAGCACCGTGCCGGAATCGGACAAACCTGTCCGGGCGCAAGAGCTCTCGTCACCTCTGAAAATCCTGACAAACCTATCAAGGGTTTCCGGTTCAAGGGGAACGGATGATCTGAATATGTATGATCTGTATTCAGTATAATACATTCAGACGCACGATTCCGGCAGAAGCTTTTCAATTTTCCTTATGTCCGGGGGCTGGTCGACTCCGGGAGAATCGTACCGTGTTACCACAACCCTGATTTTGTACCCGAACTCAAGAACCCTCAGCTGTTCAAGTTTTTCAACAGGCTCAAAAACTCCGGACGGAAGATTGGCCGCCTTTTGCAGAAAACTGTTTGTATATGCATAAAATCCAAGATGTTTATAACCCTGGACAAGCGCCTTATCATCCCTTGAAAAGGGAATCCCGGCCCTTGAAAAATAGAGGGCGTCTCCGTAATGGTTGAAAACGACTTTTACACAGTTCGGATCTTCCATTTGCTCTTCTCCGGAAATCCTGCATGCAAGGGTCGCCATATACATATCACTGTCCTCCTTGAAAGGAGAAACAAGGCTGTCCAGACATTCAGGCCGGAACACCGGCTGATCCCCCTGGATGTTTACCACAACCTCCTGATCCGGCAAATCCAGCATTTCAGCAGCCTGTGCCACTCTATCCGTACCGCTTCTCATGACAGGCGAGGTCATGACCGCCTCCCCTCCGTATGATTTGACCACCTCTGATATACGTGTATCATCAGTGGCCACGACGACCCTGGAAATATTCTCTGCAAGTTTCGCCCGCCTGTATACATGAAGAATCATGGGCAGCCCTCTGATATTGGCCAGCGCCTTGCCTTCGAATCTTTTGGAGCCGAACCTGGATGGTATAATCGCGGTTGTCATAGCAAAAATATATACCACATGCGGCAAAACATTGGCAACACAGATCTTCATCTGATCCGCAAATACAATTCAATTTACGGAAAAATAAAACACAAGGATGATGATCTTGACTGGCGGGTTCATTTAAAGCTTGTGCAACCGGAAGCGGTCTGGTATTATCCCCGTCTTAAAACTTAAAATTATTTTTGAACGCAGAGTATCCAAAAATATACAGCAAATGGCTCAACCAAAAGTTACCATACCGGTCCCCAACCATATAAACCCTGAACTGACCGGGCTCTGCCTCAGGCTGACTCTGAAAGATGCTGACCTTGACAAATAACACGGCTGAATCATTGTTTAAAAGAGGCTGCGAGTCTTTCTCCCGACTCCCGGAAAAGAAAAAGAGCCGGATCTATCTTGCCTTTGCCCTGGCCGTTTCCCTTTTTATCAAAACAGTTCTTTTGATCATGCTGCACGATGCAGCCATCAATATGGACGGGACCCTTTACATCAGATCCGCAATGGAATATGCAGCAGGGAACTTTGCAAAAGGCATAGAGCTTTATCCCATGCCGTTGTATCCTCTTATTCTCACGGCTGTTCATAAAATCATTCCCGACTGGATCATGGCGAGCTATTTTGTTTCCATTACCAGCATGGTCCTTGCAACGATTCCTCTGTTCCATATCACCAGGATTGCCGCAGGAACACGTCCGGCTTTCTGGGCATGCCTTGTTTTTGCCGCACTGCCTCAAATAAATGAGTGGTCCTTCTATGTCAGCAGGGATCCTATTTTCCTTTTAACCGCTGCCTGGTTTCTCTGCTTTGCACTGATGTCAATCCGGCAGACCTGCAACAGGCTGTTTATATACACTTTCATCCTGGCTTGGCTCTCCATACTCTTCCGTGTGGAAGGGTGCATTCTTCTTTTTTTCTATTTCACCGTGCTGGTAAGCCTTGGAATTATCAGGAAAGAAGGAAAAAAGCTGTATCTTTGGAGGGCTTTTCTATGGGCTGCCATACCTGCTGCCGCCGCAGGTTTTCTGTTGTATTTTTTCGGGCCGGAAAGCCTCTCGGTTAATCGTTTCAGCTCCATATGGGGCAAACTGACAAATATTTTCACCGGCCAATTCCTTCAACAATATCATGATATTTATCATTTCTTTAGAGCCGCGGAAAACCATCCGCCTTTCTCAGGGTTGCACTTTAACCTTGCAGCTCTGTCCCGGCATTACATATTTTTACTATACACTGCCGGAATTGTTGAAATACTGATCAAAAACATTTTCGTTTTATCCTGTATCCCCCTTTATTTCGGAATCAAATCAAAAACAGTATCCCACGGCAAATTTTTTCTCTGGCTGTGGCTGCTGTTCATTGCACTCGCCTATAACTTTCTGTTGGCAAAAGATTTTCTGTCCACACGATTTCTGCTGATTCCCTCTTTTATTATGCTGCCCTGGATTGGCGCCGGGGCAGAGAGATTGTGGTTCAAAGCCTTTCATGGCAGCCGTAAAAAAATGATTCTTTTGTTGATGGCCGCCTTGATTACAGCACCTGCATTAAAAAGCTTCGAGCCGGTTATAGAAAGGGATGACGCCGTTCCAAAGGCCGTAAAATGGCTGACCCGAAACAAAACGGATCGTGGAAACAGAGTACTCACTACAGACAAAACCGCTGTATTTTACTATAAGTTATATTGTAAAGATAATTTCAAAAAAGACTTAAAAATTTCTCACCTAAACAACACAAAAAAAAATAACATTCAAAAAAACCTTCGCAAAACAAAACCGGATATCTTCATATTCAAATTAAAAAAAACATTACAATCACCGCAAATAAAAAAATACAAAGTCATGAAAACAATTCATGACGGGAGAAATAAGGTGGTGCTTTATCAAAGAAATGTTAGTCCCTAACATGGTCAAGGAATCAGGTTTTGAATAACACCCTCTGTTGTAATTGGTGTTTTTTTAAAAGACTATATACCAAAACAGAGGCTTTTCAATACAAAGCATTGAATTGATTTGAAATAGTGTAAAACATTAAGGTTCTTTTTCAAAACCCTTTTTAGAATCAGTCGATGAAAAACAAAAATTAATAACTCTTTAATTCACAAGAAAAGTTTTGTATCAGGTGGGAATATGTCAAATCGATATTGTATAAATAAACTCTATAGATCGAGAAAAGAATATTGTCATTACGATGATTCATCAAAAGAAGACCAATGGCAGTTGGAGGTTTATTTGCATGCACTGGGCTTGATGAAAAAGCATAATTTTAAAAGTGTTATCGACATTGGTTGTGGCTCAGCCTATAAATTAATAACATACTTCGAAGAATATCAGACTGTTGGTTTGGAGCTTCCTGTAAATGTAGAAATTTTAAAAGAAAGATATCCAGAAAAGAGATGGGAAGTATGCAACCTTACAAAAGATCCTGAGTTATCTACCGATGTTGTTATCTGTTCAGATGTTATTGAGCATTTGGTTGACCCCGATGAGCTAATCACTTTTATTAAAACTATAGATTTTAAGTATCTTGTAATTTCCACTCCGGACAGATCCCTTATACATAAGCCTTGGAAGGTAAAATACTACGGCCCCCCTAAAAATAAAGCACATATCAGAGAATGGACATTCCATGAATTCAATAAGTATCTTTCGTTACATTTCAATGTGATAGATCATAGGGTAACTAACTTAGGCCAATATACTCAAATGGCGATTTGCAAACCACTTAAAATGAATTAGAAATGATTTTGATGTAACTATTTTTAACCTATAGATTTGATCCACATTCGGAGAGCTTTTCTCACATAGGTGAACTTGAACAAGACTCGATAATCATTTTTCAAGGCCTTTTTAAAATAATATTTTGCGGTATCAATATCCTCTACAAGGTAAGCGGTACGGAATAAAGACATACAACGTTGCACTTTATATGCGTTTCTGAGTTCAAAAAACTTTTCATCGAGACGTTGCGGTGAAAAGACTTCTTCAATAAGTTTTAATCCTGTCGCCTTTGCGTAATTTATGTTGTGTCTTAGGCTGTCATGATGTTTGTATATTTTGACCACCGGTTGTTTGAGTATTGAGCATGAATAGTTGGCAAGAACCTGAGAAAAAACCGGGATGTCTTCTGAGTTACGAAATAGTTCTGGATAATTTCCTCTTTCAAACACTTTCCGGTGCATCACACAAGCTCCATTAACCAGTTTCGTTTTCTTGCTTAGAAGATAATCAGATAGTCTTGTAACCGGGTCATCAGATAAGTTGTTGGGTAGATGTTTACGGGATTTCCCATTCTCTTCAATAGAAATATGACCACATATTATCATCTGGCTTTCAGGGTGGTTCTTAAGATGTTGATTAATTGATTTTAACCCATTTGGGGCCATTTCATCATCCGCATCCAGAAAAATCAAATAGTTGCCTCTCGCTTCCCTTATCCCCCGATTACGTACAGAGGCCAAACCACCATTCTCTTTGCGTAATGCACGAAAGGCTTCTGGATATTTCTTTGATAAAGTATGTATAGTTGCAGGAGTTTCATCGGTTGATCCATCATCTATAATCAGAACTTCAACATCTGCATCTTCAATCTGTGCCATGATTGAGTCGACCGCCCTTGGGAGCAGGTGGGCGTAGTTGTAAGCTGGTATGATAATTGTTATCAATGGCATATCAGTATCCTCTAATAAAACAATAAAAATATAATCTGCTGAAATATAAACCGGTCAATTTAAAAATACTGGTTCAAAATATTACGGCTCATTAACTCACCCTTCCGTTTGGATTTGAAGCCTGCATTTTCTACATAGCAATCTAAAAAAAATTTTATAGAAACGCCCTCAAAAATTTTCCTGTCCTGGTCGCATTTGAATATCGGTCTGAAATTCCTGACTCTTTTTGAAATCGTCAAAGGAAGCCCCCAATAGTGCAGATCGGAGATATCGATCAGTCCGAAGCCGCCTTCAGGGGTAAGGATCACATTGTTCAGATGAATTGACCTAAAATAAATTCCTTTGGCATGCAGATCCGCCAGGAAGGCGGCAAACTGCTTTACAAGATCAGTCTTCTCACCTGTGTTCTGAAAAGCCTCCCTCAAGAGAGTCCCTTCCAGGGGATGGTATAAAACCATATCCCGCTTGATGGACGGAACCCTGTATACCCCTTCCACTTTGACTGTGGGGATTCCCTTTTTTTCCAGCAACGCCGCTGCCCGGACAAACCTTCCGGCATAAGGCCGGACAAGGGCGGAGGAAAAAAATCTTTTCAACCTGAAGAGTTTAACGATACGCCCGTCTTCAAGTTTTATAACTTTATCTCCGTAATAATCCTTTGTTAAAACCTGCCCACCTTTGGTAAGGTCCTTGAATGATTCATGATCAAGTTTTTCACAATTTCTCAACAGAATAAAGCTTCTCCCTTTTCCCGTTCAAAAGCAAATCCAAAAACCCGTCCCGGGCCAAACCGTTCATATTACGCTTCCTTCAGGCAGCCGGGGGTTTCTTTCCGAATGCTTTTTTATAAAGTCTTGCAGCCCGTTTTCTCACGATCCACCAGAAAAAGCGTCTTTCCCCAACCGCCTTTTCGGCCGATGCATTCTCGTATTCCCTGGCGAACCGCACAAGATCCCGTTTTGTAAGCCCTGCATCAAGACTTGAAAACAAAAGCCCGGATATATCTTTGACCCGCCAGCGCCAGGGAATTGCAGCACGGATCTGAACCCGGTGCAGATCAATCACGGATAATCGGACGGAATCCGGGGTGATACTCTCTTTTCCCTGTGAAATATCCATAAGAAAATGGCATATATAAAAATCCCTGTGATTCATTCCATTTTCATGCATGACCCTTGCAATCCTGGCAACTTCTGTTAAAAGCGCTTTTTTAATGGCATACGGGGGGGGATTATCACACCAGTCCTTACAATAATCTTCCAGGCTGATTGCATTCCGGATTTCTTCGGTGACTACAAAAGACTGAATTTTACCCGGGTTGAGTCCTTTTCTGCCGTAGCCCACAAGTGGGGTGGTTCCGATATCAAGGCTATTGAGCTTCTGTATGGCACGCCATTCATTTGCAGCGCTCAACACAGGTGGTCTTCTTAACTGTAAAATGTTTTTAATGATTTTCTTCCATCCCACACCCCTGTGAAATTTCCCGAAATAGTGTTTTTCACCGAACCTGAAACGGACCGTCCGTCTGCCGTCTATATTTCTGTAAACAGTGCCCTCAGCGCTGAACAGCCCTTCAAAGTCCTCTTCAGTGATCTTCCAGAATTTTTTCCAGTTCTCCGGCAAATGAATCATACAGCCACTTTTTCGATAATATCCACAACCCTTTGGGCACTGCTGAAAACATCCGTTTCAGCTATATACTTCCTGCAGTTTTCCCTCCACTGGATTCGGTTTTCCGATTCGATCATATAAAGGAGGCTTCTGTTCAGATCCTGTTGATCAAAAGGCTCCGGTACAACAACCCCTGAATCTGAACGGATGACATGGAAGCTGTACCCGCATGTTTCAGTCGTAAGTACCGGCAGCTCAGCCACAATAGCCTCCACAAGAACAGTTCCGGTATTCTCTATGGAGGCAGGATGCAGCAACAGGTCCGAAGCGGTCAAAAGTTCGGGAATATCCCTGCGGGCACCGAGAAAACGGACATTTTCCGCAACATTAAGTCCGGCTGCAAGTTTCCTGTATGGAGCCGGATTGTCCATGCCCGCAACAATAAGCAGAGATCCGGACCGTATCGCCGAAGGAAGGGCGGACAGGGCCCGGATAGCGCGCGCCACCCCCTTTATTTTAAAATTGGTGCAGACCATCAGCAAAACATATGCTTCCGGGTGAATACCCAGCTCCAGCCGCTTTTCCGCCCTGACTTTGCAAGGCTCCTCAGGCGGAAGACACGCCTTTGAAATTCCCGGGGGAATCAGATGAAAACGGTCGGGTGAGGTGCCATAGTACTTCATGTAGAATGATTTTTCCTTCTCGGTCAACAGCAGAATCTGCGTATTAAGATCCTTATCAAAAACAGACCTTTCAAGCCGCATACAGGTGCGGTACCGGTCTGTAAGGCGATAAAGAAAATTCCGGTCCTTCATCTTGGCGGCAAACGACATATCCGCAGCAAAGTAGACATCCAGGCCGGGAATCTTGTTAAACCCCACCACTGCATCATATCCTTCCTCTTTTACATGTTCGATGGTCCTTCTGGCAAAAGAGGCGTACCGTTTGTGGTTGGAAAGCCCGGAAACCGGGACACGTGTAACACGAAGCCCTTCAGGAATTTCCCCCTCCCATGTGATGACGTAGGCGTGTACTTCATACCCCCGGGCCAGGCATTCATTCACGATATTCATGAAATCTTTCTGGAGCCCCCCGAAAGGAAAATATTTAAAAAGGCAGAATGCCAGCTTCATTTTTGCTTTCCAGCCCTTTTGCCGCCCCCCGGCCTTGTCCGCCACCTGTTGTGAACCCAGAACCACTGGTCAGGGTACTTTCGGACAAAATGCTCCACAATATCGGCAAACTTCTGTGTGTTTTCAACAATATCGTATTCAGGGTCACTGGTTCTTGTCAACCGCACTTCAGGCAGTATCTCGAACACAAAAAAACCTCTTTCCCGGTGAATAAAAAGAGGGATGACAGGTGCGGACGTCCTCAATGCAAGCTTTGCCACATTTTTGTTTGTGCAGGCTTTTTTCCCGAAAAAGTCTATGAACACTCCGTATTTCCTTCTTGTGTTCTGATCGATCAGCAGGGCGGCTGCGTATCCTTTTTCAAGCATTTTCTGCACGTTTTTAGAGGCTCCGTCCTTCTCCACCATCTCAAAGCCCTCAATCGTTCGTTTTTCAAGTATGTATCTGTTGACACCGCTGTTTTTAATCGGTTTGTAAACCACACAAAAAGGCACCCCGAACAAATGGTACATCGCCAGCCCCAGTTCCCAGTTCCCCATATGGGCGGATATGCCTATAACGCCCCTGCCTTTGGCATGGGCTTTATGAAGATGATGAAGCCCCTTAACCCTGAAATACCTGTGATACTCCCGCCTGGGCAGCCGGTTGAACCAGGCATGCTCAAATACCATTCTTGCAAAATTTTCAAACACTTTTCCGGCAAGTTTTTCAGCCCGGTCTTCCGTAACCGAATCCCCGTATGCATAACGAATATTATTGACCGCAAGGTTTCTGTGCCTTTTATCCATTCTGTACCAGGTCCTGCCGAGGATCCTTCCCAGGGGTTCATGCCAGGAAAAAGGGATGAGTCCCAGCAGCCTGACCCCTCCTGAAACTCCGCAGTATAAAATTTTATCCTTCAGATCCATATGACTTTGCCTGATATGCTGTAACACGGTTATGGACTAGCCTTCTGAAAGCCTCGCCGTCCTCGTTTTTAAAACAGATTTCGATATCAAAAACTATCAGTGCGGACAGACCGCAAATGCGGTTTTGAATTTTAACAAAATCCTTTTGCGTTGTACCGATGCAATCGGCTCGTGTTTCCCTGAATCTGTGCTTTATCCGTTCAAGGTCGCGCTCTGTATACCAAAAATGATCCGGAAATTCAAGATACCCGCATATGCTAAATCCCAGATTTCGGCACGAATGGATGAAAAGGTCATTGTTAGCAATGGCGGAAAAGAGAAAAATCTTGTTTCCGGGCAAGACATCATGATCTTTTCTGCCGGATTCAGCTCCATCTACCACAACCCTTGAAACCCTGGGCACATGGGAAGTTTTAAAAACCGGCACATCCATCTCCCTTGAAAAGGGAGGTGCCGGCACGGTTTCCCCCTCCTCTTCGGACCCTCTTGTCATTACAATGGCATCCGCTCTTTCAACAGATGCGGGAGGCTCCCGCAACGGACCCCTCGGCAGTAAAGCACCGTTCCCGAAAGGATTTTTCGAATCCAAAAGAAGCAGGTTCAAATCCTTGTGAAGTGCAAGGTGCTGAAATGCATCATCCAGAAGGATCACATCCGGATTGAATTTCTCAATCGCCAGTCTGCCCGCAGAATAACGGCTTTTTCCCACAATCAGGGGGCAGCCGAGAGCCGTCGCCATCATGTAGGCCTCGTCTCCTGCTTCGCTCACACCGCATAGGATATTCTCTCCGTCACTGACCACAAGAACGGCTTTTCCGGATTTTCTTTTATACCCCCTGCTGATGATCACCACTTTGTATCCCGCCTTCAGCAGCATATCCGCAACATGGATTGTCATTGGCGTTTTTCCGGTCCCTCCTGCGGTGATATTCCCGATGGAGAAAACAAAACAGGAAAGCCTCCTTGATTTCAGCAGCCCTGAGCGATACAAAAGACGGCGGCAGCATACTGCGGCAAGATACAATCCGGATAAAACCTGCAGGGCGAATTTTAGCAAGCGCTGCTTGGGCCTGTCCCGGTCAGATGACAAAGGCTGTTTTATAATGTTTTCGATTGCATCTCTCATCAGTCATCAACCGTTATTAAAAACCACACACTGAAACATAAAAATACCAGATTGGTCAGCCAGGCGCTGATTAAGGGAGGGAGCATTTTGCCGTAGCCAAGTGAAATACAGAAACTGTACATGACCCAGTATACAAATGAAATCAAAACACCTGTGGCGACCGCCAGCGGCAAATGGTTTCTGGCCATGGGCCTCATCCCCGCGGCCGTTCCGGTCAAGGCCATTAAAAAACAGATAAAGGGAAAAGCGATTTTGGCATGGAAATCCACGCGATACTTGCCGGCATCGTATCCTTCCGCCTCAACTTTGCCGATATAATCTGAAAGCTCTGCAAGACTCATTTCTTCCGATTTTTTGGCGATCTTTTTGAGGTTGTCCGGCTCAATGCCGATGTCATGAATCATGCTCCCATGGCTGCGGACTTCATACTCGTCGAGCTTTTTCACGTAATCCTGCTCAATCACATTTGAAAGGTGCCAGCTTCCGTTTTTGAATTCCCCGCTTTCAGCATCAATTCTCTTGGTCATTCCGAAAGTATCATCCATCCTGGTAAGAGTCAGGCCTGAAATCGTATTATCCGAAGGGTTGTAATAATTTACATGGATAATATTCCTGTCCTGTTTCATCCATATATCCTTCCTTGACCTGTGAACAGAGTGATCCCCCTTTATCACGACGTACTTGATGTAGTTGGCTTTAGACATGGTCACAGGAACGATGGTCTCGCCGAGGAAAATCATGCCGAAAGAGAGGACAATGCCAGCAAATGCAGCAGGTTTGACCAGATGGTAAATGGAGACCCCGCTCGATTTAACGGCAATCAGTTCATTGTTCCTGTTCATGAGCCCGAAAACCACTATAACCGAAAGCATTACCACCGCCGGCGTCAACTCCACAAACATGAAAGGAACTTTTAAAAGTACATATCCAAGCGCCTGGAGAAGGGTAATCCTGGATTCCAGAAAGTGATCCATCCTTGACAGGTAATCCACTGCCACAAAGATAAACTGAACTATCAGATGAATGATGAAAAAGTATTTGGCAAATTCCTTGAGCCAGTATCTGTGAAGAATCGTCATTCTACATCCCCTTGTTTCCGCGCCGGCCTTTGATAAACAAGACAAGCTTTCCCGGGAAAAGCGCCGGAAGCTTTAAAGGTTTTTCCTTTACGTTCCGGTGCAGAAGATATACCCCGACAGCCCCCATGATCAGATCCGGAAGCCACATGCCGAGCGCGGCCGGATACCGGCCGGTTTCACCTGCTGCCCATCCGAGCGCCAAAAGCAGATAGTAAACGATAAAGAAAAAAATCCCGAGTCCGAAACCTGAGGACCGTCTCAGGGAAACCGACTGGATACCCAGGGGAAAGGCAAGAATGCCCAGGGCAATGCAGGCGAAAGGAAGAGAAAATTTTTCATGCATCTCCATGAGCGCTGTATAGAGCTTTTTTTTATCTTCCGGCTCACTCCTGATAAACCCGGCCAGCTCGGATAGCGACATCTCATCCAGATCCCTGTCAATACGGTCGGGGGAGCCGCCTTCACCTGTGAGATCCAGGTTAATATCATAAGTTTTGAATGTAACCGTATTCACGGTTTCGTCCTGAAGGTCCACCTGGTTTATTTTCCCGTCATAAAGGCGAAGCGTATAAAACATTTTCTCCTTGTCTGAAACAAGAATCCCTTCCGGTGCCACGGAAATATTCACCATACCATTTGTACGCCGGTCTTCAATGAAAACATCCTCAAGCTTTTTTGAATTGACATCCACACTGCTCACATAGATCATCACGTCATCAAAACTGGTGTTGAACTTTCTTTCCTGGAGCGCCACATCCAGATTGGTTTTGGCTATTTCAAGACTCTTTTTCTTGAATGCCACCCTGCTTTCAGGCACCGCCCATGTGGTGATCCAGACACCGAGCAGAAACCCCAGAAAACAGAACACCATAACCGGCGGCAGGATTCTGTATATGGAGACCCCTCCCCCCTTGAGTGCGGTAATCTCGTTATCTCCAGCCATACGCATGAAAGTCAGCAGCACCGAAATCATAACCGACATGGGGATGGTAAACTCGAGGAACCTGGGAAACGAGTAAGCCAGGAGCAAAAGAAGAGACCCCAGACCGGTATTATAATTTACAACCATATGGGTAATATCCGGAATCCTGGTCATCAGAAAAAGAAAGGTCAGGAAAATAAGGGAAATGGCGAATGGAGGAATAAGTTCGGTAAAAATATAGCGGTTTATGGTGGTTGCAAATCTCATCTCAAGGAAAATATAGGTATCCGGTCAGACTGTCAAGTAACAAAGCATCCGCCTGATGCGGACCTGTTCTGTAAAAAGGCTGTGCGTTCCTGTCCAATTTATGTTAACAAGAGAAATTATGAAGTTTATCATTGTCTCAAGCGGAGTCATAAAAAATCAAAAGCGTTTTCTGGAGCTGGCCGGAACGGCTGACAAAATCGTGTGCGCGGACGCAGGAGCCGGTCATCTCAAATCCATGGGCATTTTACCGGATGTGATCATAGGCGACTTTGACTCCATCGGGCCTGAAAACATGGAGTTTTTCAAGGGCCGGTCAGTTGAAATGATTCAGCACTCTGTCAAAAAAGATGCCACAGATACCGAACTTGCAGCCATGTGGGCGATTGAACACAAGGCTTGCGAAATCATTTTTTTAGGAGCTTCCGGTTCCAGGCTCGATCACACCCTGGCCAACATAATGCTTTTAAAAAAAATGGCTGACTTAAACATCAAAAGCAGTATCATTGACGATCACAACTGTATTTACCTTGTCAATGACCACCTGACCCTCCGGGGCACACCCGGAGAATTTCTCTCGATCATTCCGCTGACGGAAAAAGTATCAGGCGTTACCCTGGAAGGACTTGAGTTTCCCCTGCACAACAAGGAAATATACATGGGATCCTCCCTGGGCATCAGCAACCGTTTCACAGCCGAAAGTGCGGTTATTTCCATCCGGCAGGGACTTTTGATCGTCACAAAATCCAAAGACTAGGCAACCGGGGCTGCAAGGTCTCCGAAAGAGTCCATATCCTCTTTAAAATTTTCATAAAGCGCATCAAACATCACCGGAATACAGGAATGAAAAGTTTTCAGCAAAGGGAGCATCAACTGCCTCATCTGGGGATGAGAAGCCTTGGAGCACCTCAGTTTGAAAATATGGCGCCACTGTCTTAAATTGGCAGTGACCACAATATCGGTTTTCAGGCTGTTGGGCAGTACGCTGCGGGCCTCCTGAGCCTTGGCGCCGGCTGAAAGAAGGGAAAGATAAGCTTTTTCACACGCCTGCATGGCATTTTCCCATTCATTGTAACGACCGGAGCCTCTTTCAAAAAAGAATGGGCGGATCACGGTTATTTCATTTCCGAATTTATCTTTGGAGTAATTTGCATACCGCGTGCTTTCCTGGCTGAACGAGCAAAGGCGGTGTCTTACAAGTTCATGGGAAACCCCTCTGTCACACACCATCCGCACCGAAACCGAGGCGTGCTCAATAACACTTTCGTGTCCGCTTTTGATGATTCGGGCCAAAAAGGTTTCAGCTGAATCCGGTGTGATTTTATCCTCTGATTTGTAGCATGTCCTTGCGGCCAGTTCCAGATGTTTAACGATTCCATCGCCGTCAGGCATATACAGTATTTCAAAGTGTGGATCAATTACTTTCATGCCGGCTACTCACCCTTTTTATCATTTGATTGATCATTTTCCGTTTCTTCATCTTCACCTGTCTGTTCGCCCAGTGTATGTTCGATGATGAATTCCTCCACCTTGTCCATGGTGGAAGAGATGATCACATGGTCGATTTTGACCTCTTCCACAAATCCGTTCAGGTAAGGATCAAGTATCATCTTCAGCTGCCCCTGCAGCTCCTTCACCCTGTCCATATTCCTTACATCATTATATACAAGGGAACTCAAATAGATTATAAGCGCTTCCCTGGCCCTGGGGTGAATCTCCGGGATCGATGTGCCGGGCAGAAGCTCCTTGAGTACAATCTCCAGGTTGAGGCAAAGGTAACGGTCCTTGTCATGGGAGCGGTTTTTGTTCAGGTTCACGGCAACAGGGTCCATCTCAATGACCTCGGATACCCCTTCTCCTGAGCCCTTTTGAGCATCTGAAGAGGAGGATTTCCATGTCACCACCCTTCCCACGGAATTTTCCAGCTCCATTTGAGTATCAGTGATATTCACAATAGTAAAAAAGGAGGTATTGTTCTTTTCAAAAACATCACTGATATTGGACTCCACAACCGTCAGGACCAAGGAATCGCCATCCAGGTGCCAGTTCCCTGACGCTTTACCCCTGACCTCGATTATCCGGGTCGTCACATCAGCAATTTTCACGGATGCGGACCAGGTGTTTCCGGACTGGAGGGACAGAAAAATATACTTGTTCCCGCTCTTTTGTATCCACCCTCCCAGAATCTTTTCATCTGTTTTTTCCCTGTCTCCGCAACCCTGGAAAAAAATCAGGGCTGCAAAGCAGGCAGCCAGAAGCGGGATGGTACGTAAAAATCGTTTTTCCATTTTCCTGCCGGTATTTTTGTTAAGGACAGATTTCAAAGAAAGCTACCATGGGGGGATAAAAGGGTCAACCCCTGTCAGGGGTTGACCTTAAAAATATGTCAGGGCATGGTTTTAACCACTCCCTGACACTTAAAAACAGGGTATTCAGAAAATACAGAAATTTATCTGCTCAGCAGCAGGAGCCTGTTGTGCCGCAGCTTGAGCAGGCTGACTGGCCAAAATCAATTTTTGAATCAAGATGGAATCCCATGCCTGTGAAATCAATCTTGATAAACTGTGCCTGGGTCATGAACTCTTTGTCCACAACAAAATTATATCCCTTTATGTCATAGGATTCATCGTTTCCCCTAGGCTCATCCAGAGCCATAGCAAGAGATGGGCCGCCTCAGCCGCCGGAATTCAGGAATATTCTGATAGGGGAAGGTTCTCTTCCGTTAAAGTATTCGTCGATCTGCTGTTTTGCAGAATCCGTCAGTTCAATCATTACAAACTCTCCTTGTTTTTTTTATTATCGGGCCTCGGGCCTTCTATACTCAACAATAATGACGGAGGATCATATTGTCAAGAAACTATAATATAACCTTGATTATACTATATTTTCTCCGGGGTCTCAACATCTGTATTCAAATTTTCACCGCTCCCATAAGAAGCAGTGACAAATTGCCGATTGACCGGTATACAAAACCGGTGAAAAAGGGTAGTATGTATTAAAACATGATTCAAAAGGTGGTGTATGAAAATACTCGTAACCGGCGGAGCCGGCTATATCGGCAGCCACACTTGTATAAAACTTCTGGAAAACAACCTGGAAGTGGCAGTGGTTGACAACCTGTCCAACAGCAGCAGGCGGTGCATTGATATTGCGGAGGAAATCACCGGCAAGCACATCGAATTTTATGAAAACGACCTTGCCGATTCCAAAGCCCTGGACCTTATTTTCAAAAAACATGCATTTGACGCCGTCATCCACTTTGCCGGGCTCAAAGCAGTGGGCGAATCCGTTTACGCGCCTCTTAAGTACTTTCAAAACAATATAACCGGAACCCTTACCCTCCTTGAGGCAATGCAGAGAAACAACGTCAGAAACATCGTTTTCAGCTCCTCTGCCACAGTTTACGGAGACCCGTCAGAACTTCCCATAAAAGAGGATTTTCCCCTGTCCGCGGCAAATCCTTACGGCAGAACCAAATTGATGATCGAAGAAATCCTTAAGGATCTGCACCACTCGGAACCGGGGTGGAATATAGCTATACTGCGGTATTTCAACCCGGTGGGCGCCCATGAAAGCGGCAGGATAGGAGAGGACCCCGGCGGCATACCCAACAATCTGATGCCTTTTATCTCACGGGTGGCTGCGGGACGGCTCGATCATCTGAATGTTTTCGGCAATGACTATGACACCCCTGACGGTACCGGGGTCAGGGATTTTATTCATGTCACCGACCTGGCGGACGGCCACATAAAGGTACTTGATCCGCTTTTCCAGCAATGCGGCCTTGTCATCTACAACCTCGGCACCGGCAGGGGAATTTCGGTTCTGGAGATGATAAGGGCTTTTGAAAAAGCCTGCGGCCGGCCCATACCCTATAAAATAACGCCGAGAAGACCAGGTGATATCGCAGCCTGCTGGGCCGATCCTTCAAAGGCGGAAAACGAACTCGGATGGAAAGCGGCAAAATCCCTGACCGACATGTGCCGGGACACCTGGCGCTGGCAGAAGAACAACCCGTTTGGCTTTAAATCGAAAGAACAGCCGGTATTATGAAATCATATGCAGACAGGATCAAACACCACCTGGAGAGAAAAGATATAAATGCCGCCAAAACACTGCTGCATGAATTCGAAAAGCAGTCTTTTGAAACCAGGCTTGAAGTGCTGACGCTCCTTGCCCTTGCAGACGACCAAAGCGCATTTGAATCTCTTTCCTTCCTTATGGACGGGCGTAACCGTGATCCGGAAATTCAGGGCAGGATCGTTCAGCTTATAATCGACCGGGCTCATATGAACTTTGCTTTCGCTGTAATACTGTTCAACAATCTTGAACAGGCTGAACTGAAAAAATTTGTTCCCCTGATTCGTCACATTCTGTCCAATGAAACCGATTCGCGAATTCTGGCCGCCACCCTGAAAACAGCCGGCGACCTTGCAGTTGATACCCTGGTGGATGATATAGCCGATTTCATTCTGTACAACGACACAAATTTAAAAGAGCTTGCAGTTAAGGCGCTTGAAAAAACAGGTTCCGGGCTTGCCCTGAAACGGCTTGAAAAAGCTGCTGCAACCAGCAAAAGGGACCGGAACATCCTGGATGCGATCCGGCACATTCAATCAAAAAACTCTCCTGATCCCGGCTTTGAAAAATCATCCCCGTCGTATGAAAACAATGTGAATACCCGTATCCTGGAACTTCAGGCATCCTCCGTAAAAGAACGGTTCCGTGCATTTTGCCATCTTTCAAAAGGAGATGAAGACGCACGGGCTGTTTTACAAAAATGCCTGGCCTCGACAGATACGGACCTGGTTGTAACCGCACTGGAAATCGTTTCACAATCGCATCCTTCAGGCCTTGTCAACGATATCTTCACCCTTGTCAGCCGGAACGGTTCAGCCCCGTCAGTGAAATTCGCAGCGTATGAAGCGCTTGAAACCTTACCTGAACTTGAGTCAGCCGCTTTTGCCCTGAAAGGGATACAAGAGCCCCTGCACCATGTCAGCATGGCTGCCGCCCGAGCCCTGGACAAAAATCTCAGCGACTATACAGGCGCGGCAGTGAAAGACCTGATCGAATCCGGAACGCGTCAAAGTGCCCGGATTGCGGAAACTCTGCTTGACGCCCATGCCGGCAACCTGATCGAATACCTGATGATTTCGGATACCTTTTCCTACATTGCCTTCAATCACCTTGCAAACCGGGCCTCTTTTGCAGCTCTGGAAACCTATATAAAAGTTCTGAACAAACGGAACCTGAAATCAACTGTTAAAAAATATAAAGACATACTTGCTGAAAAGAACCTTTCGGACAGACCGGTTTGCTTTGCTGTCAGCCCTTCCGGAGCCCGGCTTGCCGTATATGACAGACTCATTTTCCAGGCCGGGTACCGTCCGGTTCTTTTCCAATCCCGGCAAAATGCCCTCAAGGCGGTCATACGGAACAAACCGCAAGCAGTGATCTCGGATCTGTTTTTGAAAGATATTACAGGGACTGATTTTACTGAAATGATCCGGCAGACCTATACAAAAAGATCCTTGCCCGTGATCCTCTGCACTCTTCAGAAGAGCCTTTCCGGCAGGGAACATTTTATTACGGATTTCCCCCCGGCCCCGGAGCTGATGAAAAATCTTGTCAGGGAACAGACCGGCTCTTGATGCACTCACCCGGATATATCGCAATCGGCGCGAGGCTGAAACATTCCGATCATGTCCTTACCCTGGGCCTTAAACCTAACTTCAGCGATTACTCCAAAGAGGAGAAGGAACTTATCCGGAAGGCGTCGAAAATCTATTTTCCCACCTCTTTTTATGCAGATCTCTTCAACACCATGGGCAAGGAGACATTTCCCAGCTACCATACCTACAAGTTTGCTCAGGACAAAATCAAACAGACCGCTGTTTTTGAAATGCTCAAAATCCCCCACCCGTTCACCAGAATTTTCTACGGAACCCGCCAGAAAAAGCAGATCCTGGATTATTTTTCCTTTCCGTTTATCGCCAAAAAGGCGCGGAATTCTTCCAGGGGATGTGACGTATTTCTTATTGAAAACCCCGGGCAGCTTCGCCGGTACCTTGACATGACCAACCCGGCCTACATCCAGGAATATTTTCGTGTTGAAAAGGACCTGAGAGTTGTGATCATAGGCGGGGAAGTGGCTCTTTCCTACTGGAAAACTCCCGGCCGGGGGGAATTCAGAACAAATATCTCCCAGGGGGGCTCGATCAGGTTTGACGCGATCCCGCCAGAGGCATGCAGCCTTGCACTGGATACGGCCCGCAAATGCGGATGGGATGACGTGGGCCTCGACCTCATTGAAAAAGACGGAGCCTTTTATATCCTGGAAGCCAACATGAAATACGGAACCAAAGGATTCAAAAAGGCCTTGATCGATTACAAAACATTCCTCGAGAGCCTTTTGATCAACGGCAGAATTTAATCCCTTGCCTGCGGCGCCTGAATATTGTAACCTGATCCGGAATATTAACAGACAGGAAACCACATTGGAGTTAGCATGACACAGCTGGATGTATCTCACATTTTCACACAGGAAAAAGTCGATGCACTCTTCCCGGCCCAAAAGACTGATGATTTCTTTGAGGCTCTTTACGGAGATGCCGGGGAAGGAGCTTACGACATAGAATTTAAATTCAACAGACAGAAAGGCTCCGAACTGGTGTTTGAATTTCATCTGAAAAGAAGAAAGGACAAATGCCTTGTCTGCAGTCTCACCTACGGCCTGCCGGAAGTTTTTTCCCGCCACCCGATCATCAACATCAAAGGGATCGCGGAAGAAATAGACGAGCTTCTGGGGGACAATGCCAGGTGTACTGACTGGCGCATCGGCAACACCCGGAGTATCAGCTCGGACCTGCACACCATACCGGTGACTTTCAAAATCGAATCTCCATAACACAGGCGGACCGATGATCTACTATACCTACATTCCGACTCCCATAGGGAAAATTCTTTTTGCCAAAAAAGACGGCCGCCCCTACAAAGTCCTGCTGCCCGGAAGAGAAGCCGCACCGGTCCCGGACCAGTCCTGGAAGGAGGATGATCAAAACACTGCCCCTGAAGCAGGGGAGATCGCAGCCTACTTTAAAGGAGAAACAAGAACGTTTTCATGCACCGCCATTCCTGAAGGGACGCCTTTCTATCGGCGGATATGGAGCGCTGCATTGCAAATTCCCTACGGGCAAACGGTTTCATACGAAGATGTGGCACGGGCCGCAGGCAACCCGAAAGCCTGCCGCGCGGCCGGGGCTGCACTGGGCGCCAACCCCCTTCCCATAATCATCCCCTGCCACAGGGTCATAGGAAAATCCGGAAAACTGGTCGGATTTTCAAGCGGACTGGACATCAAAACCTATCTTCTCAATCTTGAGCGGTATCATATCAGCCCCGCGTCCCTTTCATCCTCTTCCCATTCCTTCAGATAATCCTCCACATGGGCGGCATCCGGATCGATTGCCGCCACCGGCTCCAGCAATATATAACCGATTTCATGGATCTTTTGCCCGAGATGGTCAAAAAAAGACTTCTCCATATTTTCCTGTGTTTCCATGCCGTCTGCAGGAACCACCTTTTCAGCCACCTGGCCCGAGGGGGTAAACATATCATTGATCAAGGGAGCCCACTCTTCAGGAAAATTTTTGATCCGCCACCGGCTCAGGCGCTCAAACCGGATTGCCTGATTGGTCTTTTCGGCCACCGGCGCCTTGACCATCTTCATCTTCCGCCTGTCCCACTGCATCAGTTCTTTAAGCAATACCACAGGATCATCAGCGAAAATCCACTCTTCCTCTTCCAGAAGGACAAACGGAAAATCACTGCTTGTCAGCGCGTACCTGAAAGGGCCCTCTTTTTTCCATACGGTTTTAAAATCATATACATGGGGCAGCACTCGCCGTATCAACCTTCTTTCCTGCATATGTAACCCCTTTCATGTTCATTAAGTCTTGATTTTGCATTTCATTTTAAATTCAGGTTAAAACAATATTTGTCTTGACATCCCGCCCTGTTTTTTGTTAACCACTCTGTCAAAATCAAGTTAACGAACACAAAAAAGGGTTAACAAACAGCCGGATGAAAGAACGAATACTCGATCTCCTGCACCGACAAAACGGAGAAATTATCTCCGGAACCACCTTAAGCCAAGACCTCGGTATTTCCAGGGTCGCGGTCTGGAAACACATCAAAGGGCTGAAAAAATCAGGTTGTCCGGTTGTTTCAACCCCGAGCGGGTACATGCTCCGCCACCCGGAAGATCTTCTTATGCCCTTCTGCTTCAAAGATCGGTCGGATTCAGTATACCATTTCAGCGAAACCGCCTCAACCATGGACAGGGCAAAAGAGCTTGCCCGGAAAGGCGCGCCCCACTTCAGCCTGGTTGTTGCGGAGCGGCAGACATCCGGCAGAGGACGGCTCAACCGGCAATGGTGTTCAGAGGACGGAGGTATCTGGTGCACCCTGATCCTGCGCCCCACCCTCCCCTTTGCCTATATTTTCCAACTCAATTTCGCAGCCTCTGTTGCACTTGCCGAAACAATCCGGGGAAAAACCGGTCTATGTGCAACAGTAAAATGGCCCAACGACATTCTTGCGGGACAAAAAAAGATAGCCGGGCTTCTGTCGGAGATGGAGACCCGGGGAGAAATGCTTTCCTTTCTCAACATCGGAATCGGGATCAACGTGAACAATCCCCCTCCGAATACGGTTGAAGATGCCGGATCCATCCGGTCTCTCACAGGGATACGGGTTTCAAGGCAAAACCTTCTGTCTGGTTTTCTTGACAGGTTTGAAAAACTTTACAACCGGATTCCGGGCATAGACATCATTTCAATGTGGAAAGCACGAACTTCCACCATAGGAACAAACGTTGTCATTGAAACCCATGAAGAAAGATTCCAGGGTCTTGCGGAGAATATAGACCGCACCGGCGCACTGATTCTCAGAACGGATACCGGAACGGTAAGGCGCGTGATTTACGGAGACTGCTTTTACAAGGAGAACAGCTGATGAAAACCATGAACCGAATCAAAATGATGACCTATTCCTCCCTTTTTGTGGCCCTCATAGCCGCAGGGGCGTTCATTGCCATTCCAGTGGGCCCTGTACCCATTGTGCTCCAGAACATGTTCGTTCTTTTGGCAGGGCTGCTGCTCGGGCCGCGATGGGGGCTTGCATCCGTGGCAATCTACCTCTTGCTGGGAATATTCGGACTGCCGGTGTTTGCCGGCGGCACCGGCGGCCTCGGGAGAATCGTCGGCCCCACAGGGGGCTACCTGGTAGGTTACCTGCCCTGTGTATATGCAACCGGAATCATTGCCCGGAAAAACAAAAACAGTGTTCTGGTCGACATTTCCGCCATGATCACCGGGTCTGTAATTATTTATGCGGCCGGGGTCACATGGCTCAAGCTTACCTCGGGCATGGGCTGGGACAAAGCCTTTGCAGCAGGGATGTATCCTTTTCTTCCGGGAAATTGTATTAAAATCGCCGCAGCCGCTTTTATTGCCAGGCATGCAAGGCCACTGATGCGGGGATAACAGATGGAAGCATCCAAAGCTCACCCTCCCTGTTTTTTACAGGTGGAAAACATTTTTTTTGAATATCCTGACAGCGGCCCCACCCTGTCGGATATTTCCTTCAATGTAAACAAAGGGGAGTTCATCCTTCTGGCCGGAGCCAACGGCTCAGGCAAAACAACGCTCTTAAGGCTTCTAAACGGGCTTTTGATGCCGTCAGCCGGGGAAATCCGCTTTCTTGGAGAGCCCATACAAAAAAATCTTGTCAAAACCCGGAAAAATATCGGAATGGTTTTTCAGGACCCTGACACCCAGATCGTGGGCGAAACCGTATTTGATGATACTGCTTTCGGCCCTGAGAACTTTAAACTTCCAAGGGAAGAAATCAACCTGACTGTAACCTCAACCCTTGAGAGCCTCGGGCTTCTGGATTTGAAAGACCGTTGTCCCTCCACCCTTTCCGGGGGTGAAAAGCGGCGCCTTGCCTTAGCCGGAATCCTGGTGATGGATCCCGGGATCATACTTCTGGACGAACCCTTTTCCAACCTTGACTATCCAGGAGCATCCAGCCTTCTGCAACTGCTTCAATCCCTTAACCGCAGAGGGATTACAATGATTGCAGCCACCCATGATGTGGAAAAGGTGGTTTCCAAAGCAGACCGCATGATCATCATGGAAAACGGCGGAATTGCAGAAGACGCACCTCCGGAGCAGCTTGTACAATCCCTGGAAAAATACGGTATCCGGGAGCCCTGTTCCTCCAGATTCGGATTGGGGCTCGCAGACTGGACCCTCGGGCGGAGCCTGCCATGACCCCGTTTATGTACCTGAGCGGAAACTCCCACTTCCACAGACTCGATCCGAGATACAAGCTGATCATACTTGCTCTTGTCAGCATATCAGTACTCAAGGCAGGGTATATTTCACTATGTGTTACCTCTTTGCTGCTCATATGGGGGATAAAAAAAACAGGCATTAATATACCGAATGCGATCAAGCATTTAAAACTGTTCTTTATCCTTCTTTTGTTCATTTTCACGGCAAGGGCGGTTTCTGATGAATCCGGCACCCTTTTGTTCAGACTTTTCCAAACAGAAGTCACTACAGGCGGACTCAGTGAAGGGGGGCTCACTGCATGGCGGTTTTTTACTGTAATGATCGCCGGAATGATTTTTTCCAGATCCACAAAACCGTCCGAAGTAAAAAGTGCGGCCCGGTGGTTTTTAAAACCGGTGCCTTTTGTTCCGGAAAACCGGGCCGCAGTGATGATCGGCCTTGCAATACGTTTTCTGCCCCTTATCCTCAACCAGGCACAGGAGCTCTCCCTGGCCCGGAAGGCAAGAGGTGGTGACTTCAGGAAAAATCCGGTGAAAAGGATGTCAGAACTTTCCATCGGACTGGTGAAAAAATCATTCCGGTCCGCAGACCATGCAGCCCTTGCAATGGAGTCAAGGGGCTTTACAGAAGACCGCACCGATACGTTATTCAGCCCGTCACGCCTTGACGCGGGCTACCTTTTTTCAGCCGGACTTCTGGCGGTTTTCCTTATTCTTTACTGACAAACACCCCCGGACTGAACCCTGAAACACCTGTTCCCAGCATGTCAATGTTTTTTTTAAAAAAAGCCCTGTTTTTTTAAAAATATATTTGACACAATATATTTTACCTGCTATATTACTTAGAAATCAGTCAACAAATAAGGTGTAAAAGCAAGTTCTGATTGATCAGCCCTTTTGAAATACTTGAAAATCGCTGAAACAAAGGGATTTTATGGGTATATCGCTGAGAGACATCAGCCCTTCATCACTTTTTTCTCGTATTTTTTGCTTTGAACGCTAATATTTTGCAAACAATTTAATATTGGCACACAAGGAGGACCAAATCATGACAAACGAAACCATCAATGTCCGGATACCAGACAGATCATCCGCTGAGCAGGGGCAAGGAGAACATTTCTTTTTAACCGTGAACGGACAGACGGAAAAAGTCTCCTTCCATGACTACGACAAGATTTACTCCATCCCCGGGCTTTATGAAAAACTCTTCTATGACCGATACAAATGCAATTCCCCTGAAGTTGTATGTTCACTTCTGGAAAAGAATCTCGAATCGGCAGATCTTGATTCATCCGAGCTGAGCGTACTCGACATAGGCGCAGGCAACGGAATTGTAGGAGAAGTTCTCAAAAAATTAGGGGCAGAGACGATTGTAGGACTCGATATTCTCGAAGAGGCCGAAGAAGCCGCATGGAGGGACAGACCCGACATATATCAGAGGTATTACACCGCTGACCTGACCCGGCTCACCCCGAAGGAAAAGCATGAGCTCACAAATACCTATTTCAACTGCCTGACTGTTGTTGCGGCACTGGGATTTGAAGATATCCCGCCACATGCTTTTTCAGCCGGATACAACTTTATCGATTCACCCGGATGGTTCGCTTTTAACATCAAGGAGGATTTTCTGGAGAACAAGACGGATTCATCCGGTTTTTCAAAACTGATCAACGAGATGATGAACGACAACCTGATCGACATCAAGGACAAGCACCTCTACAGGCACAGGCTCTGCCAGGACGGCACACCGCTGAATTACTATGCGGTAGTGGCTGAAAAAAAGGATGATGTCCCGGAAGATATGGTCAGCCGGTTCATATAGCAGTCAAACCCCGGTCAACAGCCACCCGGCCTGATTGCGCCGGTTAAAACACCACCACCCCCTGCCGCCCCGGTTTCTGAAGAGCCGGGGCGGTCCCCTTTCCACCGGTCAACACCACACGGAAAATGTATCATTCCAGTTGTACTGACCT